>NZ_JBHTGY010000006.1:0-152171 GCF_042676305.1 Paenibacillus sp. GCM10027630 | reverse complement strand
CTATTTACTCGTTTGTTTCACTGCCTCGTAAGCAGCTGAATCAATATAACACATGTTGTTTACTAATTGCAAGTACTTTATTTTTATTTATTTACTTATCTTTTTCGCCGTCTCGCAACAGCAAGAATGACAATATACCACGGATAGTATATCTATTGCAAGTCCTTTTTTGTTATTCCTCACTTATGTTGTTTTATACATATTTGAAAGCCCACTTACTCTCCATACGAAGGATAGGCTAAGCTTTGTCAGTCTCGCACGTATTCGATAAAATCAGCTGTTTCTGTCGTTTTTAATCTAAATCAAGACTATTATATACATTTGTAGTAAAATATTACTTAGTTTTGTTTTATTTATTTCGATAAGATTGATCATATGGGAGGAACGTGGCATGGCTCGATTGGAGTATCGGTTACATCATGACCCGTTGGAAGTGATTTGTCATTATGACAGCATTCCGCTTGAAGAGTTACTCATCCGAAACGTATCGGACTGGTTGATTCGTGGAGGAACCATTTATGAAAAGCAACGTACTGAGAAACAAGAAAACCTCCATCTGATTTATGTGACTCCGTCCGACCAAGTGACAGAGCAAATGGAGCCTTCTATTGATAACGGAGAAGAGCTTGTCGTTGAAATCAGGCAGTTCGCTGAGGAGCTGACTGATTACCCAATCCTTCACTTACAGCATTACGACAGCTTGTTGGATGTGCTACTCCTGCTTCAAACAGAGACAATAACGCTGAATGGGCAGAAGTGGGACAAATCGTCTTTCGAGATCGATGAGGATCGTAAGATGTTCGTTTACTACGCCCGAAGCACAAAATGAGGTGAATACGATGTCACGAAAAAAACAAGCGGACGGCCTCAAAGAAAAGGCCGTTCCGATGAACAAATCGGCTATGATGGTTTCCGTATTTATGGCTACAGCTACTCTAGTAGGATGTGGGCAAACCCCGCCGACCCCACAAACAACAACTGCCACACAGCAGGTTGCTACTTCAAGTAACCCTGCTCAGCAAGCCGTGGACCCTAACGCTGCGCCATTTGGCGGAACCCAGCAAGACTATTGCAAGGACGATAACAACGATGGCAAATGCGATGATTCGGGGGACAGCTACGACAAGCAATACTCCTATTCCCATGATGGGAATACGTATTATGGGCGAAGCTCATCCGTTGCTTCAGGATTGATTGGCGGAGCACTTGCGGGTGCAGCTATTGGTGCGGCGGCCGCTGCCATTGGGTCCGCTGCGTCCAACGGAAGGCAAGCTCCTGCACCCGCTGCTGGAGCGAACGGCACGGTGACAAGCTCCCCTCCCGCAGCGGCAAGTAAGGATGTGAAAAGCACAACTCCTGCACCAACGAACAGTACACCAGCGCCTACAACTTCTACACGTTCAGGTTCGTTCGGCACCGCCAATTCCGGTACTCAAAGCACTCAAAGCAGCACAACAACTCCAAAGAGTACAGGCAGCTCGTCAAGCTCATCCGGCTCCTCAAGCTCCAGCAGTGTGGGCAGCAGCTCAAGCAGCAAATCATCCAATGGCATCTCCAGTGGAGTATCTTCAGGCTCGAAGGGCGGCATTGGCAGCTCAAGCAGTTCAAGCGGCTCCAGCAGCTAATAAGCTTCCATAAGCTTTAAGAAGAGTTTTACACAAAATACCGGCATTCATCTACAGTCACAGATGATGCCGGTATTTTATATTTTTTTCCACTCGACTTAATCATTTGTATCTGCAGGGTATACGAGTCCAATTTGCTTTCTTGCCTCGTCCATGATTTCCATAGCGATTAAGGAATTGGCATAGGAGTTCGTCGTCGACTCCAAGCGCCCGTTATGGATTAACTCAATAAACTCCTTTACCTCATAAATCATCGTTTTACTATCCTGCGGTTTCGTTATGTCCTCTATGCTTCCATCTCTATAGTGAATCTCCACTTTCCCGGGATGGTTGATTTTGTCGATGACCAAGCTTCCGCTCTCCCCCTGAATTTCGGAAGGCAATGAGGAATCGGTGATTTTGGAATACATAATGACTGCATCCATTTCTGCATATTTAAGCAATATGCTGCCTTCCCCATCCACACCGGAATCAAGCTTCACCCCTGTTGCTTTTATTTGATCCGGTCTCCCGAATAAAACAACCATTGGATAAATACAATAAACTCCTAAATCCATCAATGAACCATTGGAGAACACCGGATTAAATGCATTAAGCACCGTTCCTTCTTTGTACGCATCATAGCGAGAGGAATATTGGCAGTAATTCGCAAAATAACGGCGCACTTTGCCCAGCTTATATACATTTTCTTGAATTGCCCGGAAATTAGGAAGCAGCGTTGACTTCAAAGCCTCCATCAGAACGACTTTGTTGGCTTGTGCGACCTTAATCATTTCTTGTAATTCTTTTGTATTGGAGGCTATTGGTTTCTCACACAACACGTGCTTTCCATGATTCATACAAATTATGGCATGCTTAGCGTGAAAGGAATTAGGGCTGGCGATATACACAGCGTCTAACTCCCCGCTTCGAGCCACAGACTCTATATCTGTAAAAATATGGGAAACCCCGTATTTGGTCCCAAATTCTTCAGCCCTCTCTTCAGTTCGTGAGTAAACGGCCGTTAATGCAAAATCCTCGATTTCTTGTGCTGCTTTAATAAATTCTTCAGTAATCCGGTTCGTCCCTATTACGCCAAAACGTATCATAATAACTCCTTCTCCATCCATATTAAAGCAGAATATTTTCAATCCTCTGCTGCTTCCATCCATTCATCGTTGAAAACTAAGGTAATACTACGTTCGTTATTGCTTTACAGCCCTGACTTACCTAAGCGATAATGTATGCTTAATTCTACAACCTAACAAAAAATTCCTTTTTACGACAAGTTGTTCCCGGTATTATGCTCACCTTGGCATCGGATCGGCTATTTTCTCCACCTTAATCTTCTTCCTCACAACCAACCCCGAATAAAAGCCTGCAAATCTGCAGTTATTTTTCTACCGAAATATTCTTCTAAGAGGAAAAACTGCGAAAGTACATCAATTTTCTCGCAATATGTTCCGGTTTCAGCCAAGAATGAGAAAAAGATGCACATTTGCATGAATTCCAAAAGACTGCCGATTAACTGGTCAAAAGGATGTATAGATGCAGGTTTTTACGGTAGGCAATGGCTTCGAATCGAATAATATCTATACGCTGCCATTTCCTCACCCAAGGTTTGTCTAGAGCTGAGCTCGGTTCTGAGCTGAAAACGAATGACTTCGTCAATCGCTGATTTGGGTTTTGGACCAATTTTTAAAGCGTCATAGAATGCCCATACCGTGCTAAAAAATCCTGCTCTTCTTTGTAATCCGGCATAATACTTCCAACACGTCTCCAAAATGATCTATCATGATTCATATGAAGCAAATGACATAGTTCGTGGACGATCACATAATCGATAACTTCAATTGGTGCCATAGCCAGTCGATAGTTAAAGGTTATCTTTTTATCCGAGCTGCAGCTTCCCCATTTGGTTTTAGACTCTACTATTTCGATAGATTTCGGCTTTACTCTCAGTTGTAGTTGAAATGTTTGTATTCGTTCTCCTACAATCCTCTTGCAGCTTGAGAAGTAGAACTTCTTGAGATTTCTTTGAAGTTCTTCCTCATTTAACTCTCCGGTCTCTATTAGCTCATGTAGAAAATACTCTTTCCCAAGATGAAGGAACTTTCCTTTGTCTTGATATTCTCTTCTTTTAGGAGATTCTAGAGCTTTTGCAATGGCAGAGGTTTTCTCCAGTATCCATTTTCCATGATGCTCCACAGCGGCTATAATTAGCTCTTTACTCGTATCTTTGGGAGCTTTTACAGTTATGAGGCCAAGAGAGTCTATATGAATGGAAAGCTTCTTTCTATTTGCATATTGAACATTAAATTCTATACTTTCATTCTCAAAATGAATTTTCATAACCACCATCTTTTCTACAAGGTTAATTCTAATTCTTATACCTTATTTCATTTTTGACAATAAATAAACTCTCATCACCCTACTTTTCTGACACAACGATATTAAATAGGCTGCGAAAATAAGAAAAGCTTCTATTCGAAGCCCTTTCGATGAAGATACATTCGTGTCTATGCGGTAGCTTTTCTTGCAATATCAGACTTCTTCAGCTCCGCTGAAAACTTATAAAGTCTGTTATTATAAGAAAAGGGAACCGAGCTTAGGGGCTCGGATTTCTCCGTGCTTCCCTCTTCTCGTCCCCCTGTTTCATCCCAGCTATATTTGGATTCAGTGGATGTTTAGCAGTCCATATACAAATCCTTTCTTTCGACATACCTTTACTACTCTTCAAGTCACTGATTCTATCAAAATGCCCTGTGAGTATTTGTAACATTTCATCAATATATCAAATCTTCTTTTATACTTAAAAATTGCTTCAAAGGAAATTGAATCAACCTGAGGTTGGATATTCTGGTTGACTGCAAAAAACTAAACTTTTACTTGCCTCTGTCAGTACTGTTTACTTTTTCATAACTATCAATATTGATTGCTTCAGACGGGCTGTCTGTATTTTTACCCTCAGGCTGGCCAATATATTTTTCTTAAAGGCACCAAAGTTCTAGTCTCCGCATCAAATTGGTCGTAATATTGGGTCACCAGTTCAACTAAAAAATCCAGATCTACTAAGGACAATGGGTTGTTGGACCGCTCCGCTTCATATTTGGCCTCTTTGGAAAAACCGCCTGTAGAAACATATATTCCACGGTCACCCAAACGAAGCCCTCCGGTAAAGCTGCGTATCTCATTAGCGCCCATTTGGCCCGAACGATGTTTCACTTCAACCATTATTCTGGGTTCTTCGAGACCAAGCCCATCTGGTGAAGCCAAAATATCCCTTCCACGATCAGGCCCTTTGGGAGAGATGCGAGTCTTATATCCCATCCCCCTAAGTATTCCAGCAACCAATTCCTGCATCTGTTCCCAATCAAGATTAGCAATCTTGTCCTTAATGAACTCTTTTGATTTAAGAATAATATCTGCTTTAATAAGTTCCAGTTCGTCCGTTTCTTCCTCCGACTCTTCTTCCGGCGTATTAGATTGTTTTCCCATCTGACTATATACTTCTGATCGCACCTCGTCAGGTATAGCAATAATCGTCAAAATCGACCCCAGAGTATTTCTTGCACTTGCTGATAGAGAATCACGTGATACGCTACCGGTCCAGGACACTTTGCGAACATTGGGTTTATCCGTAATAAATCCTGGATTATAATCATATTTCGATGTAATATTTCCGATGTAATATAGACGTTCTTCAGGATCATAGGTGATCACTTCATCATTTACTTGAAACTCGCAGACAAATCTATATATCTGCCCTGCAGTAATATTGGTTTTCCCGTCTTTGTACTCGGGATAGTTGGACTTCAACAATGTTTTAACAGCTTGGAGAGAGGTTACACTTGCCATATTTTTCAACTTGCTCCAGCCGATAGCTACGGCTTGTTTCTCTTTGAACTCATTAAATAGGTAGGCTCCCTCACCGGCCCGAACCAACCACATTTTCTTAGACATAGCGCACCTCGATTAATGGAATGAAAAGATTTTTTTACAAAGTCTTTATTCCTAAGAGTTACCTCATATCACTAGAATACTATTATACGTAGATAAAATCATCGGTTCACTTTGAAATACGCTCCAAAATCCGGCTCTTTACTTCTTCCGGATTATTAATTTGGAAAACAACGCTCTCAAATTCATGGTCGATTAATCGCAATACAATTACATCTTTATGATTTTCATACGAAATAAATGACCACTTGTCGGTTAACATGAAACGCCCTTCTCTTATATCAGCGATAGAGGTTCCCACTCTAAACTGAAGTAACGAGACTTTGAAGTCTTCAATTGCTACATCCTTGATCGCTGAATATGGAATTTCTAACTGACGTTTTAGCGCGGCCAGACTTGTCAATCCAGTTAAATGTAAGATTAATGTGTTTTCAGTAAATTCAATAGTTCTGGATATCTTAATTGCCCCCTCTAATATAATCGTTATTGGAATATTGCTTCTCAATCTTTGTTCATTTTTTTATTTATCTTATCAAGCAAATAGATTACCTCTGAAAATCCTACTATCAGCAGTCCTGTTACGATACCTGAGAATATAAACGTTACAGCTAGTATGCCATTTGGAAGTCTTAGAAACCCTGCAATAAAACCGAATATAATTACGACGAAGCCTAATAAATTTATCATTTGTGCTACCATATTCTTGCCATTTGTAGGTTCTATTGATCTGCTGTGAATTTGCAATTCATATTGATGCTCCGTTGGATTCCATTTGTAAGAACCTTCTTCTACTCGCACTTCGTGCAGGAACGGCTTCTCCCCATTTCGTATCGATTCCTCCAAGTGTCTGACTGAGGCAAGCTCACTTGTTATTTTATCGGTTAGCTCCCATTTTCCTCTGTTCCTGTGAATATAGATTTTAATTGGTATCATTTCTTAACCTCCTTTACTGTGTTTTTCCTTAACACCAACTTCAAAAGAAAATTTCATAATTAACCACCTCAATTATTAAGCCAGCGAAAGAGTTTTAAATACATCTGGCTACTACTACGAAAATAAAACAAATAACAAAGCGACCAGCGAAGGAAGTCCTTGTACTAAGAGTATCGATCTTTTAGCCGTTATTCCCCCGAATATAGCTGCAATTAGAACACAAACCAGAAAAAATATTTGAATCTCACGCGCTACCGCTGCATTAGTGTATAACAAGCTCCAAATCAATCCAGCAGCTAGAAATCCATTGTATAGGCCTTGATTAGCAGCCAGTGATTTTGATGCTTCGGCCACTTCTTGCGTTGTTCCAAAGGTTTTTAATCCTTTAGGTGTGGTCCACAAAAACATTTCCAAGTATAGGATGTACAAATGCTCCAAAGCTACCACGCTAACTAATATTTGGCTGATAATATTAAACTCCTCCTCTTTTTCACGAGCAAATAAAATGTACTTATTTATGTAGCTTTCATTTAATATTCCAAAGTAAAACGATATGCCCATGGTATCTCGAACATTTTTCACAGTAAAATTATACCATATCCTTCTAAAGAAGGCGTAAGCCGTCATTTTTGAATTCCCCAGCCATTATTCCGTGAAAAAAGGGTTACCCCTCAAGCAGCCGGTTCGACTACCTGAAGAATAACCCTATTTCCTCTTTCCAAATGCTTTATACGTTATTTACTCTTTTGGGCTAGCATGTTCAGAAGTACGGTTACAGCCTCGGCTCTCGTTGTTGAGGCCGCAGGACCAAATTCGTTGCCGCCTTTGCCTTCTACTAATTTTTGTTTCTTCATTGCCGCTACTGCACCTTTGGACCACACCGGAACATCCTTGTCATCCGCGAAGCCGGTTTCGATATCGGATTCAATAACCAGCCCCAATGCATTAGCGATCATCACGGCCATCTCAGCACGTGTAATTTCTGCCTCTGGACGGAAGCTCCCGTCCTCATAGCCCTTAATAATATTTGCTTGGAACGCTTGTGCGACTGCTTTCTGCGCCCAAGTTCCAATCTTTGCTCCATCTATGAAGGTCAGCGTCGCTCCTTCTCCTTGCGGCTTCAGTGTGTTCATCAGCATCACAGCAAATTCCGCACGTGTTACCGTATGATTCGGTTTAAATGTACCATCCGGATAACCGTTGACGATTCCTTTGCTCACCGCTTGCTTGATGTTAGCCTCTGACCAATGCCCAGCGATATCGCTCAATTGAACCGTTGATTTCGTATCTGTAGGTTGCCCAGTTATTGGCTGCTTCGTCGCTTGGTCTACGGCGAATACTGCGAATTTCGTAAAGTGATTTACCTCTGCGGTAATCTGATTTCCATTGATCTTACTGCCTGTGACTTCAACCCATACTTTCTTCCCTTCATCATAGTAGAAGACAGCTGCCGTTTGGTTATTCTTCAAGCTTGCCGGATCGAAAGTGAAGGTCAGCGTGACTGGATTGCTGAAGTTCTCAGGGAAGCTTTTCAAAATTTCAAATATCGAGCTGACCAGAACCTCTTTATTCGCAAGTAGGTTTTGAGTGTTCGCCAGTTGCTCGATTGTTAATTTCAGTTCTTTGTCTGTAGCATTCGCGGGAATAGAGACTACTATTTTATTACCCAAACTAACTTCGCCTGTCTTGCCTGCGGGAAGCGTTAGCTTGCCTTCCGTTCCGGTCACTTTGGTATCGATTGGAGCGGAACCGCCACCACCACTACTACTACCGCCTGATACACGGTTCACTACTACGCTATAAGTCTTAGTTGTGCCGTTCTCCGCTGTCACTACAACGTTGATGGTATTACTACCTACATTCAAGTTAATCGCTCCGCTCGCTTGACCGCTTATGACCGGATTTCCGTTCACAGTCATCGAAGCCTTACTATCATATACATTTGCCGTTACGGTGAGGCTTGATATCCCATTACCCACAATTGAAGTGTAGGCTATTGTGCCTGATGCAAATGCAGGACTAAGGGAACCATTTGACAGTGCCATAGAGCTTAAGTCGGCGTTGTTGCTGGCTGCTGCACGGTTCACTATGAGATTATACGGATAATAACTTTTTCCATCCTGTGAGGTCACCAAAATTTGAATCGGATTAGACCCAACTATCAAGTTTGAAACCTTATACGAGTACACATTGCCCGTTACCGTGTTGTATACAGCGCCCGTAACCGAAAGCGTTTCGTTAAGCTCTGCTTTCGTTAAGAAAAGATTGAAACTTGAAGTGCTGTTCGATACATCTAAGGTATAATTTAATCCCGTTGGCGAAAACGCCGGTGATAACGTACCGTGATCAACAGCCAGATTGGACAACAGCGCATTGTTACTTAGTCTTGTTACATTAATTGTATAGGTTTTTGTGGACCCATCCGATGCCTTTACAACCACTGGAATGGTATTCACTCCTACGTTAAGCGCAATCGCTGCGCTCGGCTGACCGCTTGTAACGGTCGTTCCGTTCACCTTCACACTTGCCGATGCATAGGCTACCTTCGGCGTAATCGTTAGGCTCTCAACATTATTCGCTACATTATGCGTGTAGCTCGTCTTTGACCCAGTAAAAGCTTCATTCAACGTACCTGATGACAAGCTTATACCGCTCAAATCCGATGCACCCACTGATGTTATTTGCTTTGTGTTACGCATAGCTGTTCTCATTGATTGAAGGAATGTTGATGTTTCATTATAGGGCGGTGTGTTCAAATTGCCCGGATAGCCGTCATCGTTGGGAAGCCATAACAATTCAACCGGTATATAACCACGGTATGGGCTATTTCTGATGATCCCAAACAATTTATTCAAGTCCATAAGCTCTGTTGTTTCAGCACCTGCGGGCTTTTTCTTAACTTGAAAGTTATTTGAATAAGGAAGGATCAGTGAAATATCCTTGTACCAATCATACTGTGTCGCATCGACATTCATAAACTCTCTGTAGTATCCTGTGTCGTTCACAACGCCAACGTTTGGTCTATTAACCCATTTCATAAATTGTAGCACTTGGTTGGCCGTAGCCAGCATATCGCCATGGTTTTGGATTCCGATTTGAACGGTCGGATAGTTGGCTGCTGCAAAATCCGCAATTTGCTGAATGCTAGGCACAATTCGATCACGCGTGATAGCTGCCCAGCCTGTGCGCTTAATATCAACAGGAGGAGGCCCGGCGAATACCCGGATAACAGGTGCGCCCATTTCTGATGCAATCTGAGTCCAAAACTTAATACGCTCAATATCTACATCCCGCCTAGCCTGATTAGGATCGGCAAAATTATTCTGGATGCCCGTGCCGCTTATCGCAATACCCAAACTGCTGGCAAGATCTTTAATTTGTTTGGCATAGGCATGTATGAGCACCTGCTGTTCGGGTGTTGGCATGTCCGTATTGCTGTAACCTGGGATGTAGTAGCATGTAACGTCAACAGCGTCAAAACCATTGTCGTGAGCCCACTGTATCGTATCTAGCGTTGTCATCGGAACAGGAGAGGTGCGCCCTTGCAGCCACGAGTTTAAGTTCATGTTAAAGGTGTACATATTAAGGCTTAATTTGTAATCACCATCATAATAGGGTACCTGATGATCCTCACGCAGATAGTTATAGTCAGCGTCAACGTAGGGGTCCGCCGGTGGTATTACAGGCAAGGCATCTCCGTTGTCTGCGACAAAAGTCATCGCACTCCAGTCAATCTGATCACTATTTTCAAGCTTGATATATTCATTATAGACGGCCAAACTGGGCACATGTACAGTCATATCTGTCACAAAATTGAACCACAACCCTTGTTTGCCATAGGGCACAGTAAGCGTGGGCGGTATACTTCCTAAGTACAAATTCTTCAAATTCATACAAAAATAGAATGCTCTTTGTTCAATAACTTGAACTTTGGGAAATCTTGCTGTCGTGAGCTTGCTGACACTAGACCCTTTTGTTTGTGCAAACGCTTGCGAGCTTATTGTTGTAACATTCGGGAAGTTGACTTCGGTCAAGCTTTCAAATAAATTGAACGCTTTCACTCCGATTACTGTTACGTTATCCGCTTTGACTATTTTTAGATATCTGTTGCCTTCAAAGGCATTTTTGGGAATAGTCCCATTTGTAAAATTAGCTGTACCAACAATATAAAGCTCCTCAAGCTTTTTAAGACTGGTGGCAATAAAAGTACAGTCAACAGGGTCAAGTACGCCTGCGTTAATAGTGAGAACTTTGATATCCCCATAATCATTGCCCGTAAAATTTGAGCTGTCGATGGCATTCTTTAAAAGTTTGGTTGTAAACGTATTGATGATAACGTTTTGCGTTGCGGGTGCTCCGGCATCGCCATCCTTGGGGGAGTTGTCACCATTCGACATAACGGTGATGCCGCTGTCGCCGATATTACTCCAATCATCGTCAGCTAGAAAAGCATCGACCGCAGCTGTGGGCACATAAATGATAAGATTGTTGGTGTCGACACCGTGAAACCAGTCACCTGGCGCTGCAGGCGGTCCAACAACATCATCAAGCCCGATTGGAAGATAGGTTTTGTTAAAGGTGATGGATTTAAGACTGGTATCGCCCTTGAAAACCCATGGTCCCAGCGTACGAGTCAAGCCAAACTCTGCTGTTTCCAATGAGGAACAACCCTCAAATGCCGATGTACCGATGTAGGAAGTATCAATTCCTATTTTTACTTGCTTCAGGTTTGCCAGCCCTTTAAAAGCATTATTAGGCAGTTTGTTGCCGTTCCATGTTATATAGGTAGGATCATCCGGTTTTTCTATCGTGAAAGATGTAAGATTTATAAAATTGCTAAAAGACTTAGTCCCGGAGTTAAAATCGGCATTCGCAAGTACTTTCTTTGCCGTGCCTGCTTTTACGACAACTGTCTTTAGACTAGCCGCTTGCGTGGGGTTCGTGGAGTCATATCCGGCTGCTGCCAAAAGGTCGAGAAGGTTGTCTTTAGTGTTTTTAAACGTGATTACAGCTGCTCCATCTGAAGCAGCCTCAACCTTAGTGCCCATAGTTAATTGAAGCGATGACAATGCTATAAGAATTACTAATATCATGCTCATCACTCTATGTATCTTTTTATACATGTTCCTTCACTCCTCGTAGACTTATTTGGGGTTAGTTTTTGTCGCTAATTAACTTGTTTTCTTGCACATTTCATCAAACATTCCCACCCGATCACCTCCCAAAAAGACTAATATAAATTACTTTTGTACACCGGCTTATTCAAATGTTCCCCAAACTTTTTCTCACTAAATATTCCAGGTAAACGTTTACTTATATTTGTTAAAAATAAGAAAAGCTTCTATTCGAAGCTCTTTCGATGAAGATACATTCGTGTCTTGGCAGTAGCTTTTCTTGCACTTCAACGACTCCTACAATTTCAACTAAAATTTCTCTTTATAAATTCAAAAAAATATTTAGGTAAACGTTTACATGAAAATATAAAAATTTACATCAACTCGTTACAAATCATACTACTAAAGATTACTTACTCGGTTTCTCACTTTGTCTACATAAAAACTATCAACCCAAGCGATATGTAAACGTTTACATAAGAACACATGCTTCATCTTCAACATCATTCTTTGTAGCTATTTATGTAACTTGGACAGTCTTAATACATAAATTATAGTACCTTTCTCCATAAAGTCAAGAACTTCGCAGCTCTGAAGATTAAAAAACCACCTCCTTCTTAATAGAATAGAGGCAGCATCTCGAAATTAAACTTATTTACTTCAACTCAAAAAAATCCTTCGCTGTCTCGGTCGTAATATCCGCAACCTCTTCCCTCGTCTTTCCCACACACGCCGCTACAGCTTGCGCAATATGGGGTAGAAAAGCAGGCTCATTTCGTCCATCCTGCGGCTTCACGCTCAAGTCTCTTGGTGTCAGAAAAGGGGCATCCGTCTCGATCATCAATCGATTCAATGGGATTTTTCTGACCAAATCCCGCAGGTGCTTCCCTCTACGTTCGTCACAAATCCAGCCGGTGATTCCGATGTAAAAGCCCATACTCAAATAAACCTGCAGCTCATGAGTGGAGCCTGTGAAGCAGTGCACAACCGCTTTATGGATACGACCTGCATAAGGCTTCAGCAAGCCAATAAAATCAGAATGAGCCTCCCGTTCATGTAAAAAGAGAGGCATCTGCAACTCACACGCTAGCTGAACTTGCTCTTCGAACCACTTTTTCTGTACATCCCTTGGTGAAAAATCCCGGTTGTAGTCAAGCCCACATTCTCCAATAGCGACCACTTGGGGAAGTGAAGCGAGACGACGCAGCTTTTCTATGGTATGAGCTGTACAGTTGCGCGCATCATGCGGATGTATCCCTGCCGTTGCATACAGCTTCCCAGGGAACCGAGCAGCATACCTTGCCGCTTCTTCGCTGTTCCTCTCATGGGTCCCCGTGAGGATCAACGGTGAAACGCCTTCTTCCGCTGCGCGTGCAACAACCTTGTCACGATCCTGTTGAAAAGAGCGGTGCATCAAGTTCACACCGATATCGATCATCTGTTTATTCATCTCTAGTCCTAACCTCCACTACTATTGTCAAAAATACTACAGCATTCTGACGGAATTCCATCTGCAAGCCATACCTCGTTACCTGCATAATAAAAAGAAACTCCCGAGCTGACAGCCTTGACCGTATCTACCGCCAATAGTACAAGCTCCCCTCTCCGTTTTCCCGCAAGGGTGGCAAAGTGGAGCCCCGCCGATAAATGCACATATTGCCGCTTCATCGGACGGATACCTTCTTCCAAAATAACAGGCGCAGCCTTGATGTTCGTTCCATGGAACAGCACAGCCGGCGGTTCCGCCACCGGATAGCTTAGCTTATCGTGGCTATGTCCATATCGTGCGCGGATTCGCCCGCCCGTACTTTCAAAACGCTGCTTCTCACAGTTCCTGACTACATATTCGATATCTTCTAAACCGAGAGCAGACCATCTTACTTCTTTACGGAGGATAATGAGCAGATCCTCTAGCTTACAAGAACCATCCCCCTCATCTAAGGACAGTCCGAAATCTTGAGGTGAATGCCGTAAAATTTTGCTCATCAGCTTGCTTAAACTCATTTGCTGTCTTTCGTTCAACATATCAATCACTTCCTAGCTTCCATACTTACTTGTCATTTTCATAATCACATTGCCAAAAATCCGACCCGTATTTCCGGCTCCTCTTTTAACCAGGATAACGTCTGTCCTTTATGAAGATCGGACTTCATTGTCTTTATTAGCTTCTCCACATGTGCCGTTTGCTCGTAGTGCCACTCCAATGCAGTGGATACATACAGTTCATTCAATTGGGCAAACGTGAATCCTTCTGTAAGCCTAGCGGCCGTCCCCATCAACTCTTTGTTCAAAAGCTTGCCGAGTCCTTTTTCCTCCAGATAGGTTAACCTCAGCTCCGCATCAGGCAGTTTTATCTCATAAGCACGGTCAAATCTACCTGCCCGATTCATCAAGGCCGGATCAATTTTTTCCGGGTAATTCGTCGTTCCGATCAAAAACATGCCTTCCTGGGAAGTCGCCCCGTCCAACAGGTTCAAGAAATAAGACCGCGCCTGCTCAGGCATGGAATCGATGTCCTCAATTACGAGGATCATGGGTGCCATGTTCGCTGCAGCCTGGAAAACCTCTTGCATCGACTCGCTGCAGGTATGCTCCGTAATTTGCCAATAGGCTACCGGTGCGTTCACGCTTCCGGCGATCGATTTGACAAGAGTGGTTTTGCCGTTTCCCGGCTTGCCGTAGAGCAAAATTCCCCTTTTGTAAGGAATCTGGTATTCATGAAAGAAGCTTCGATCACGGGCAAAAAACTGATCAATCGAACGGTAAATTTCCTGTTTCACTTCATTTTTCATGATAACTTCTGCCCTATCTACCATTCTGGTGATGGGAGACAATTCTTTATCCGTTCCATGAGGCCCATCTGTAAAGACAGTCACCTGATGACGGTCCAAATCTCTTCGACGCTGCCGGGATTGATTCAAAAAGCCTTTCAAGCTGGCATCATCTATAGCAAAGACGAAATCCTCCCAGCCTATTCCGTTTTGCCGAAAAACAGGTATTCTCGCTAAAGCCACACCCCAATCGGGATAAGCAAATACATTATTCATGATCGTGGGAAATGTCTGGTAAGCTGAATCCTCGTTTGCTCCTGTAAGGCCAAACGCTCTAGATTCGATATAATCGAATATTGGAGCTACAAGTTGGACACTTCGATCACCGGATTTCACATCCTGCTTAAGCAGCTCCCAGTAGTCTTCTTTTCCGTCAGCACTCACATACAGCTCAAAATGCTGAAGGTATCGTTCCTGGAGCAGCTTTTGGATTCTTTCTTGCACGTACGCATAATCGTTGTAAGCGGTCATGACGCGGTTCTCTGTTTTTATATGGGTAACGACAGCGGTCGCATTTTGAAGAAGATCTCTAGTCATCATCATTTTGCACCTTTCACCGTTGCCAGAGGCTTGCATTTAGCCACGACTTGAGCCAAACCCGCTCCTACGACGCTTTCGATAATCTGATCCACATCCTTATAAGCCTGCGGTGATTCATCTAAAATAGATTCTAAAGATCGCTGATTCACAACAATCTCGTCATCCGTCCCTACTTTGAGCGATGAGGAGAACTCATTCAATGTTACCAACCTCTTGGTCGCGCTGCGTGAGCGAATTCGTCCCGCTCCATGACAGATGGAATAAAAGTTATCTCTTCCACCCGGAGAGCCCACCATGATATAGGAGGCGGTTCCCATTGAGCCCGGAATAAGTGCTGGATGTCCTGTATTCATATACGGCAACGGGTTGTCAGGATGATTAGCCGGAAGCGCTCTGGTCGAGCCTTTACGGTGAACAAAATAAGACTGCCCCTCGTGCTCCTCTTCCCATGCATAGTTATGCATAAGGTCGTACAGCGTCGTCATCTCGAATTTCGATCCGAACACATCCTTACCCGCTTCACGGACCGCATAAGCTATAAGATGTCGGTTCACAACAGCATAATTCAATGCAGAGTACATCAAATTGACATATGATTCTGCAAGAGGATGCGCTAGCGGAGCAAACAGCAGATTCGGATCTGCGGTACCGAGCCCTTCAGCCCGCATTATTTTCGTTATAAGGCTTCCGCAATACTGGCTGACCGAGCCTCCCCAGGATCGTGAACCCGAGTGGATCATCACTGCCACTTGACCATCGAACAGCCCCCAAGCTTCCGCTATTTCCCGTTGATCTTCAGCAATCTCGATAGACTGAACTTCAACAAAATGATTCCCGTTGCCGAGAGTTCCAAGCTGACGGTGTGCACGATGCCATACTCTGTCTGGAAACAGATTCAAAGCATCTTCATTCATAGCAAATTTGCTTCGCTCCACATGGGTAAGAGATGTCGCCTTGCGCGGCGTATATCCGTCTGGAATATATTTTTTCGGCAAACCATGCAGGCCATTCTTGACCACATGCTCCAAGCGAATATCTGAGAAATGTCCTCTTGCATGGTCTTCCACCGGCAAATACTTATCTATAGCTTTGACAAGCTTGCGCCGCAGCTTTACTTCCTTCAAGTCATCCCTGTGCAAATTCGTCAGGTGAACCCTCATGCCGCAGCCGATATCGCTTCCGACAATCGAGGGGGATACGTAGCCATTATCGCTGTTCCACACCGCTGTGGTTCCGATGCAGGTCCCTACACCTACATGCACATCCGGGGTATAGCTCATATATACTTGATTCGGGATTTGCAAATTGTTGTTTGCCATCTCGAACACTTTGTAATCCAACGTTTTAAACAGGGAATCCCCTGCATACACATGCACAATCCCGGAAGGGAGCTGCACCTGCTGGTAATAGTTTTCGTTCATTTTTAATTATCTTTCCTCTCTTTGAAACCCAAGGTTTCTTGGCGTTTCCTTCATAATAGGTCATTTGTTCATCCAAAAATTTATTGCTGTTCCGTGATTGATTATCTTCCGACATGGGACTCACCCTTTCCTAGTAGTTTTTTTGAACGCAAAAAAGCCATAGACCTACATCGTCTATGGCTTTACGAGTTAACTTAAGAAATAGATATACGAAATCCTATTTATTCGTCACAAGTCCACTGAGACCGATGGAATGAAGCTATATGCAATTATCAGGTGATTGTTATGGATGCAAATCATATTCATCGGCCTCCTTTCCATTCATTTACAAATATCTTACTACCTAAATCCAATTGACGTCAATGAGCTGCAGCCGGAAAGTTTAATTAAAAACATTTGTTACCGACGCACTAAAGATTTTCCAGTAAAGTCTCTCTAATCTCTTTTAACGAATGATCTCGAACTAAATGGCCATCGACAAACACAACTTCGAGCAAATCCGCTGACTTATTATTTTCATATTCACCTACACTCAGATTATCGATATAACCTATTTCCCCATCCTTCTCAGTAACAAGTACCAAGCCAGTTTGGGATTTCTTAAAGTGACCGCTGTCCGTTTTTGGATCCTTGAAAATTTTACGTTCTTCACCATTAATAATAGTAAACGTAGATTTTAACGCAAACCCAAATGTATCTCTCGTGTTGTATTGATAGGTATAGGAGCCGATTCCGTACACCATATTGGTCGAGGCGAAGCCTTTTGCAGCCAGCTTTTCACATATTTCCCGACAGCGGCCGATAGTAATCGCATCCCCATATATAGCGCCGATATGACTGTCCAGTTGCTTAAACCCCTTATCGGTTATCGTACCTCCAAAAATTTCCCAGAGGATTTCAATAACTCCTTTTCGTTCAAACTCATGGGCTGAATCAAGATCGCCGCAAATAATTTTAACCGGATCTCCACTATCAGGGCGAATGACGACTTTACCGTCTCTGCTGAGAATATCTTCTTTTAGCACTCGAATAACAACATCAAGCACACTCCACAAATCCCAAGTATCCGATACAATCGAAACAAACCCAGTTGGATACACTTCTTTTATTAAATATTTATAAGAAGCCATTTCATCCGTACCATGCGCACACATCACACTATGCTCAGTTGCAGGAATCGAGGTTCCCACTAGCTCATTTTCAATATTAGCCTGATAGTAGTTTTCAAGATAAAGAATTGCAGGGATGGTATCCGTTCCTGTAAAAGAAATCAAATGTCCTGCACCACTCGTCTTAGCAGCTTCTAGGGAGCTCATGCCGCGCATCGAGAAATCATGTCCTTGAAAGGGAACCATTGAGGTATCGCCATTCGTCAAAACTGCAAACTCCTCCAAAATTTTGCGGTATTCAAATGCTAGAGTTGCACTCGTTGCGGGCATCCATAGCTGGCAGGACATTAAAGTTTCCAAATAATTCGTTAGCCAAAAAAACTCAGGTTTCGTATTCTCAATCGTCAGCATAGGAACCTTGATCGGTACTAATGCACCTTCTTTAATGGCTTTAATTTTAATCGGCAAAAATCCTAAATCATGCAGAGCCTCTATATGAGTAGCATCGGGCTCTTCGACTCCAAGGGCATATTGAATTACTCTTTTATATTCATTGGCTACTTCGGCTTTGGTTCTTGCAAAGAAATTATCATTAAAGTAGTTAATTAAATATTCCTTGATAAAGGATTGAAAACCGAAGGCTACAACTTGGTTGATATCTTCAATTCGGCTCGTACGTGCAGTCCATGTCGAATATACAAGCTCCGTGCCTTTAGGGTATTGATTCTTGTGGCTCACTTTATAAAAATCACATAGAAGCGTAGCCGGATATACGAATTTTTGAGTCATTTTACATACCTCCTATTTCGAATACATGGATTTTTTCATGATCTGCTTGATCTAACATCGAGTTGGTAGTAAAGACTTTATCAATTGTATCGGTTTCAAGAATCTTTCCTTTGTAAATGGATTTTTCACAGTGGCCTACTAATAAGTAGATTTCAGAAGCCCCTATTTCCTTTAACTTCTCAGCACTCAGGATAAATGTACCTCCATAAGAGCACAGGTCATCCACAATGATGACTTTAAATCCTTTCCTCTCTACACTACCAACGATATCCAGCTTCCTAATTTGTCCCGTTTGGAAATCCCTAACTTTAAATCCCACAAGCTGTTGATATCCTTTAACTTTACCATAGCGCTTCTGTGCTCCTGCATCGGGAAAGAACAAGTAATCCTCATGAAGATTAAAGCCTACTTCTGCCATGACTTTGTCTAACAATTCAACAGAAGGATACCTTGCTGTACTTTTATTAATTAATGCCAGAGAAACGTCCGAATGGGGTTCGATCAATGTCACTTTGTCAAAATTCAAGGAATTAATAAAATTCGAAACATATTTTAAAGTAAAGACCGAAGCTCCCTCAACTCGATCCATTCGACTATACGGCATATAGTAAACGACTAGAGATGCTTTGAGGTTAAGATCATCCAGATAATTCTTTAAGAACATTACCTTTATTAAGTCACTGTCATTTTCATATTTAAAAGTAACTATATTGAGCTCATTAGCATGGTTAAGTATTTGCTCCCCATCGACCAAAGTCTCGCCATTAGGAAAAAGTTTGAACTCCAACACTACGCCATTTAGCTGAATCACAGCACTCACTCTCCCCGTTTCATAGTCTCTAAAACTGATTTCCGACAAGTTTAAGCTGAGTTCAAGCCTGCCCGATCGTTACGTTTAACCAATTAATTCAACTATAGATCGATAATTGAGGTTCCAGATCTGTAAATCGATACAATTGAGCTGCCCTTTGTGAATACCGATTGGATAACTTCAAGCTCCCGTTACTGTCCTTCACCTCTTCAATGATCCCTTTGCGGCTTTGAGTTGATGTAATTTTTCGAATAAAATTTTTCTCCTCGAATTCTGGAACAACCGTTTGAATCACTTGATAAAGCTCGCCAATCGTAAACTCTTCAGGAAGAAACTCTTTAGCAATTGTTGTACTAAGCATTTTCTGGCGGATTCTTTGCAAGGCGTCCTCGAGAATTTGTCGATGATCGAAAGCTAAATCCAGCGATAAAGCTTCATTTATTGTAAATAATCGAACTTCCGATGCATCAACTGCGGCTCTTCGGTTTACTAATACATGTTCGTTCACCAAGGCTAGAAAAGCGTGAGAAATGATCCATCCCCTCGGATCGCGTCCAGGATCACTATAGACATTAAAATATTCGAGATGAACAACATCCACACTCGTTTCTTCCTTCAACTCACGTTCAGCGCAGGCATAAACCGTTTCTGTTTCTCGAGTAAATCCACCTGGCAGAGCCCACTTCCCTTCATAGGGCCAAATATTTCTCTGGATCAGCATCACGTACAATTCACGTGTGGGCAAAGATTTTTTGGCTGCATGCTTCTCCTTAGACAGGATCGTGAAAATGACGATATCGGTTGGGGCTCCATCAGGGGTTCTGTATTTATTGGCTGAATAGTTCAACTCATTTTCGAACATGTTATTAATCACCATTCCATAATTTCACTTTGATATTATCATTATGACATAATTAAAATTCGTGTCAAGATGTATTTATTAAAACGGGCAGATACAAAGAAACAAATCGTACCATATCTTGATGTTCTTAAGGGGGGAGAAAATTTCCAGTTTAAAGAAACATATTTTTATCGACTGCGTTTATATATACAGAAAACAACAAGCTCTAGATGAGGTGAAATATGAAGATATTAGACGGTCTCTAGCTTCCCGCAAGGAGGGTTAGAGAGCCAATGAGCAGAAGTGTAAAAAAATCACCCGTATGGACAGACCATCATTCACCTGGTACACGCTGGAGTAAACAACAGGCAAGCAAGGCTGTACGCCGTTTCACAGGTGGCGTTCAAAACGGAAAATGGTATCAGAAGTTGTTCTGTTCCTGGAATATTTGCGACTACCGTTTTTATAAAACCAGACAACAAGCGCTGCACGAATGGGAAACGTCCCGCTGGCTGCGGGATCGATTATTGACTCAAGCAGAAGTCATTAAAGACTGGGAAAAGTCCTATAGAAGAAAATAAGCTCAAGCGCCGGCTAGGGAAGCCCGACGCGTTGAGCTTTTTTAATAGAGATAGATGATTATACACTTATAGCTGAAGAATCCTTTAATATAAAGAAGAATGATTAATTTTCTCCAACTCTTCTTCTAAATAGGAATAATAAGTACACCGATAATCTGCCTTCATACCGCTGTCGTCAATTGTTCCTTTCCTTCCCCTGCCTAAATATAAAGGCTCGTTGCTTTCCCTATTATAGTTTGATCGAAACTGATCCAAGCTAATAGGATCGGTTAATGTAAAATGTTCTACGAGATTATCGCAGTAACCGTATTCCTTGTTTTCTTTTACCGGAAAAACATAGTTTTGATATAAGTGTACACTTCGATCATAACTACTGCTTCTGGATGTAAAATATCGAATCCCATTAAAGTGGGTCGAGTTCCTTACCCATTGCAGCAAAAGCTGAGGGACAATATATTCTGGTTTGAATGGGCGAGCATCATCTTTTACCTGGACGGAACATGCAGCAATTAATGGCCAACAGAGATATAACGCTTTTAAAGCATTGTAACTTTCGACATCACTTTTTTTGTATGAAGCTACTGTCGCTACTCTAGGGGAATAACCCAAATCGATAAATTTCATTCCACGATCATTTTTAAACGAAGAAATATATACTTGCTGCGTATTATTTACTGTTCTCAATTCCTCCAAGCATGTGTAGACAGAACTACCCAAATAGAGGCAGGGAAATCCCGGAATGCTATACCTTTGCGTGGATACAAGTGTCCTTTCTTCAAACGGAATATGAAATAAGTCTTTTTTATTTGTAAGTGGACTCTTATCTTTTCTTATTCTGTATAACTGTGACCCTGGACTTCTGTTAAATAAGCCAAAACTATCGAAATAGCAGCTTAATTGATCAATAGCCGGTTTTAATAGATTGTATGCTTCGGATGGTAAACCATCATAGTATTTATTGAGTGAACTTTCAATGGCATCGCATACTTTATAAACTATGTTTACTTCAGCTTCCGAAAGAACATGTTTTAATTTTAACTGTCGAGCACTCTCCATAAAATGTAAACTTTTGAGTTTAATTAATTCCTTATAAGATAGGTTTATATAGGTAATAGGCAAATTAAACTCATCTTTTATTAGTTCTTCTCTAATAGTTTGCAGTTGGTGTTCAACTCTCAAAGTTATCGCCCTTATCTTTTCATATTCAATACAAACCTTGTTACAGCTGCCGCCCATTGGAAAGTTGAGCAGACAAACCTTATAGAGATAACATGTTAACCAAAACCCTCTAAAATTATTCTACGTTTTTTTACAAAATCCTCCATGGAAAATACAGAGCTATTATTAATTGAAAAACTAAAGCCAACATCGAGGAGCTTTTGTCCACATCAGAAAGAAGTCAATTGACAATCCATACTACGTTCCAATAATAAATAAAGATTTTGGTTTAGGAGCTAAGGTGGATGACAGGATATGTGGACTGACTGGGGATGCAAAATGTTGCGTTAATGAACAGGGGGTCGACTCCCCCACGCTTTTCTGAAGCTTTTCCATGCAAAACCACATCTTATTGGTCGATTTCCGAAAAAGCACTACATGATTCGACAAAAATATTAGAAATTTTAAAAAAATTTACTTTCTTCCACTTTGCATAAAAGCTAGAATCTGTTAGAATATAAAGAAATACGATAGATTTAGTAAGAATTAAAAGGAGGCACCTTTCCATGCAAAAACTGAAGCCTGATTCCATACATGAAATGACGCATTTGGATCAACTTGAGGCTGAAGCGATTTATATTATACGAGAAGTAGCGGCGGAATGTGAAAATCCCGTAATGCTGTATTCGATCGGGAAGGATAGTTCCGTAATGCTGCATTTGGCGCTGAAAGCTTTCTATCCCGAGAAACCGCCATTTCCTTTTATGCATATTGATACAACTTGGAAATTTAAAGAAATGATCGAATTCCGCGATCGCAAAGCAAAAGAATTTGGGATCGAAATGATTGTTCATTCGAATGAGGAAGGTGTTCAACAAGGGATCAACCCATTTGATCATGGTTCCGCGTACACCGATATTATGAAAACCCAAGCATTAAAACAGGGATTGGACAAATACGGATTTACGGCTGCGTTTGGCGGCGGAAGACGTGATGAGGAGAAGTCCCGTGCAAAAGAGCGGATTTTTTCGTTCCGGAATAAGAATCATGCCTGGGATCCGAAAAACCAACGGCCGGAAATGTGGAAGCTTTTCAACACAAGAATCAATAAGGGAGAAAGCATCCGCGTCTTCCCAATATCCAACTGGACGGAAAAAGACATCTGGCAATACATTCGCAGAGAAAACATTGATATTGTGCCTCTCTATTTTGCAAAAGAAAGACCCGTCGTCAATCGTGATGGACATATGGTCATGGTGGATGATGATCGCTTGAAACTCGAACCTCATGAGAAAATTGAAATGAAGAAGATGCGGTTTCGCACATTAGGCTGCTATCCTCTTACTGGCGGAGCCGAGTCTGAGGCGGATACGCTAGATGCCATTATCGAAGAAACGCTTGGTGCGGTTTCATCCGAACGGACAACTCGGGTTATTGACCAAGAAGAGGCTGGAAGTATGGAAAGACGCAAACGGGAGGGTTATTTCTAAAATGAAAAGTCTGCTTAAATTTATTACTTGCGGAAGTGTAGACGACGGAAAATCCACCTTAATTGGACATATGCTTTATGAGGCCAAGCTTTTATTCGCCGACCAGGAAAGAGCGTTAGAGCTGGATAGCAGACTTGGCAGCCGCGGCGGCAAAATTGACTATTCCTTGCTTCTAGATGGGTTACTGGCAGAGCGCGAACAAGGGATTACGATTGATGTGGCTTATCGGTATTTTACGACGGATCATCGTTCCTTCATCGTAGCGGACACGCCGGGACACGTAGAATATACACGTAACATGGCCGTTGGAGCATCCTTTGCGGATCTGGCTATTATTCTTGCGGACGCAACGAAAGGGGTTATTACCCAAACCAAACGCCATACTCGGATTTGTGCACTCATGGGCATTAAACATCTTGTTTTGGCTGTGAACAAAATGGATTTAGTGAATTTTGATCCTAAGAAATTTGAAGCGATCAAACAAGAGTTCTCGCAATTGACCACTGAGTTTCACTTTGAAAGTATTCAGGTGATCCCTGTTTCTGCGACAGAAGGGGATAACATTACGAAAAAATCATCAAATACCCCATGGTACGATGGTCTTGCTTTGCTGCCGTATTTGGAAAATGTGGATGTTCACCAAACCGATGACACGAAGAAGTTTATGATGCCGATTCAGCGTGTATGTCGACCGGATCATACATTCCGCGGCTTCCAAGGTCAGATTGAGGCAGGAACCATCGCGGTTGGCGAAGAGCTGACGACGCTGCCTAGTCGTGAAAAAGCCAAGGTAAAACGTATTTTAGTGACAGACCAAGATCGGAATTCTGCACATGCTGGACAGCCTGTAACCATTCAATTGGATCGGGAAGTTGACGTTTCGCGGGGTTGTGTATTTACCAAAGACAATCAACTCCAAGAGGCGGATAGTTTCTCAGCTACGATTCTTTGGATGGACGACTCCGTACTGATGCCTGGTAAAAATTATTTAGTCAAAGTAGGAACGAAAGTCCTGCCTGGTACCGTGACGGCAATTATTCATAAAATCGATATCAATTCTGGAAATACGGTTTCAGCCGATCACATTGTCAAAAATGAATTGGCCAAATGTGAATTTTCTTTATCGGACAACATCGTATTTGATTCCTTCGAAAAAAATAAAAGCATTGGCGGATTTATTCTAATCGATCGTGTAACCAATATGACGTCCGCTTGTGGAGTGATTAACCAAACCCTTCAAAGCTCCGACAGTTTTGTACGGCTAGATGCGGAAATCACCAGAGATGTTCGTGCCCAGCAAAAAGGTCAGAATCCATTAACCCTCTGGTTCATCGGTACGGTTTGGGATAACTCAACCCTTGCGAAGGAAGTCGAAAAACGTTTGGTATCGACAGGCCACCATACCATGTTACTCAATAATGGCCAGGGAGAATCGTTGCAGCGATTAGCAGAAGTTGCAAAATTGATGAACGATGCTGGACTTATTGTATTGGTATCGACTGATTCCCCGATGGAAAATGACCGTGAAACCGCACGAGATATCATTGGCAAAGAATATATTCAAGTTTATGTAAACGGACCGCTTGCAGGCAGCTCGAGCACAAAGGATACATCTAGGAACCCGGAAATCGAAATCGATACAAGCAATACTTCAATCGAAGAAGCTGCAAATTATGTAGTAAAACGAATTATCAAATATTTAATCAATGAGAGTAGTCGTGGACAATTCCTTAATTTCTAATGCCAACATAACCCTACATCACCGTGAATAGTGATATAGGGACTTTTTTTGTCCGCGGCATGGGGCGCCTGTTAAGACTCTATTGGTATTACTAAAAATAAGCAGGTCGCCGCGGCAACCTGCTGGTGTATTTCGTTCGCAGAAAAAGGAGTTGCCCTACTCTGCAGTATTTAAAGACGCATGTTGATTGGGAATGTACCTAAGATGTTCGACCGATTGCCAGGTTTACCGACGGTTGCCCATGCTGTCGGCTATCATGAAGCGGAATTCTTACCTCGAAGGTGCTTCCTTTTCCCATCTCGCTTCGAACGCCGATGCTTCCGTTGTGGAGCTCGACAAGCTCCCTGACAATGGCAAGCCCCAAGCCGGATGAGCCTTTATGCTTTACTGGTCTGCCTCTTTCCACTTTAAAGAACCGTTCCCAGATGAGCCCTTGATCCTCCGGTGATATCCCGATTCCAGTATCGGTTACCGTGATCAGGACGCACTCCTCCGACGGAACCGCCATCGCCTTCAGTTCTATCGTTCCGTTCTCGGTGAACTTAACCGCATTTTTGATCAGATTGTTAAAAATTTGTTCCAGCCGATCAGGATCGGCAAAGGCCTGCGGTGAATCTTCATCCATGCTGGAGTGGATGATCGTCCCTCGAGCTTCGGCTTCCGGACGGAATTTGAAGGCCAGCTTGGACAGCATTGCCTGAACATCGACGGCCATCCATACGAGCTCGATTTCTTTATTTTCCAGCTTCATCAAATCGGTAATATCATCCACCAGCCGGTTCATATGAAGTGTTTCGTTATACATGATTTCGTAATATTGTTCTCTCGCTCCCTCTTCAATCAAACCATCCTGCAGAGCCTCCAAAAACCCCTGCATCGCCGTAAGGGGGGTACGTAGCTCATGCGAAACATTAGCCAAAAAATCATGCCGAAGCTGATTCAGCTTCCTCTTTTCCTGATCAACGCGTTCAAGCTGCTCCATCATGTGGTTGATCGTCGTCGCCAGCTCCCCGATCTCATCCCTGGAGTCTATTCGAATTCTCTCACTGTAATCTCCGACGGCGATCTTGGCCGCCGCCTTGTCAATTTGTTGGATGGGTCGGGTAATCGACCAGGATAAATAGGAGGATACCCCAAACGAAAAGAAGATGCCAAGCAAAGTAACCCAAAGGATCGTTTCTCTAAGCTGAGCGATGGTCTCATTCATCCCTTTAAGAGGCGAATGAAGAACAATACCACCATATACGTCGTTGTCTTTTCCCCACGGAACCGCAACCGAAAGCATACCTTCCTTTAGTCCTTCGAATTGATTCCATTTTGCAGGCTCACCATTGATGACTTGATTCACCACCTCGGTGCTGACGACCTTGCCTATGTTCACCTCATCCTTGGAGGAGGTTGTGACGATATTTCCATTCATATCAAAAATCCAAATGCGCGAGTCAAAGGCTTGATCAAAAAAATGCAGCTGCTCCTTAAAGCCGTCATTCGGAGCCGTCTGATTTTGTATAGCGAGATTGACCTGCTTGGCCTGCCGGATCATCTCATTACTTTTGGAGTTGACTATGTATTCTTTGGCAAACAATGAAATCACAAGCCCGACCGCACAAAGCCCCAGGAGCACCGTAACGATAGAGCTTGTCAGCATTTTGCGGAGAATGCTTTTATTTGGATTCAAGAACATGCTTCTACCTCAAGCTTGTAACCCACTCCCCATACCGTATGAATACACACATTATGACAAGGGCTTAACTTTTCACGTAGTTTTTTGATGTGAACGTCCACCGTTCTCATATCGCCCAAAAAGTCATATCCCCACACCTGCTCCAGCAGCTGTTCTCTCGTAAACACACTGCCTGGAGATTTCGCAAAAAACGTGAGAAGCTCAAACTCCTTGGGGCGTAAGTCGATTTTCACGCTACCCGCAATGACCTCCCGGCGGGCCACATGAATGGCTAAATCATCAAACTCGTATTGGGAGGGCGCATCAACTTCGATGGCGGCTTGTCCTTTCTGCATTCTGCGAAAGATCGCTTTAATGCGCGACACCAGCTCCCTCGGACTGAAGGGTTTGGTCATATAATCGTCCGCACCGAGCTCCAGACCAAGCACACGGTCAAATTCATCGTTCTTCGCTGTCAGCATAATGACGGGTACATCGTCGTATCGTTTTGTAATCTCCCGGCACGTTTCGAAACCGTCGAGCCCGGGCATCATTACATCCAATATCACTATATCAGGCTTAACTTCCGCTAGCATGGCCAAGGCCGAGACGCCGTCAGGTGCTTCTATCAATTCAATGAGCTGCTGACGAAAATAGAGTCGGATTATTTCCCTCACATTCGGATCATCATCCGCGATCAACACTTTCCAGGGCACAAGCGGTTCACACCTTTCTATGGTCCTTATATAGGATTCTGACATCACTTCCATTTTAAGTGGGTAGCTGACCGGCGGTGTATTATTTATACGACTAAGTGATAGACAACTGGGCTGCCCTAAGAGTCTATATCAGTAAGCTGCTTCAGTGACAAGCGTTTGTCCAGGCAGATCAAGAATTATACAAATTACCTTTATTTTCTACTAAATTTTCCACTAAAAAACGCCCTCTATCGCATAGAGGGCGTCACAATCTGCTTATTAGGATGTGTTTGGGAAGCGAAGTGTTTGTGCCAAAGTTTCGAACGCGGTGGTTAGGGAGAGAATTGCTTTACCAGGAAGACAACGTCGTCCTCTTCCATGTGTTGGGAGCAACGCACACATACACGTACCCGTTGTCCCATGCGATCTCGCCTTCTTGTCCGGGGGCTGAAGACGAGGCCGGCGTCATGGATTTCCTGATGCGGATGCTGTCATCGCTGATGTCCAGCTTGGTCTTGGCGTCCGTATTTCCAATGCCAATGTTGCCGCTGCCGCGATTGATGGTTAACGGGCTGTCCAGTGCTTTACCGTCATCGGAATAACGGATAATTTGCAGATTGGAGCCGGCATTCCCTCCGGATTCCTCAGATGAATCTGCGCGCATAGCCCAGCGGGGAGTCGTGATATTCCCATCAGCCGATTTAGCCCAAGTCAAATCGCGATTAATGCCTTCAGTTCCGGCAATTCGTAAAATCCCATCCATGACATTGAAATTGGAGGAATGCGTGCGAATTTCAGCTACATCCTGATCGAACGGAATCTCCAAACGCGTAAACAGCTCGTTCGGGTTTTTGCCGTCAGGCGACATCGTCGTTTCAAATGACATATGATTATGATCATGCTGTTCAGGGTCATTCGCTTTGGCATGAGAAACGATAGCCGTCTTATCATTACCATTCTCATCCAGCCACGAGATAGCTGGCTTCGCCCGATCTTTGGTCCACTGAAGCCGGATGAGATCCGATAAGTGACCGTCTGTGGAAATCCACTGCTTATCCGTAGAAAGGTGAAACCTTTCATTATGGGGGACCTGAATGCCTCCTCCCGGTAAAGACGATTCCTGAAAGGTGTTGGCTATATCGCTGCCGCCTGCGAGAGCCATCCCTGAAATACCGAGAGCCGCACCAGCCAACAGGGAAACAACCAAACCTGAAATTTTCATTTTGCTTATCCTCCTTCTTTTTCACCAATTCCGCTTTAGCTCTGTCCAGCACTCATCTGTCAGCGATTATTTTGCAATAACTCGATCCATCTCACGTAATCATGGATAGCGATTCCGGAATAGCTCGGGTAAGGGGTGAGGTTTTCCTTGACCAGCTGCAATTGCGACTCCATATGTGCAGGGTCAAGCGAATGAAAGGTGGTATGATCGCCTTCCTTGCTGGGTAACGTATCCACCGCAACGATTGCTTGTTTCTTAAGCGTAACTGCTTCCAAGATGATCGACTTGGCCCTGGCAATAATTCCATTACTGCCCAGTGCGGTATTGCGATATGCCATAATGACGACACTGTCCGCCTTCTCCAGCAGCCACGCACTAAAGGAGTAGTTTGTTCCCGGAACTGCGATACTGTTGATCCAGAAGGGAATATCGAAGGCCATCGTCATGCTGCGATCGGCTCTTCTCACTTCCGTTTCAATCAGTCTGACCGTATCCATCCAACGTTCGAGCACCCAGCTCTGCTGTGTTTTCCAAATGTCCAGAGTGTACGGTTCAATATCAAAGTGGTAACCTTGAAATCGCTCCAGGGTATCCACCGAAGTGTTATATTGGGTAACCGCCCCAATAAATTGCTGGATATAAATTTGTTTATTTTCATAAATCCAATCCGACGCACCAGCCAGCGCTTCAACCCTGATGCCCAGACCATTAGCACTGCGGATAAACGTCCGGTATGCTTCTTGATTGGTATACGTCTCGTAGCGAAGATATATCGTAGTCAACCTTTGGTTAACCGCAAACTTAAGGATGCTGTCGCGCTCGTTCTCAATTATCTTGCTGTCCCAGATCCAAGTAGACCTTTGCGCTTTGTCAGACGAAGTCACCAGCACCAGATTCCGTTCCTGCACCCAATCGACATCAGCTCCAAGGCTTTCGCTAACAGCCCTGAGCGGAACCATGGTTCGGTCATTTTTAATGACTGCCGGCGCGTCCAGCTTAACTTCCTTGCCGTTGATTGAAGCATTTTTTTGACCAATGGTTAATTTTGTGGTGAGATGCTTGCTATGCAGGGTTACCTGTTCTAGCGAACGATCCCATTCCACCTCAGCCCCCAATCTTTCAGCGATCTCTCTTGCTGGGACCATCGTACTGCCCGTCCGCTCATCGATGTAAGGCTGCGCATTCGCAAAGTCCATCTTTTCCCCGTTCACCTCCACCTCAAGCTCAGTGATATAAGAGTACACCGGGATCAACAAGGAACCGATCGAAAAAATCAGGTAAAAGACTAAACATGCAATCGTCTTTCTCATATGTTGAATTGGATTAAACAACGCTATATTCAAGCTCTTCCTTTACCACCTCTACAATGCCTTCAACGTAGCCGGGCAGTTCCCTTTCATCCGGCTCCTCCGCCATCACACGCACCAAAGCCTCCGTACCCGAAGGCCGCACCAATACACGACCGATAACGACGCTTGGACGCTTCCTCCCGCAGCTGCGTGGCAGCATGCTGCCTACAACGAGGCCCAGCTCAAAGGCCAGCTCCGGCGATAATTCGCGGTTCGCAACCCCTCTGACACCATCCGTACCAAAAACAACTCCCATATTGGAACTCCTCCCCATGACTTATTATGCAAAAATCCCCATTCGTGCATAAAAGGCCCGATTCGCCTCCTCTAATTGTTCAGGGGTGTTAATCCCCATAACCTCCGTCGGATCCTCGAGGACGATCGCTTCAAATCTCTTATGGCCCCCGGAAATGCCCGTCTGCCTCATTACCTTCACTATATCGGTCAAGTAAAACTCATGCTGAGCATTGTTGTTGGTAATGCCGTAGAGTGCTCGAAACAAGCTTTCATTATCAAAACAGAAAATCCCTGTGTTGATTTCGTTAATCCGTTTCTGCTCCGGAGTTGCGTCCTTCTCTTCAATAATGCCGATGACTTCACCGCTCAAAGAATCGCGAATAATTCTTCCGTAGCCGGTCGGATCTTGGATCACCGCGGTCAATACCACTCCGGAGCATGAGTTTGCCCTCTGGGCAGCAAGCAGCCGTTCGATGGTGGATTGCCTGATGAGAGGCGTATCTCCCGTAAGCACCAAGGTTGATCCGCAGCGGTTTCTGAGCAGAGGCTCAGTCTGGAGAACGGCGTGCGCCGTTCCAAGCTGTATGGCCTGCTCAACGAATGCAACCCGCGTTCCCAAATACGCCCTCACAAGGTCCCCCCTATGACCGACGACCACCAGAATCCGGCTGATAGGCATGCTTTCCAGCTTGTCGACCAAACGTCCGACCATCGGTATGCCCCCGACGGGATGAAGTACTTTGGGCAGCTCCGACTTCATTCGTGTGCCTTTACCTGCAGCTAACAGAATAGCGCATGCTTCCATGTGTATTCCCCCCATATCGTTTATTCTACCGTAACGCTTTTGGCCAGATTGCGGGGTTTATCAATATCGTTCCCTAAGGCCAAAGAGGCATAGTAGGAGATCAACTGCAGCGGCACGACCGCCAAAATGGGCGCCAGCAGCTGCAGCGATGGAGGGATGAAGCAAATTTCGTCCACCGCATTAAGCAGCTCCACATTGCCTTCGACCGTTATCCCCATGACATGGGCCCCGCGAGCCTTTACTTCTTTAATATTGCTGACCGTTTTTTCGTAAAGATCCATATGTGTCGCCAGAGCAATGACCGGCGTCCCCTTCTCGATCAGAGCCAATGTGCCATGCTTCAGCTCTCCGGCCGCATAAGCTTCCGAGTGAATATAAGAAATTTCCTTTAATTTGAGAGAGCCCTCAAGGGCAACCGCGTAGTCCAGTCCCCTTCCGATAAAAAACAGGCTTTCGGCTTCTTTGATCGATTCAGCAAACAACTTCACCTCGTTGGCGTTCTCCAGCACCTTTTCCACTTGAACGGGAAGTGCCTTTAATCCTTTAACCAACTCCAAATGAAGCTCTTGATCCAGCGTCTGTCTTTCCTGAGCCAAGTAGATGCTGAACAAATAAAATGCAAGCAGCTGGGCGGTATAAGCTTTGGTCGATGCCACTGCAATTTCCGGGCCAGCCTTCGTCGCAATCACATAGTCCGCATCCCGCGCAATAGAGCTGGTCGGCACATTGGTGATGGCCAGTATTTTTGCACCATTTCTTCTGCTTTCGTGCAGGGCGGCTAGCGTATCCGCCGTTTCACCGGATTGGCTGACGACGATCACCAGCGTCCTATCCGTTATTATCGGGTCGCGATACCTGAACTCCGATGCGATATCGGACTGAACAGGGATTCGCGTTAATTTCTCAATAATCGTGCTGCCGATGAGTCCGGCATGATAGGCGGTGCCGCAGGCAACGATGAAGATTTTGTCCACGTCTTTGAAGGCACCCGCTGCATGCGCCAATTCCGGAAAGCTCACTTCATCCCTTTCATTGATGCGTCCCAGCATCGTATTTCTGAGCGTTAACGGCTGTTCATGAATTTCCTTTAGCATGAAGTGCTCGAACTGGCCCTTCTCCACCAGATCGACGCTCCAATCGATTTGCAGCAGCTTACGGTCCACCGCCTCCCCTGTTTCGGCCTTCATGATGGAGATGTGGTCCGAAGTAATGACCGCGAGATCTCCGTCCTCCAAAATATATACCTTGCGGGTATGCTCAATTAAGGCTGAGATGTCCGAAGCAATGAAGTTTTCCCCTTGGCCTGCGCCAATGACGAGCGGACTGGACTGTCTGACCGCGACAAGCTTATCCGGCTCATGCTCCGCCATGACGCCGAGTGAAAAGGCCCCATGCAGCTTCTGGATCACCATTCGCATGGCGGCAACGATATCGCCTTCGTATTGCTCGGCGAGCAAATGCGCGATCACCTCGGTATCGGTCTCCGAAGCAAATGTGACTCCTTTTTGCTCAAGCTCTTTTTTCAGCTCCATATAATTTTCCACGATGCCATTATGCACTATGGTAAACTTGCCCGACATATCTGCATGAGGATGTGAATTCGCGTCCGACGGCTTGCCATGCGTTGCCCAACGCGTATGGCCGATGCCGGCCGATCCCTTCAACGGCTGCTTGTCCAGCTGACCCGATAAGTTCGCGAGACGTCCTTCCACCTTGCTTATCTTGATCTGATCCCGCTCCAGCACCGCTATCCCAGCGGAATCGTACCCTCTGTACTCCAGCTTGCTTAATCCGTTCAGTAGAATTGGCTGCACATCTCGTCTTCCAATATAGCCTACAATGCCACACATCGTTGTTTCTCCTCTCTATTGCTGTGATGAGCTTAAACCCCTACCGCGATTTTCACTTCTTGTTTCCGGATGCCGGTACCCAGTTTATAAATATTTTTGGCTTGAATGTCTTCAAACGCATTCCGCGTATCGATGATCGGCACTCCCAAGTCGGCCAGCTCTCGATTATTGAAGCAGCGGTGATTCGTGATCAGTACCATGCAGTCATACTTAGCTAATGCAGACAGATCATAGTCCACAGAATGAATGGTATGGCCCAGCTTGTCCCGGAACGAACCGGCATGCGGGTCGTAATAATCCACATAAGCACCGCTCTCCTGCAGAAGCTCGTACAGTTCAAGCCCCGGCGATTCACGGAGGTCGTCTACATCCGGCTTATACGCCATTCCCAGAATGAGAATCTTCGAATTGCGGATAGATTTCGCATACATATTGAGTACCTGCGAAGCTTTATAGCGGACATACTCCGGCATATTATCGTTAATGGACTGAGCCAGCTCTATAAACTTGCTGTAGAAACGGAATTCCTTCGCCTTCCAAGACAAATACATCGGGTCCAGCGGAATGCAGTGACCGCCGATGCCTGGTCCCGGGTGGAAAGGCATAAACCCGAACGGCTTCGTGGACGCTGCTTTAATGACCTCCCAGACGTCGATGTCCATTTTGTCGCACATCATGGCCATTTCATTAATGAAAGCAATGTTAATGCTGCGGAACGTATTTTCCAGAAGCTTGGACATCTCCGCCACCTTCGGTGAGGATACGGGAACGACGTTTTCCACCACATGACTGTATAAGATAACTCCCAGGTCCATGCAGGCTTCGGTCGTGCCGCCGATCACCTTCGGCGTATTATAAGTGTTAAAGCTCGGATTGCCCGGATCAACACGCTCGGGTGAGAAGCAGAGGAAGAAGTCCCTACCCACCTTCAGTCCTTGTGCTTCCAGCTCGAACTGAATCAATTCCTCCGTGGTCCCCGGATAGGTCGTGCTCTCAAGAACGATCAAAGCCCCTCGCTTTAGATTTTTCTTTATTTCCAGAACGACACTCCTAATATAGGAGGTGTCCGGGTCCTGATTATCGCTGAGCGGAGTCGGAACGCAGATGCTGATCGCATCCAGCTTTTGAACCGTATGGTAGTCGTCGGTCGGAATAAATCGGCCGGATTCCATCGCTTTCTGTATCTCCTCGCTCGGAACATCCTGAATATACGACTCGCCGTTGCGAAGCGACTCCACCTTACGGAAATCCAGATCAATGCCATATACCGTAAACCCGCCTTTTACCATCTCCATGCATAAGGGCAGCCCCACATAGCCAAGACCGATCACCCCTATTTCGGCGGTTTTTTTCTGGAATTTATATTTTAAATTGCTGTATGCGCTCATCGTGCTTCCACCTTCCCATTTTTATTTCCAGCCTAGTAGCCCAACCGAGAACCCAATTTTTTGATTCTCCATTCCAACTCCGAAATGGAGAAAGGCTTCGTCACATAATCGGATGCACCCAGTTCAAAGGCGCGGTCCATACTTTTCGGCAGCTGCTTATCCGTGAGAACGATCACTTTTCCTTCACTGGAATAGTCCCTCTTGATTTTATCGATCAATTGATAGCCATCCAGAATGGGCAGGTTCAATTCGGTGATCACCAAATTTGGCATGGTTTTCTCAAATTTCTCGAGCGCTTCACTTCCGTCTTTAGCCTCTTCCACCTTGTAACCGTTCATCTCAAGCCGAAGTTTGACAAATTCCCTGCTCACTTCGTCCGGGTCAGCGATTAGAATAGAAGAAATCCCTTGCTGAATGCCTTGATTCATAAACAAATGGATATCTCTGTTCTCTCCCTTCGCATGAAGTGTCGTGTGGAGCAGCTGTGACAGTGACTGTTCTGTCAGTTCCCCGCTCTCCGGGAAGCTCGCGACAACCATTTGACCTTGGAGCAAGCCCTGCCGTTCCACAAATTCTTTGAGAACGAGCGACACATAATGGGTGTCGATCAGCTTTTTCTCGGTCAGAACCACCCCAAGAAGGCCATTTGGATCCAAGTAGAAGCATTGAAGGGGCACCTCCAGCCCAAAGCCATTCACAAAGGTCTGCAATTGTTCCAAACCCTTCTGGTTAACTGCTGAGCATGGAGCCAAAATAATCCCGCATGCGGTACCTTCTTCATATGAGGCCTGGACTCGCCTGGCCAACTCCAATATTGCTTCTTGAATCGGATCGTGAACTACTACCGCCATCTTCTCCACTCCTCTTGTCTTCGATTAGGATCAAGTCTACTAAAGCTATTTATTAAAATTAGTACGGACCATCGTTCCCCATGAGTTGTTGTTGCGCAGGAATTGGACATGTCCGTTTAACCTCCACCACACGCCAATCTGTCGATAGCCCACAAACATCAAGAAGGAATACAAAAGCATTTTGTTTAAATCGCTGAGCTTCGGATAACGGCCGAAGGCTGTCTCTTCAATGAACAAGGCCCCCAGGCTTAAGGAAAAGCAGGAAAATAAATTCACTAAAGAAAAGATGACGACAGTGCTCCAATCCGTCATATTCAGCATCCAGTACCCCAATATAGCCAACAGGCCGCTGAGTCGGAAATACGGGTTCAGCGTTTCGAACACGATGTTATAAGGAAGGGTAAGCATCCCAAAAATTTTATATTTGGGGCGCAGCACCATATGAATGCCTTCCTCAATCATATTTTTCAGATTTCCCCGCCCCCAGCGCTTGCGCTGGCTGCTCAAAATCCGATACGAATCAGGGGCTTGCGTCCAGCAAACGGCATCCGGGCAGAAGGCTACCCGGTAAGGGATCTTGTTCTCCAGGCAGTAGCGGTGAAGCTTGATGACAATGTTCATGTCCTCGCCGGGATAGCCTCCACGGTATCCCCCGACCGCAATGACCTTATCCTTATGAAACACCCCGAATGCTCCTGATATGATAATGAGGCCATTGACGGCGCTCCAGCCTATCCTCCCGCCCAGAAACGCTTTCGTATATTCGACGTTTTGCAGCGCTGGCAGCAGCTTACGGGGAAATTGAACATCCTTGACGATACCGTCTTCCACTGTGCAGCTGTTGACGATGCGGACATTGCCGCCGACGGCGATCGTTTCTTCGGGGTTCTCCATATAGACCCGGGCAATCCTCGTTAAGGCGTCCTTTTCCAGCAAAGAGTCCGCATCAATGGTTGAGATGAGCCGGTAATGGGAAAGATTAATGCCCGCATTCAGAGAGTCGGCCTTCCCCCCATTTTCCTTATCCACCAAGTAGAGATTGGGATACTCGGGATTATGGTAGACTCCTCTGATTTTTCCCGTCTTAATGCTGCTTGAAGCCACAGGATGAATGAGCTCCAGCTTAAATTCATCGATCATGCGCTTCAGGGTATGATCCTGTGAGCCGTCATTGACGACGATCACTTCATACTCCGCATAATTGAGAGCCAACAAGGACCTTACATTCTCTATAATGGTTAACTCTTCATTATAGGCGGGGACCAATAAAGATACCGGCGGAAGATGACTGGAGCTGGATAGCTTATTCATCCGGTTATACTGGATTCCCCGCTTGATTGAAAAAATATGACGGATCGAAAATCCGAATATGAAATAATAAAGCAGCGTTACGAGAATCACATAAAATAGAGCAGTGTAGCTGTAAAATAACAAGAATTGTCTTAATCCGCTCAAGAATGAATCCACAAGCACCTGATAATCGAAAATCCACATGTATGAGTACCCCTCCTAAACCACACGATACATTCGTGTATGTTTGCGAAATATTTTGTCATAGGTGTACATCAGTGTGTTATATTGCGTGAGCTTATCCAAATTGTGCAGCTGCATCGACAAATGCTTGAGCTCCTCATCTATCAGCCGCTGCATAAATTCCCCGCGATCCGTGCCCTGAGCCGCAGCTGCGCTCTGACAAAGCGCAGCCATGCCTTCTTCTCCCATTTTGAGCATGCCTTTGGCGCACGTATAGACCACACGCTGATCGGCGTCTGCCAGGCTGCTTTTCATCAATTCCACGTATGTAGTGTTTTTGATGTTCCCCAATGCCTCTAGCGTCAACCTCCGAATATTCAAATTCGGATGGCTCAGCAGCTTGCTGACTACATTCTTTGGAAGCAGGCGTGAGCTTTTCAGATACACCTCCACTGCTTTTGCTTGAATATCCTCATGCTTGGATTCCATCAGCCGGTAGACGGCAGAGGCGGCCGCAGGGTCGGAGTAACCATGCATCCCTATCAACCCGATCTGGATATATGCCGGATTCTCATGGTTCACGTATTCCGTGTACAAGGAAACAGTCTCCAGCTCCGAATCGGCAATAATATCGACGATCAGCTCATAACATTTCTTATTGTGCTGGAGCAGAACCTGAACCATAGCTCCAAGATCCTGCTGGCTGCGGGCGCACTTGGCAACGGCTCGGGCCACAACAAACAGCGAGGAATTCAACCGATGCTCCTTCAACAATTCCAGTAAAGCCGGCACCGCCTCCTTCGTTCTCATACATCCCAAATGGTAAGCGGCATCCAGCTTCACCGGGTAAGAGCGATGATTGAATCGTGACAGATGATGCTTTACGAGTCCAAGATCTTCGCAAAGCGTGATCAGCTTTTGGCGCTGCCAGCCGGAGAAGCATTCCATCATATCGTTCAGCCTTTCCTGCATCGCCTCCCTTTCCACCTCGTTCATGGTCCATGGAGGAACTCTTAACGGCTCCACACCGTCAAGGTTGGCGTGAATATAGGTCAAGTAATCCTTAAACTTCGCTTGAAACCGGTCGTTCAGCTTCCTCCTTTGGATATTTCTCAGCTTGATGGCATAAATGAATACAATACAAACAAGATTAAAAGCAACAATGATATATAACGCTTTTATGGCTACATCAAGATTCGTGTACACCTAATAAACTCCTCCTCTGCTCCTGCTTCAGCTACCCGATGTGTTGGTAACGGGACCGTCAATCTTCTGCATAGCCTCTTTCATGATCGAGTAGCTTTGTTTGAGCCGTTCCACATAATCGACCTTATCCTCCCATCGCTGCCATGTGTACTTCGGCAGACGTGACACTGGATACGGCTCCGCCGCAGCCGAATCTTCCCGACCCAGAACTTTATCGTCCTGCACAATCCACGGAACGATGCGAACACCTTCCACCTGAGTCACTTCGAATTTGCTCCGGCTCGTTTGATTGTAGTTGATTACACTTAGGGAACTGGGGTCGCTGAAGCCCAGCAGCATCCAAGGAATACGCATTTCCAGCACCTTTCCCTGAGCCTGCCACATCGCCTTGGAATTATAATCGGGACGAGACGGATCGGTGTAGCCTCTCTCCAATTGCCCTACCTCCACATCGCCGAACGGATGATTAAATCGGGAATCCGGATATTCCAGAAGATAATTCACAGCAAGCTTCCATGGCTTAAAAATCCCCGAATCATCCTGCTTTTCCTTAGGGTCGATATCCGGCAATCCGGAACGCTCATACAAACGGGCGTGAAGATCATAATTAGAGGCTATCAGCATGCGGCCTTTATTTTCGTCCGACAGCTCAATAAGGGTTTCCAGGCCTTCATCTAATGTCACTCCATGAAGCTGCGGTGCATGACGATTTCCTCCGGCTATCGTGTCTGCTCCCAAATATATGCTTTGCCGCGACGGATCGAAGGGCTCAGATAGCTTGGCCATCAAGTAAAGATACCCTTCGTCATGTGTAGCCCAAATCTCTTCAAAGCCCGGAACCTGCACATCCAGCCGCTTCTTATCATTTCCCAGCCGATCCCAGTCCGAGGCGTCCCCGTCTATGTGAATATCATCATCCTTGCTAGGGAACATCCCCAATACCCCGAAAAAGGACTCATTGGTCAATGTGTTATACCAGTATGCGCGGCGATCGGCTTCATCGTAGCGTTGGGTGTTCCACGTCTTTTTAAACCATTCATCCTGCCACGTGAACAAAATCGCCCCCGAATAGCCGGCCCCGTGAATTTCCTGCAATAAATCCGCATCGATCTCACCCTGCTGCTTCTCGTTATGACCGCCTTGATTGCGGCCGAGCATTCCCAAGTGGGCTACCCCCAACGAAGCCGGCACGCCATATTCGGTGATCATGACCGGCATATCGGGGTGAGCTTCTTTTAATTTATGCAAATACGTTGTGTAGCTATCGATTTCTCCTTTACTGTTGGTCATTGTCTGAAAAGAGCTGTCAAATGAAAAAAAGTCCGGGTAATACGGATACACATGATAGGAAGCGAAATATCCCGTCTCCCAATCCACCGCCTCAATATGGGCAGGATCAACGCTAACCAAATCCTCTTCAAATAACGGCTCGCCCGGATGCTCCAAAGGATCGGTAGTCACCCAATTGGCAAAAGCGATAGGATGCTGCCAGCCGTATTGGATTTCCGTTTGCGCGGCGGTATCCATCATTAAAGCCAGCCACTTTTCAAAGGCGGATGCTCCCGGTTTATTGCGGAAGTGTTTCCCTTCATAATCTGCGATATCGGCGTGCAGATCGTTGGTCCCCTTCACCATTTTGGGATCCCATTCCGTGCCGACAATCCAACCCATGAGATAGGGACCTGCATTATATTTGTACGCACCTCCTGCTTTTCCCGAATGCGGCTCGGGTGTAAGTGTCGTTTTTCCATAAACCGCCGCAACCGCGTCTTTAATTTCTTGCTCAAATTTCTGCTTGATGTGGGGGTCATACGCATCCTGCCCTTCAATCAACTGCTCCTCGGGACTCCATATTCCCTGAATAAAAAACAGCGGATTTTTTTGATGCGTCCTATTGTATTTGACCAGCGCTTCATAAAACTCGGGCATCATGATCGTATAGATCCGGACGACATTCGACCCCATGCCCTGGATCATTTCAAACCATCTCTCATAGTCATCCTCCGAAACGACCAATTCACCGGGAAAATGTCCGGGGACGGTTGCCCCCATATTTACCCCTTTGGCGAAGTAGGGCTTCCAGGTTTGATTCGAATACTCCTCCACATTCGTTCCTTGGACCCTAAACTTCACATGTATGCCGTCGGCAATCGTCGTGCTTTCTATCTTTACCAAAAGAGGACGCAGCCAATAAAAGAGCGCACCGGCTACAATCGCAAATACAAGACCGAACTTTAACACGTATTTGAACCACTTGCCCATCATTTTCACCTTCGATAGTTACTGATAGTTATGCTGTCTGGTTGTCATGTTACGATATTAAAGTGCTGTTTGTCTGTTTTCTAAATGTTAAACATTGTGATCAATTCAAAATAAATGTGTTCTTTTTTAAAATTTTGTTATCAAAGATTGAAATTTTATTAATAAACCTTTACCTTGATGAGGAACGAGCAGAGGAAAGAGCAATTAATAAGAGCTCAACCTCAAGGGCGGTGCTTGACCCTCCACCGACCATCAGTCCTCACAAAATCCTGCAAACATGCAGTTATTTTCCTACCGAAATTACTGTAGTGGGAACAAACCTGCGAAAGTACATCCATTTTCATGGAAAACGCTCCGGATCAGATAAGAATGAAAAAATAACTGCACATTTGCATGAATTCAATAAGACTTCGGATATACCGGGCCAAAAACTGTATAGATGCAGGTTTTTGGGAGAAAACAATAGCTTCGAATCGAATAAATTCGAATAAATGTCTAGGGCTGGGCACGGAGACGAAATCGAATGGATCGGGGGTTGACTCTATTGTATGATTCGAAATTTCCGCAAAAAGAAGGAGGCGCCGCGGCACCTCCTTCTTTACCATGTATAAAATTTACTTAAAGTAGCTGCTATAATAATCATTTTGGGTAAAAAAACAACCGGGGCTTTCGACGTTTTCTGCTTCGTGGCTTGTTACGATTAAGCAAAACATAAGAAAAGCTTCTGATCGAAGCCCTTCGAAGAAGATACATTCGTGTCTAAGTTGTAGCTTTTCTTGCAATATCAGACTTCTTCAGCTCCGCTGAAAACATATAAAGTCCGATATTATAAAAAAAGAGCGAGCAGAAATATTCCCTCCCGCTCACTCCTTTTCCTATAGAAATCGAAAAACTCGGTATCGAGCTGTCTCCCAAACGAGATTAGCTACTTTTGAGACAGCCAATTTACATAGTTTATTTCGATTCACATAGGGAGTATTAAATTTTGTATGCCACAATGAGGACTTCAGCAAAACTGACTTTCATCTGAAGCCAGAATGAACCTCAGCTTACATCCCGATCACAACGAAACGCCCAAAAATCCGCGTGTTAGTTGAAAATCAACGTTACCCTGTTGATAGAGCCGTGGAGTATAGCTATGCTCAATGACTTGCTTACAACTCTCTAGAATCTGATCGGTCCAAGCAGTGGGATTTCCGGTGAGCAGCAGATCCAAATCATTAGCATAGGTTTGCTGCATAGACGAGTCCGATGCCACTTGAAGCATAGGCACGAACGGATGCGTCTGCATAGGGCGACGATGGACCAGCGCTATAATCAACTCTACTCCCGTGGCTGCTAAGCCAGTGACCGTCTCTACCCAATGCTCGGTTGGTGTTTCCATGATGTGAAAACCGGTTTGGAGAGCATGTTCTCCATAAGCCAATGACGGCTTAACATTGGATGTAGTCAATAAATCCTCACTATAAGCAGACGTTGAAAGCAGCCCGCTATTCTCGGGAACAACCACCATACCCCCTGCGCCGACAATCATTTTTGTCAAAATCGCCAGTTGTTCACTCGCAGCGTCAGTAACTGAACCATCACTTAAAATCCCAATACGCAACGCTTCTAGTCCGGCAGTTTCTTTCGTAATTGGCCCAGCTGCAGACAATTGATCAGCAAACCACCCTTCCACCTTCTGAGTTACCTTATTAATCCCGCCATCAAGTTGAATACTAGCAAAACCAAGACGACTCGGATCAACCCCCATCTCCTCCATCTCGTGGCGCATAAAGTCATTGTGGGTTTTCTCACAGCCATGTTCCAGCAGCAGACAATGCTTGACTAGCGGATGGGTGACATAACCAATCATTGTTCGGGCATACAACTGCTCGGGTTGACCACCCGAATTCCCGCATCCTTCCGTGTGAGCCAAAGCCACAAAACGCGAGAGATGTCCCGGTTGGCCCATCCCCTGTTTGTTCAACCGCAATGAAATCATATTCGCCACCTGACCTGCACATAGACTGGTGGGCAGGATTAATCCGATGTTATCACTGGCCAGACGGTCTTGGTGACGAGTGAATGTAAATCGGATCTGGTCGGTGGCCGCGGCTATATCCGTTCGAATTGCAATAGGTTCCCCTGTCGGTAGAGACGCATTGAGCAAGGTATCCAGTTGGCTCGCATCCGTTTGCTGCCAGTTGCGCCAGATCTGCACCTGTGAGTGGCCAGCTTTCTCACCGACACTGCGCTGACCGGAGGCTATTTGTATAGAATGTTCAAAGGCTTGCTTGCCCAACTCATCCATGGATACGCCCTCCAGATACTGACCGGCGTTGATATCCATATCATTGGCCAGCAATTGGAAGCGACGCGTCGTTGTCACCACCTTGACCGTCGGCACAAAAGGAAAGTTGGTAATCGAGCCGTTACCTGTCGTAAAAAATATCAGGTTGCAACCTGAAGCCACCTGCCCGGCAATGCTCTCAAGGTCATTACCGGGGCTATCCATAAAATAATATCCGGGGTCTTTCATCAACCCGCCGTATTCAATGGCATAGTCAAGGCGAGTGGCCGGGTCTTTCTTGCGGGCAGCACCAATGGACTTGAGGTAAATGTTATAAAGGCCGCGATATTTATTACCACCCGATGGATTTCCTTCAGCGTTAGAGCCATGCCAAGCCGTACGCTCCCTGAATTCTTCTACAAGCGTTAAAAATTTACGGGCGGTTTCCACGTCGCGCACCTTCTGCAAGACATAAGGCTCTGCACCAATTAATTCATCGGTTTCAGCCAAACTGGCAGCGCCGCCGTAGCGTATCAATTCCTGCGCAATCCAACCGAGCAGCGGATTAGCGGAAATGCCAGAAAAGGCATCTGAGCCTCCACATTGTAGTCCAATCTTTAAATTGCTAATAGATTCCGGGGTCCGTTCCATGGCATTTACTATTGGTAACCAATCACGCACAATAGCTTCCCCAATGGTCAGATTATCTTGAAAGCCGCCTTTAATTGATAAGAACCGATGCACCACTTCATCTATTGGATAATTGTGTTCGCGTAAATATGCTTCTACCATCTCGTTGGTCACAGATTCAATCCCATAGTCTACTATTAAGACCGCACCCACGTTGGGATTAACGACAAATCCGGCCAACGTGCGCAGCAATAACTCTAGGTTATTAGGCTGTTCGGTGCCTCCCTCAGTATGCGCCACGGGAACAATGCCCTCAACTTGGGGATAGTTCTGCAGTTCTCCTTGCAGACGAGCTGCAAGCTGCTTGACATAGCTCCCTGTGCGTGAAGTTGTGCCCAACAGAACAATTGTGTTGCGAGTGCCAACGCCGCGCGCTTCACTGCGCCGATAACCCAGGAAGGTGCGCGTATCCGGGTAAGCTGGTAATGCTGGAGCCGGTTGAAAATTCTCCTCGTCGAGAACATATGGATAAACTTGGTCTGCAAAATTGGGCGTCACCGGCAGCGAGAATTTTAACGAACGCACACTAAGCGCGTCTAACACAGACTTGTTAATTACATAACTACCGGGCTGAATGGATTGCAGCGCTACACCAAAGGGTAATTCCCAGGACAGTAAGGCTTCACCAGGAGCAATCGCCTTCACCGCAAAACGGTGGCCCTCCATAACGGTATAATCCAAGGTCAGGGTTTGGTCTTGATAGTAAATGATGGTGCCAGCGTCCAGTTGGCGAGTGGCAACAGCGACATTATCTCCGGGTAAGGGAAGTCTACCGACTTCGTCAAAGCGGTAAGATACGTTCATAGATTTCAAACTCCTTATTTTAGATTTCGCTTGAGTTAAATATAAATCCGTAGCCGCACTGATCTTTAAAGAGTATACCGATCACCGACAGGAATAATTGAAACCGATTACAACAATCGAAACCGAAGCTTGCCTTCAGCACATGTTCATGCACATATTGTATCATAAATTGAAGTAATTGGATGGCATTTTCAGTACATGGGGAGGTTCAGCTATATCTTCGAGAAGTTCAGCTTTTCCAGTTAACTCATCAAACCTTCTGGTAACAGCCTCTGTTTTCCAATCCTGACTATATATCATATTAACTCTCCCAAAAAAGATGAATATAATACGCAATAGCGTACCACCATAAAAATGATTAGATGGTACGTTATCGCGTATAGTCAATATTCAGTTTGGGAGGTTCCAAATGTCAAAGAAGGTTGTCGTAAAAATACCCCAACTACTAAAAGAACGCGAAATGTCTTTACGTGAGTTGTCTCGTCTGGCGGACGTTAGGCACGCCGCATTAAGCGAGCTTTCAAACGGAAAACGTTCGAATATTAATTTTGCACATATAGAAAAAATCGCTGAAGCTTTAGGCATCAGCGATATTCGTGAGATTCTGGAGCTAGTTGAGGTTGGGGACGGTATTCCGCCAAGTTCCTAATTAAAGCTAGTTAACTATACCTCCAAAATGACCTTTCTCACATCGTTCGGATGAGTCTCAATGAGTTCAATCGCTTGATGAATTTCTTCCATTCGGAAGCGATGCGTAACGAAAGATTTCGTATCTATTTTCCTATCATTAAATAAGGTAATCACTTCAGAAAACTTATCTGACTGTAAGCGGGAGCCCACGATAGTCAATTCTTTCTTCGTAATCGGCAGCTGAGGAATCTGTGACGGAGTATCACTGAATCCAAGTACCACAACGCGCCCTGCTACGGAGGTATATTCCACTGCCTGTTCAAACGTCTTTGTCGTACATACTGCATCAATGGTTACGTTCGGGCCCAATCCTCCAGTAAGGGCGAAAAGTTCCTTGCGGATATCGTCCTTGCCAGCATTGAGCGCATAATCTGCTCCCAATTCCAGAGCATAAGCGAGTTTGGCATCACTCAAATCAGAAATAATGCAGATGGCACCTTGAATTTTGGCTATCTGCAAGGCACATATGCCGATGGGTCCGGCACCCATAATAAATACGGTATCGCCTTTTCGCACATCTCCGCGCCATACCGCCTGAGCTCCGATCGTAAAAGGTTCAACCAGAACCCCTGTCTGCCAATTCAGGTCCCCTGCAATTTTATGAACGTTTTTTTCCGGAAGCACTATATATTCCTGATAACCACCGTCCAAATGAACTCCGTATACCTGTAAATGTTCACATACATTTTTTCGTCCAGAATTACAGGCATAGCAATTCCCGCAAGTCTGTATCGGTTCCAACACAACCTTATCTCCTACAGAAACACGCTCAACATTCGCTCCTACTTCCACGATTTCACCCGTCACTTCGTGGCCAATAATTCGCGGATAAGTAGCAACAGGGGAAGTCCCGTGGTAAATATGCATATCCGAGCCGCAAATCCCTACCATTTTCACTTTCATAAGTACTTCATTCCCATTATGGATTTGCGGCTTTTCTTTCTCAATAATCTTAATTTCACCCGGTTTTATAACTTGTACCGCTTTCACAGCATTCATCCCTCTCTGCCATTTTGCCGAGATTAATTTGGAATTAACAACTTTTTATTCACTTTCACAACTACTTTTTTTATATTTGCACCACCATTTCTACTGCAACCGGGTCTATGCAAATCGGAAGGAAAAAATATAGCAAACATCCCAGGATATAACACCAGATCCATTTCCCCTTTTATTTCTTCATATAGCGCGTAATCTTTAGTTTCCAGTTCGTTTTCGACAATGACGTTTTCTCTCGATTCCCTAGCGAAACCGATAATCTCCTCATCGCCGCTAATCAGGTACTGGACATCGATGTACTTGGAGTGACATTCAGCTCTTCTCTCAGACTTAACCACTGTACTTATTTCTTGAACGACAGCAAACAAATCATCTCCATCGATTTCATACTTCCCTGCAGTTAGTTGAACCAAATCCGTGTTTTTGATGTACTCCATTGCTTTTTGAAAAACGGGTGGGAATGCGTTTCTTTCCTCTGCCCAGCTCATTAAGTCTCCGAAGATCATGGTTAACCTCCTCTTTTCTTTTATAGATCTAATAAGGTCTGCCAGATTTTTTCATCAACAGGTATCCCTTTTTCCAAGTTCGCTTTTCTTGTTTCCACTGTGCGTTCTCCCGGAAAAGTAACCTTACCATCTATTTCAGCAGGTTCTGCCTGATGTAAATACTCTACTGCCTCGTTGACCGTATTTTCGCAAAATAATTCACCTGATATGACAGATGGGTCCATGGCAATAAATACTTGAGAGCCTCCATAACCGGAAATCCCGGGCTGAGGTTTTAACTCATCCATTTTGCGGGTAGATAATCCCCCAGATAGCAATGCAGCTATTAAATCCAATAAAATGGATAGCCCCGATCCCTTCCAATATCCGGTAGGTAAAATGCGCATCGATTTCTCAATCGCTGACGGATCTCTAGTCAATTGCCCATCGTTATCAAACCCGCCATCTACGGGTAAAAGTTCATTTTTCAATCTTGTCACCTCTAATTTGCCATAAGAAAACTGTGACATAGCCATATCTAATACAATGTTGCCTGATTCTCTCGGAACCGCTAGAACAAAGGGGTTATTCCCAATTTTTGTTTCTTTTGCTCCCCATGGAGGCATACATGATTCCGTATTCGTCCAGCACATTCCTATGCATCCAGCATCAGCAGCCTGCCAACCGTAACTGCCTCCGCGCATCCAATGGTTCGTATTTCTAATCGTTACGATACCGACCCCACTTTCACGGGCTATTTCGATGGCACGCTGCATGCAAAATTTTGCGTTTAAATTGCCTGCGCCGAGGTTTCCATCATATCTTTCCATCATCCCGAAACTATCTATTTTTGTAGGAACCGCATGAATATCGACCAAGCCCTTTTCAATATAATCCACAAAACGGGGAACCCGGTTTAAACCATGGGAATACACGCCTTCCAGACTTGCTTCTGCAAATAATACAGCGCATTCCTCTGCGCGGTTTTTGGTAAACCCTTTTTTTAGCAGTACCCGCACGATCTCATCTTTCATTGTTTCAAAAGGTACTCTTTTCATATTCCAACTCTCCTTCTATCTTTATTTAACTTATTGCTGCTATTTCACTGTATAAGATTTAGAGAACGCTAGAAATATATTATGTTATTGTATTTGTAATATATCACTGTGACTTGACGTCCAATACCAGGGTGACCTTATCTTTCTAAAAAAAAGACATGCGCGCAAAATCCCGCATGCTTTTCATTTCCAGCTTATTTTTTATAATATCCTCTAGATTCCAACAATTTTTGAATATTCGCATTTGTTTCATTTAGTGCATCTTTGGGGGATTTTTCTCCCGCAAGAGCTTTTGAAATACCATCGGTGATCATTTCCTGAATGCTAGGCCATTCCGGTAAATTCGGTTCCAGCTTAGCCCGATTGATCGCTGCTTCAATATAGGGGAACTCAGGACGTTCCTTAATCAATTCGGGATCTTGTAAAACGGACTTTACCGGTGGAACTCCCCCCGCAAGCGCATACCTTTTCGCACCTTCATTTGTAACCCATGATATGAATTTATAAGCGGCATCTTTCTTTTTGGATGCGGAGTTTATGGCGATCGACCATGCATGGATGAATGAAACTCCATCGGGCACTTGCGTGACCGCAAACTTATCGAACACTTTCGGAGATTTAGTTTGATCTTTCAATTGAGAGTAAGCTGCGTTCCATTCAACGGCCATCGCTACCTTCTCATTTTGAAACGCTGACAGAACTTCAGGAAACTCGTAGGTGGTTGCATCCGGAGGGATCACCTTATCTTTTCGAAAATTATCGACTACAAAAGAGAGCGCCTTTACCCCTGCTTCACTATTTAGAGTCGGCTTCGTATCTTTATCAAACAATTCTCCACCCATAGCCCAGAAATACTGATACCATTCCTTAGGTTGTGTATATCCTCTCTTACCTTGGAAGGTGGTACCGAATTCGGTCGGGGACTGCGGATTCTTACTTTTCGTAAACTTTTCTGCAAGCTTGGCATACTCATCCCACGTTTTGGGTGGGGTTGGAATTAAATCCTTTCGATAAATTAATAACATGGTGCTCAGTTCAAGCGGCATTGCATAAGTCTTTTCTTTATATTTGACGGATTGGACGGATGCAGGTAAAAAGCGGTCCAAATTCGTACCGGTTTTTGCCATAAAAGGACCGAGATCCTCAAACTGTCCTCCAGCGGCAAATTGTCCAACATAATTATTAAGCACTAATGCTACATCAAGGCCTTCATCTTTTCCGAGCAGTTGGGTAGATACCTTTTGCAGATAGGCATCGCGCCCTATTTCCTGAACGTTTACTTTGATACCCGTTTCTTTTTCAAAGTCAGGCCCCAATTTGTTCAATGAATTGTACAAAACGCCCGACTGTGCAACAACTGTAATCGTCTCCCCCTTCGCGGCGGCTTGACCGCTTGTTGTTGCAGATGTTGAAGGCTGACCCGGCGCTGGCGCACATCCGGCAGTAATGAGTACAATTGTTGAAGCTCCAAGCATCATTTTTTTCCACATTGCAATGCCCCCCTTAAAGAATAATATATGATCATTTCACAGCACCCATCGTAAGCCCTTTAACCAAATGCTTTTGGATAAGAAGTGTGAAAATAAACAACGGAATCATCAGCATTGTACCTGTAGCGGTAACGGGTCCCCAAAGAATAGCTTCCTGCGTGACAAAATTGGCTGCCATGACTGGTAATGTTTTAGCATGTGTACCTGTTAAATTTAAGGCGAATAAAAATTCGTTCCAAGAATTCATTGCTGAAAAAATAGCGGACACAGCAAAACCGGGTTTCGCTAGCGGCAGCATAATCCTCCACATGGCGCCAAAACGTGAAGTCCCGTCAATGGACGCTGCCTCTTCCAAACTTTCAGGAAGTTCTTTCAGAAAACCCCACATCAGCCAGATGACAAAGGGCAAATTAAATGATGTGTAGGCCAAAGTGAGTGTAAATAAATTATCAGTTCCTCCAAATTGGCGAAATATGACGAAGAATGGAACAACCAGGACGATAGGCGGAAACATCTTAGTAAAGAACACTGTGAAGCTGATCCACTTCTGACCCTTTATCCGGAATCGGGCAAGACTGTAACCCGCTAATGTACCTACAGTAAGCGAAAGTACCGTTGACATTACGGTAACAATCAGCGAATTCAGAAAATAGTAGACAAACGGTTGTTTACTAAATACGATCAAGTAGCTTTCAAATGTTGGTTGAAACATCCAGACAGGTGGGATTTGAAAAGCCTGTACCGGAGTTTTAATCGAAGTAAACATCACCCAGAATATCGGGAATAAAAATATGATCAAAGCTATGCCGACATACCCGTATACCCATCCATTTTTGCGAAGCATGAGCTTCCCCCTCTCTCTTATTTTTCCGAATACAAGGATCGGATGGCAAACCAACATATAATCCCAACAATGACCGTTAATACGATCGCTAATGCAGCACCATATCCAAAGTCGAAATCGACAAATGCTTTTCTATGCAAAAGAATGGAGGTTGTTTCCGTTGCAGTACCAGGACCGCCTCCTGTCAAAACAAAAATCTGATCGAACACTTTGATGGATCCTGCCGTCCGCAGAACTAACGAAACGATTATGATCCTCTTCATTAATGGCAGCGTTACATGACAGAATGTTTGCCATGCGGTAGCTCCATCCATGTTTGCCGCTTCAAAAGGCTCATTTGGAAGCGATTTCAATCCGGCGAGTAAAGTAATGAACATGAAAGAAGTCCATTGCCAAGTATCCACCATAATGATAGACGGGAGGGCGAGCGAATTCGAGCTCAAGAGCGCCAGCTTCTCGAAGCCTAACAACGTTAACATATAATTAAAAACACCAAAATTATAATCAAAGATGAATTTCCACATTAAACCTACAACAACTGGCGTGACCATCATGGGCAGGACCAGTAAGGTCGTTGCAATTCCGTGCCCTATCTTCATACGATTTACTGCTAAAGCCAGGGTGAAACCGAAGAACAGCTGCAAGAAGACGCCAACTCCCACATACATCGCTGTGCGAAACATTGACATATAGAAGCTCTTATCTTGAAATACATCCAGGATGTGCTGCAAGCCAATAAATGGCGGATCGGTTAACGTAAAAAATGTCCAGTCGTGAAAACTGAGATAGAACGTATACCCTACAGGATAAAAGAAAATCAAAACCATAATAGTGAAAGCTGGAATTAACAAAATAAACCGAATTCTCTCGTCCAGCCAGGTCAATATACTTCCTTTACCAAGCGCCCTATTAGATGCGGGCATTGTCTTATTTTGTTGCATATGCTTTCTCCCCTAGCTAACCTGAATTAAGTTACCGCTTCGAAACCATTACATGTGATTAGTAAACGCTTTCTTGAATCTACTTTCTTCGACTTGAATGCTGTTCATCTTTGAATCGATTATATGGTATTTGGATAGTAATCAGAATATATTATATAATTGTATTTGTACTATATCACTATTATAAAGTAGGTAATCTAATGGAACTTTCTGTATGGGAAAACATGTTTCCACAGTTTGCATACGTAGCCGATCGAAGATGTACACCAAACTGGCAGTTTCAGGGACCTAAAATTCATGATAAACATAATCTTATTCTAGTTTACGACGGAGAGGCCGAATTCACTTGCAACGATCAAACATTTAGGGTTTCCAGAGGTGATCTGGTGTATTATAAGCCTAGTGATTTTCGGCTAGGACATACTTTCCCTGACCGTCTAATGAAATGCTTCACAGTGGATTTTCTGTACACCTGCCCAACTTTGACCAATAATGAATGGGAATTTCTGAATGTTAATCTTCCCTTTTCAACGGTTGAAAAAATTAATGACGATTTCCTTTTTTCGCGACTCTTGGATTTGTTCTCCAACTTCACAAGAACTTGGTTATCAGGGAACCACAATAAAACTCTTCGAGGAAGAGCTATTTTTCTAGAAATGCTCTCTTTGCTGTTACAGTGGAAATGCGGCAGTAATTTTAATTATGATAAGGTACGCAAAGTCGAGAAAGTGATCAATTATATGACGGAATATTTCCCGAACCCATTAACACTGCAAGAAATTGCAGATCAAATAGGGATAAGTCCATCGTATCTTGGAAGTATCTTTAAGGAAGTAACCGGAACGGCTCCAATTAATTATCTTGTAGATATCCGGCTGCGCAAAGCAAAAGACCTGTTAAGAGACGGGTATTCCGTTACCGAGGCGGCAGAAAAGGTTGGTTTTAACGATGTTTTTTACTTCAGCAAGTGTTTTAAAAAACGTGAGGGAATGAGTCCGACGCAGTATATTTCGGGGGATGTTTAGAATTGAGTTGATGTGGGAGAGCAGAAAAAGGTTTGAAGAGATTATCGAGAAGGAAATCGAAGAAAAGCCGAGCGAGAATCAGGACAAATGCCTGAAAATCGGTCGGCTTAGCAGCAACCTTTAAGTGCTCAGTGGCAGACTTTGTGGTACATGGGTGAACATATTTGCTACAGGGTGCTGTCGCCAATCACTCCAGTTTGTACTAAAACCGGTCCAAGCCGGTCCCTCCATCGCCGAAGGAAGTTCCGCCTCAAGCCCAGATTGACGAAATCTACACCCAGTCGTCAATCTGCTGCTGATAAGCTCGAAACGATTTAACAATTAAATAGGGACGTGAATATCTGTCATCCTATTTCGCTCCCAACTCCCACACTTATCCAAAACCCTTATAGATCAAAGAGCAAACAGCGCTTGTACATGCACTGTATGCGGGAGCATGTGGGAGTTGTTTGGGTTCTGTGTTAGTTGGTTAAATCCCTTGATTTATAAGGAGTTTAACCATAACCTATTGCTGCATTTGTTTGAGTTTGATTACTTGTTGACGATGTTCGTCAACAAGGCGTCAACAAATAATAATAGTATTGCATATACAGAAGAGGTCTAATCGCTGCCAAGGTTCATCTACCCGTTATCTCTGGTTATTGGAAAGTCTCGGAATCCTTGTCTTGTCTGAGCTTTCGGCGTTTTATGTTATATTTCTGGTTATCGGTATAATCGGAGCATTCTCAATTGTTTGTCCGGGAACCATATACACAGAAAACTCCTTTATTCTCTCGATCTCGTTATTCTCCTATAAAGGTCAGGATTTAATTTTTTTCCTTGCTGCCAGTGATTGTCTAAATAACTAAACCAAAATTGAAGAATGTTTCTTAAATCAACTGCTGACCTATTTTGCATCATTTTTATATAATACGGCGAATTACATATTAAACCCGCCAAAAGTCGTTTGAAGGTCAAAAACCTTTGTGTGGTTATTCCAGGAGAAAAATCTTCGTTAAAATCGTGATAGACATCCGCCCCACCATGAACAAATTCCGATCTCCATGTATATATACTATCTACAAGCAATGAACTGTCTTCTGGGGCTATACCTGGCAATTTTACAAGCCTTGGAATTAAAAAGGATAATCCCGCTCGTTTATGATCCAAATTTTCTAATAAAATAGTTTCAGCAGCTATCGTTAAATGTAGTAAAGGCAAACCAATACCTTCAAAAACATCTTCTCTTTCTTCAGACTCAATGGCTTTTTTAAAAAACTTTAATCCTTTATAAAACCTTAATGTTAGTGCTTCTGAAATTCCGTTGCCAATCAAAGCATTGTATGCTTTTTCGAATAACAATAATTGCCTTCTATCTGAAAGCCAGTCGAGGTCAATATTACATTCAGCGTTGAATCGAAAAGGAATACGTCTAATTTGCCAATCATCCTTTCCGTAAAGCATCATATGTTTGGATTCATGTACGTAATCATACTGAAAATCAATTGGCATTTGAAAGCTAGGGTAAATTCTCCCCCAATAAATCGCTTGCAATATACAATTTGCATAAAAAGCAATTCTACGAGCATTTTGCTCAACATCTCGATGCTGACCGCGTACTCTCACAGCTAATAGCGGGTGATTGAAAAAACCTGAAGACCTGCTTTGTATTGTATACCTCATTCTTTCCTTAGCTTTTTTCAAGGAAGTTTTTCCGATTAATCTCAATACTTTTGCTTTTTCTTCAAAGCTTCCAGCAATAAAGACAAAGTCTTTAAATCTAATTGTTGAGGTTAAATGTGCATTATTTAGGGGAAATAACACCCATTGCTCAGTAATATTCGCCTGTAAGTTTTGTTGAAGAGTAAGTAAAAGATTATCAGCATCAGCAATGTTATAATTAGCCTTGTTATTAACATTTGGATCTAGTACATATGAACAAAGTAAATGCTCGGTTAGCTCCGGCTCAAAGATATTATTAAAATTAGAATGCACCGCTAGTTTCTCTAATAAATTTTGTAATGGCCTATCGTCCACCATGTTCAATTGGTCTGGATCAGTCACATTATTCCTTTTGCTATAATAAAGAAATGCAATTGCAAATGGTCTTAAAGATCTCATATAGCCATCCTTATATAAAGTTGTATAATCAATTAATCTTTAGCTTTTGTTTATATGAAACACTTCCATTTTCGAACGATAAAGAAAATGCCATTAATTGCATCCCTAATTCAACACATTCCTTTAGTAGAGAATAGTATTGTGTAAAATTTGAATCCAGAATAATTTTCTTAACGATTGGACTAAGTGATACTATTAGATAAACCACCTTGTGTCCACGTTGTAGAAGTTCCTTAATTTTTTGCAACTGAACGATTGCTCTTTCAGAAAATACACTTGGAAACTTTGCTTCCCTGAACGCTGAAATTATCCCCTTGATCTCTATGATAGTATTTTCATTTGTTCTATCGTTCTCAAGTAATATATCTGTTTTATAACCATCAATCGTTTGTTCTCTTTTTAGCCTTGTTCCGGTAAGATACTTTATTTTGTTCTCAATTATCATCGCTTCAACTATCTGATTAATCATATTTAAATTAATTAAAATGTATTTGTTATAATATTTTACAGCAAAAAGACTAAACTTAGTCCGTTTATTCGTTCCCTTGTTTTCAGTAAGGAGAACCTCGCGCCCCTTTAACCTTAAATAATTCTCAATTCGAGACGAACTGGGAACGTAACATTCACACAACTCATTATCAATTAACACTGTGCATAAAAATCTATTTTTACTCTCCTCAACAAAAACACCGTTTTTTAATCTATCGTTAATAAACAATATTCACCTGTACCCCTTGCCGTATTTATAGTAAATCGCCGTCAGGATAGTTTGTCCTGACGGCAATGGTTTGCTAAATATACTTCTCTAAAAAGCCCTCTAGTTCCTCTTCACTGATATACAATCCCTGAAGTCTTGTCATATCACCATTAAGTGAGAACAGCATGTCTCCTTTACCTAACAAATCCTCAGCTCCCGGAGAATCCAGAATAGTCATTGAATCCTGGTGCGCTGGTAATCTGAAGGAGATCCTGCAAGGGATATTTGTTTTTAGATTCGAGGTGACAATATCAGCACTTGGTCTCTGGGTAGCGACTACTAAATGTATTCCTACATTTCTAGAGCGTTGAGCCAGTCGGATCATTTGTCTCTCAAAATCCTTTTTTCGCCCTTCAAGATCTGCTACCTGAACAAGATCAGCATATTCATCAATTATTACAACAATCGGCTTTAATGGCGCTTCAGGATTCTTCTGATTGTAGCTAAACAAATCTCTACTACGTGATTGACGAAGCATCTCAGTTCTTCTTTCCAATTCATTCTCAGTCAAATCAGTAAGTATTTCAACCGCCTTCTCAGCATCCAATATTACCTCTCTATTTCGAAGATGAGGCAGACCATCAAAAAATATAAAGTCTGTTTGCTTGGGGTCAATAATTACTAATTCAAGCTGATCGTGACTATATTGTGAAATTAAGCTAACAATCAAGCTATAAAGGAAAATTGTCTTTCCTGAGCCAGTCGAGCCAGCAGTAAGCATGTGAGGAGCCTGTGCAATGTTAAGCAGTTTAAACTCTCCACTTGGATCTTGTCCAATTACCACATTCAGATTTCCGACAGGCGTATCGCGCGGCAGCATATTAAGATAATCCAAAAGTTTAATTGAATCGCTGCTCTTGCGAGGAACATCAACAAAAACAAATTGTGTACCACGCTCATTCCCAACAAGAATTTCAGATTCTGCCTCTATTTCCCTTGTAATATCCGTACGATACCTCAGCACCTTTTGCAATGTTTCACCGGCTCTTAGTCTTACTCTGAATCTAATAAATCTTGATGCTACTAAAGCCAACTCTGGATCAACGGAGGAAACATCAATTGAATAATCTCGCATTGCTCTATATAACGTGCCTGCGTTTTTGAGTATTTGCGCCTTCAACTCTGCCGCTGCATCTCCAGTTTGTTCTTCAAATACTTCTGTCGCCTCGCCTTTATCATCATCGCCACTAATTCCATCAGCGATGTGATTCCTTGCTTGCTCTACATTTGATACAACAGCAGTCTTCTTCTCTACCTCTTGCTCAACATCCCGCAGGGTCGTACTCACATCACGTGATATGTCAGAGGCAACAACCGAGGAAGCATCTGTTGAAGGCTGAGTTGAGCTCTTGCTTCCCTTAAAGCTAATAGAATCAAATTTACTTTCAAAGCTGACCTCGCAACAATTAACTAGCACCTTATTAATAAAGTCGTCGCGTATTTCCAACAGGTTAATTTTATAATCTGAATCTAACTGCCTGTTCGTAGAAGTTCCTTGTTCACTAAACCTGACATGGTGTATTGAAGAATTAACAGTGACAGGTATTTCTCCAGCGAAAAGCCGATTTAATTGGTATGTCCACTCCTTCTTATCAGCCTTGGATAGGGGAAGCTGATAAAAAGCCCTAAAAGACTGAAGCCTCAGTAGCTCTCTTCGTGATGTGCTTGTAATTTTGTCCCTCTCGTTAAAAATCTCGTTAATGATGTCTCGCACTGAATTAACCTGTTCAACAGCCTTACCTGTTATTTCATTTTGGTCAATTTGATAAGCACCATCATAGGTTTTGACCTCAATGATATCTATTAATGCTTGATGCTCATCAAAGGTGATTCCAATTAGATCAGAGAATGCTCCTTCTTCACGCTCATCTAGCCAACTCTGTGCAAGCTCTGTATCTAGGCTTACTAGAATAAAGTTTTTTGAATTTTGCTTTGACCATATTGCAGAGATAGCAGTTCCAAGGGCACCTTTAGTATGATTAATATTAAAGGTTCTATCTACCTTTGAAGATGCGAGGCTCAATACGCCTCTTTCATTCAAGCCTTGAATTGTTCTTAATACCTTACCTACACACTCTTCCTTTGGATCGTAATTCCCAATGGAACGAATTGTGTAGTCCATTCCCTTTGTAAGCTTTGCCCAGTCATTCGAATAAATTCCTACGTCACGAAAGGATTTCGACTGATAATAGATACACTTCTCGGAGCCTATAACGCTCATTTCAAGGTTCTTTAAATTGGCATCAGCTATAATTAACCATGGTACAGCTTCAAGCAGCTTATTAAATTCCTGCTTACTTGTCTCTAACTCTAAAACTATTGTGTGATGCCATCCCTGAGGCTTATCATTTAGACGACCAATTAAATCGTGATGATCAGAAAATATATTTCCATCTGAAGCAGGTAGTATCTCTACTTTATCCGCGATAGGGTCGTATTCGAATATCTTCGGGATGCACAATGGATGAATTTTAAGTAGTGGATTTCTTCTAACATTTGAAACAGACTTCTCACAAGGATCAAACAATACAACTGTATGGAAGTGATTCTTTTTCACCGATTCAACCAGTGCTTCGAATCCTAATACAACAGAGTCGATCTTAATAGAAAAGTTCGGATCATTTGAAAGAGCAAATTTACTGTATATGGTATCATCCACATCATCAAAGCTTGACCAATTCTCAGGGGTCTCCTTAGTTTTATATATATGTATATGAGCCCCCTGGAGGCTTACATCCTTTGCACGGAGCATACCCTTAACCAAGTCAAAAACATGCTTAATGCTTGGAGGATTCACAAAAGCAGCTCTTAGTCCGAACGAGCTGTGAGGATACACCTTTATGAGCTTCGTAAGTGATTTTTCGACTACCTGAAGCCCATCAAGCATTTGATTGACCTGCTGTTCGCTTGAATAAATCGGTAGCTTACCAAGCAGACTTACCTCTGGAATTACTCTGTCGCCCTTATTTGAAATGTAGCTACTGACGAATACTGTAGGTAGCGGATTTGGAATTTCCTCTGATGCTCGAACAAGGAAATCTTTATCTATCTCACTCAAACTGGAAGAGGATTCTCTTAATCTGACTGTAAGCTCGACGTATTTCCAAAGATATAGCGGAAATAATGGTGTGCTGGTTGCGTGAACGCTTTCTTCACCAACAATGTAGATCATGTCTAGAGAATTAATGCTAGCTATTAATTGCTTCGAGCCTTTGGGACTGAAGGAGCTAAATAAACCATAATGCTGCTTAATAAGCTTAAGAACTCTTCCGTACAGTTCTACATATGCAGTGCAGCTTTTTAGAATTTCATCAGTTTCAACAATCTTAAGCATTGGACAATCTGCTAGACGGTGAGCCGCGCTTACTAAGCAGTTTCTGATAGATAATAGTTCATTAAAGACTTCCGATAACCCCTTGGCCTCAGCATATTCCTCCTCGAATAGACCGATAATTTCCTTAATTCCATCAATGTACTCTCTATCAAACACCCTAACTCGAAATTGCTCCAACGAACGAAATGCATCTATTGGGTTTTTAACATTGGCTTTAATCACGCCCCCGAAGGCATTTTCACCAACAAAGGTTTGAATGAGGCTGTAGATCTCAGGAATAAATTCAATACGAGTGCTCTCATTTTCACTCTCAACATTGACTTTACTTGCCTTCCCTTTTTCCCATTCAGTATACTTTTGTTCGATCTCATCAAGCAGCCCTTTTACCTTCTCCGTGTCGTGCTCAATAATTAAATCAACAGCCGTTGACTCTGGCGAGCCTGACCTTTTTCTTGATTTTCCTGAAATGTCATCGGAGTCTTGTGTTTCTTCTTCGACATCAACAGACTTTTCCTTGCTTGTCTGCCCACTCTTTACCTTTGAAAGAAACTCCTGGACCTCGCTGTATCTCATTTGTCCAAGAACAGATACCTCTCTTGTACTATAGTATCGAAGAATATTGGAACGAGTGGAATGAAATTTATCTGATTCAGGATTAGATTGAATTGCTTTCCGATCCTCTTTATTTAAATTACTTATTCGTGAGACTAACCTAGAGTTTTCAGTCAGCCTCTGTCTAATTGGATCTATTTGATTCTTCACAAATACACTTTCATCGATTAACAATCCTAGTCTAAATAACTGCACTACAGAATCTTTTGGAATATCCTCATCATTTAACGTTAGAAACTGATAATAGTCAATCAGTCGTTCTAATGAGATTAATTCCATTATTCTCTTTGAATTTAGAGCCTTCCACATATTCATTAATGATTCATTGATACCACCAAACTGCTTTTCAGCGTTAATACATAGTTCTCTATAAATCTCTTCTGCTGTTATTTGCTCGTACCAACGAAGGGAGGAAAGCTTTGGAACTGCCCTTTTTACAATTACAATTCGTGTACTACTAACGTCCCCGTCATTTCTAAAATCCTCAGCTTCTTCAACAGAATAGTACAGGGAAAGGAAGGTAAGCTGACTACTCAGTTCAAGTCGAAGCTCATCAAGCTCAGCATCTGTGAAGCCGACAAAAAAAACATTAGGCTTTGTCAGGTCTTGTTCTTGAACTCTAAGCTCGAGCATACTAATAAATTTGCTGTACGAGTATTTTGGTAAGTCCTTGAGGAGTATACCATAGCTCTCATTTAATACTCTTTTACATACGATAGCAGCAAGTATATCAGAAAGCACATTTTGAGAAGACATTGTTTACCCCCTTAAGGAAATAAAAGTAACACCATCAGCATAGCGTTTCCCGTATCCCATTGAAATTAATGTGTCAGCAATTTTCTCCGCATTCTTTGCCAAATCACCAGCTAGATCACCTGGCGTATTTTGAGTCACCTTCCAGTTAGTCAGCTTTTCAAAATCCGCCTCAGGATTAGCACCAAAAATGATTCCATATCTATCCCATAGCTCTTGACCAAATTGGCTTAAAGTCAACCCACGACGACCAGGTTCTAGGATAGTCAATAGCAAGATTTCCATAATAAGCGGATCAGGAGAGTATCTCTTTCGCTTTCCACCCTGCGCCCTCGGCGCGAGCAAGGCTATTCTCCCCCCGAAGGTCGAAATAAAGCTCGAAGGATCGGTATCATATTCGTCAGCAAAAAGCTTAAAGCGTGAAGCCTTAATAAAGGCTTGAAAGGGATCTCGGAGTTGCTCATAGTAACCTAGGTAAAGTGCACGGTAGCTTTTACGCTTTTCCTCCTCCTCCTCACGATTAGAGGTTCTTCTTGAGCTTTCTTCTAAACGCAAATCATTAATCCGTATAAGAATCTCCTCATGGGTAAATGTATCGTAATTCTCAAGAGATAGAATTTCTTCCAAGCCCTTCTCGAAGAGTTGCTCGATCAGTAGCTTTGCTACTACCAAGGTCTCCTCACTTGCATACTTCACTGAATCAAGCTCACCATCTGCATCAATTAGAATAGGAACCCTATCATCAATAGAAAACTCTGAGGATAAGTCTAGTACCTTTGATGACAAATGATTTATAATAGCAAAGCAGCCAAACAGAATAATCCTTTCCAAGGTCAAAAGCTTGTTTCCTGAAGACATCTCGTTTAGAGCCAGCTTGTCAAATGATGCTCTTAACCTAAGTTCAACTCCACTCAGCACATGCACATCTGATTCAGGAGCTTGATCGTGAGCTTTCTTTCTTGCAAACTTGGTCAGAGGCGCTGCAATTCTGCTCAGATCATCATTCTCGTTCTCTAAAAATTCTTTGATTAGTTCTAGACATGGTGAAGATTGCCCATTCACCTTTGTAGTAAGTAAACGAAACAAGAAGCTGTGTAAGCCGGCTTCTAGTGCAACAGACCCCCGAACTTGGGTTTTACTGCTAATTGTCAAAACAGTGTTATTTGCACTTGGGAATGCAGCATTATCAGCGTTGAAAATGATATTTAAGTAAAACCGAAGCGTATTTATCTCATCATCGTCAAAGCCATTCTCATCGAAAGCATCGTGGTATCTATCCCTTATTTCCGATGCTGGATTAACCTCTTTACCTTGCTTCCAGCGAATTATCCACTCATTTAATGCATCCACTGTATAGCTTTCTCCGGAAACAAGTCTAAATAAGCCATTAGCAACATGAACCGGTTTAATGGATGATGAATTGGGTCTATATTGAATAAAATCATTTAATACCTGATTCCCATATTCCTTTAATCGGTTTGCCATTCCCTTACCCCCGCTTTGATACATATTGTGCATTATTGACCTTAACCCGATAAGATGAACGATTATCCATATCCCTTATCAAAAACTCATTCGCCCTGCTTGTCGATTCTAACGAGGAAAGCTCGTTCATGAAACGAAGCAGCTTAAATTGATGCTGTTCGGGCACAAGCTGTGATGGATAACCTATTTGAACTAACGTTAGAACTCGATAAAGGTTAAGGTCAATTCTTAGCTCGACAAAAGACTTTTCTTTTGATTTGTATACACGGAAAAGAAAATGATCGGGGACATATTCCATTTCCTTCAAATGGACAGGCAGCCTTGGAACAAGCAACTCAATTTGATTCGAATATGCGTATTTACTTGTGACAGCTACCCTGGGGTATGTACGAAGCTCATATTTATGAGTCGTCCAAATTTTCAGCTTATCATCCTCATGATCATCAGGATTGAAGAATTTATTGATACCAGATATAATTTTCCTTATCATTTCATCCTGTCTATCATAACCCTGAATCAATACCTCGTAGTATGCCTTATATTCTGTGGGAAGCAGATCTAACAATTGATGTCCGCGCTCATTTTCAAAATAAAACCTTCTCTTCAATGCTTTAAAGGCTTCTAATGGTTCTTCTGAATACTCAGGAGCATCATATTTATTCTCGAATAACCAGCCATCTGTGAGCGTCCCGTTCCATAGGCGTTCATCAATCTCCGGGTGAGAATAATGATATGGATCAAATATGGCTAAAGCAGTAAACAATTCGTTAGAGCCATTAAATATTAGATTGTAATAATTATTTTCATCAGAGTCTTCATTTTTTCTGATTACGCACTTTTTCCCTGATGTGATGACATACGCGAAGAAGCCCAGGATATCTCTCATTACAACATGGAGCCCTATACTCCCAATTTTCTCAATAACAGAAAATAATCGTTGTTGAACAACAGGGTGCTTAAGCTTTATTAAATTAATTGATGCTGTGCAATCCTTATTATCCTTACAATTTTCACAAGTCTTACTAATATCCAGCAACTTATTTAAGGTTTTTTCCAGCATATCCTTGGATAGTAGGTTCCGATTGTTTAAATCAACAACAACCACTTCTTTGACTGTTTCTTCGATTCCCTTATTGTAGATTATCCCTTGTTCCCTTTGAGTCATGATTTGCTGGAAGCCCGGAAGCCTATCACCTAGTTTTTCCAGCAACGATATAAGCGGAAATTCATTTATCGCCACAATACAAGGCTTCCCCTCAGAAACAGCCCTTGTTAGCTCCATTAAAAAAGCTTCCTCGTCCTTTATGCTGTTTGCATCGGGCTCCACATAGGCTTCATGTACATCAAGAATCGATTTTAACGATTTTATTAAATGCGTTTTCCCATCGCCAGGATTGCCTGTTAGGAAAATAAGCTTCTTTTGATCAATGTATTTTTTCAGTAATGCCTCGATCCCGGATTCCACATGGAGAGTGTGGAGTTCCTCCGCACTAAAAACATCTGCATAGCTATTTCGGTTATTATAAAGCTTTGCGATAAAGTTTAAATCAAAGTACATACTTCTCCCCCCAAACTAAAAGTAATTACTTAATAACATCGAGGCTTTTTTAAAGGCACTAAGTCTGCCGATAAGATCAACAGTCTCTATCCTTTTCAGGAACCATCGCTCTCTCCAGAAGTCAATTAATTGACCAGTGTATTTCTCCTCATTTCCATCCAGTGGAAGAAAATAGCCTAACTCCTTCGCCTCTCCCTTTAGGAATTCGCCAGTATTTGATGCTAAAGAAACACCGTAAACAATTCTTCTAGTATGATGCTTTAAGTAATTTTCCGAGGAGATCCCCAATGCAGAAAGCCCTGAGCGTATTAATCGCAAACGAGGACTTGTTCCTTCGCCAAAGACATTATTGATTTTTCTGCCACCATCAATCAGTTGTACCATTGCGCTTATGAATCGAGTGGTTTCCTGCGCAAAAAAAACTGACCCAAAGCCCTCTGTCTCACCTAGCTTTTTATATTCTAAATATTTACCGTCTCCGACAGGAATTTTTATCCTATTGTATTGACTGCTTCCCATATGATATAGACTGGTCGTTCCTAAAAATGCAAGCTGAGAGTTCCTAACTACCTTTTCACCTTTCATTCTAGATGCGATCTCACTGACCTGTTCTGAGTATCTATCATTATATTCCTTTACAACTACAGGACTGCACATTAGGATGCTTACGAGTTTGCCCGCGAGAACCTCATTGTATGGAGGTATTGCACCACACACAATAATTTCCATCAGATTTGAGCCAATTTTGCTCTTCCTGTTTGCTTGCAGTGCAATATTAACGGCTTTACCTTTATCAATTGACACCAGCTTTTTTAATGCTCCAATACTATCCTGCTCAGTTTCCAGCATGTTTCCGATAATAAGCTTTGCTTCTAGAAGCTTTGCTAATTCAATTGCTCTCTTTTTTGTAAAGAGAGGTGTACATGCCTCCGCGTACCAATTAATTTCTCCAGCAGTTCTTTTGTTATTTAATTGAAGCTCTTTTAATGATTCAGCAACTTCCTTCAACCTTTCTATGCACCCATAGTTAGGATTCTGAATTTCATCAGCTGTCAATAAATTCATAGGCGATATGTCATTGATTGCTTCATCCAAAAATCTTAGCAGGTGTTGTATCGTCTTATCACTCTCTAATTGAATTCGTTTTTGATGCTCACGATCACTTTCGAATTCTGTTGTTTTTTCAACATGTCTTTTTAATCCAAGCTGTCCAGGAAGGATTTCCTCAAATACCTCTGTCTTAACCTTCTTTTTCAATACACTTTTAATAGAATCCAGTGTCCAGCCAATGAAATTATCTCTATTTGTTAGTTGCAATACGCAATTACCTAATGCCGCAATTCCCATGACTGGATGATAAGGCTGTGCAGCATCTCTAATTAAATAGAAGACATTCCTGCCTGGTGTCGATTTATAGGGAATTGACCATGTATAGCGAAAATATCTCCAAATGTCCATTAGCTTGTAGCCTGTATGAATGCAGGCTGAACTATCTACAAGTTGAACATATGGCATTATTCCAGAAGCAGCCATCCTTAAGCGCTCTTCATGCTTGACACTCTCTTTTATCTTCATTATTGTTGATGAAAGCAGGGAGCTATCTCCAACAAGATCTAGTATGTTTAGTTCCTTCCCTTGATACTTACGCTTTTTTTCCATTCTTTTAATGAAGGATTTAATACTTTCCAGCTTAAATTGTGCATTTCTTTCATGCTGTAGTTGCTGGCGTAGATAAGCTTTGTCATCGCCTCTAAGTAAAACGGGAGGTGCGAGCATCAACCCAAGGTCATTATTCTTAAGAATTCTCCATTCCTGAGTAAGTAAATCTCTTAAAATACATAAAACGGAGAGAAGTTTCATTTCCTCCACGTCGTCGACATTAATGCTACACTTCCATGTTTGAATTTGCTCATTAATATACTGAATACGCTGGTAGTTAAACTTATCCAACAAAGTAGTTGTGATTTTATTAAAAATATCCATATATTTTTCAGCTAGATTCGGGTTAAAGGGCATAAAACCAGTTGTATCAACAATCTCGCTTGTGCCGTAATCGACATCCTTCTCAGTTGCTTGCATACTCATTATTGAACCTGCTTTCATCATTGATCATATAATGATCATTTTACTACAAATTCAGAGCGCGCGCAGCTCCTAAAGGGAACAAAAGTTCTGGAAATGTACTTCGACTATATTAGTTAAATTACACAACTGATTCTGTTTATTTGGTCAAAGTGATACGTTAAAAATCATCCCCGCAATCTAATGTAACAATATCCCTAGGCATTCGACTAATTACTTATCACTTCCTGCTTGCACAGGAAAAAGGCCCCGCATCAGCAGGGCAGCAAATGTTGCTCATTTCAATTTCCCGAATTTAGGTTCTCCTTCACACTTTTGTATAACAATTAAACTTGCTCCTTTGCCATCAGCTTTTTCCACTGTGTCAGTATGTTCCTTGATAGTCATATTCCATATCAAAGATCCATTAAGATCATAACTCTCTCCATGCTAGATTAGTGTACAGGTCAATCTCCTCGTCATAAAGAACAGGGCTTCCTCATCCCAACTCGTAATTTCACCAATCGCCGCTTCTTATAACCGAATATGTGTAGATCCATAATAAATTTACACCAACCGATTCTATGGCCGGATATTAATGTTTCTGAAACATTCCATAATAACTATGATTCTAATAATGATTTGACTTGGTTATACACCAAGGGGAGATTATTTACTAGCAGGTATTCGTTTAAAATATGATTCTTTATCGAGAGGTTGCTGTTATTAACAAAATGAATCTCATTTGCACTTAAATCATCAATCAGTGGCGAATATGTGGCCAGAACCAGACTTCTATTTCTTTGTTTTATTAATACAGGATATCTGTTGTTATCCACCTCAATATTTGTTTCACAAGAATACCCGTCTAGTTGAAGGAGACGAATTAGTGCATTTAGTTTTAATGCCTGGGCTTCGATTGAATCAATCTTAGGAATTTCTCCATTGATAAGATACTTCAATAACGAAGCGCCTAACTTTCGATCTAGATGAGAGTGCCAATACTGATTTTTATAGTGTCGTAAGCATTCAGTACAGGAGCGGTCACATTCTCCCGGGCAGTCCTCTAGTATAGTAAGCGTCCGCACTAATATGGATTCTAAATGTTGGCCTGCTTGCTCTGCATAACCGGCACCGCCGGAAAGAGTATCAAAGATATATATGTCTGCATTAATTGCTCCCTTGGAATCCGCGTCTAATAATCTAAACCCGACTTGGAATTCTGATGGATCTAGATCTAATTCTTGGCTTGCGGCGAGCAATAACGCTTCTGCAATTGACCTCAGAGAATCATTTAGAATACTAATTGAAATATTTGATGTCACATCTCGTACCAATGGAGGATTGACTTTAAGCCTTAATAACAAAAGATCCGTTCTAAAATCATATCCAAGGTATACTCTACGAAACTCCCCATCACATCTATTAGGGACATTTACACCTGCACGGGGCTCTATATAGTACGGTCTTAGGTGCAGACCTCTGCTTGGCCTGTCCGGGTTATAGACGGATGCAGCCCCACACTTTACACACACAGAGAAGCCTTGATTGGTCTCATCATTACCCTTATTAACCATAACTAGACGTCGATCGTGCGTATGGGTTGCAAACAAGTTTTTGCCAACCTGTTTCCAATCGGTGATATCATCCTCAGACATAGGAACAGGAAATTGAGCGGAGGTCGCATAGGTATAATCTTGATCTCGATCTCCTTCAGTGACTGGCTTACCCTCTTCAGGATGAAAAACCTCTGGAACTAGCATTTCACCTTTATCCAACTCACCGCCACATATAGGACATGCCTCCAACTCATCTCTACCTATACTGAAATCTTGAACAAAAGTACACCTTCTACATGTGACATATCGATGTAATTTTTCACTAAATAATGGCGCCGCGCGATCCATGTCTGTAACTAAAGATGAAGCTGATGTAATTCCACCTGATCTATAGGTTATTTTATCCACTACGATTTGACGCCCAGGTGCATATTCACTTAACGCCTTATCAATTGCTTGCTGAGGCTTCTCCTTTACAATCACCTTATACCCAAATCTTTTATTTTTCTTTTCCTCGATAACAAAGCTACAAAGATTTGTTGGAAAAGCATAGCTGGGAAGAAGCCCTTCATCAAATAGGAAGGACAGAAGTTCATCGCGTCCCGAGCGTAATTCATCGTCCCCTTCATCATCTTCTTCGGTTTCAATAAACTCTGCTCTTGGATACTGCTTGTTTATAGAGATATCCCGTAGCTTTTCAATTAGTTCATTTGAAACCTGTTTTACCCACTGCTCCTTATTAACAGCCTCTACTCCCTCAGGTAACCAACTAACAATATCTTTTAGTAATCGGCCATTAGGATTTATTACATGAGTTAGTACCCACTTCTCAAATTCTTTAAGGTTGAAAGGCGAGTTGCTATCTAAATTAAAGAAATCGCTAGCAGGGCCTAAAACAGAAAATAAATTATTAGAATATGCTTGTACAAGTCCCCTATCAATCATTTCATGGAAGAAGGTTTGAACCAAATATGAATGAATATGTCTTCGTGCAATTTTTGCATTGTCAGTTTTTATTTGTGGCGATCTAGGGGCACCTGCTACGATTGCATCTGGATTATGAAAATAAAAGCTATCATGTGGTCCGCCCTGAGCATATGTGATAACGGTTGAAACCGATGACCCCCGACGTCCCGCACGTCCCGCTCTTTGCTGATAGTTCTCCCGTTGCGGAGGTACATTCCTAAGTCCGACCGCAACCAAGGAGCCTATATCAATACCAACCTCCATTGTGGTAGTACAGCTTAACACATCTACAGGTCCTTGCTCCTTATCAATATTCACGTCCTGGAATCTAAGCTCATATTTTTCTGTAGATGCAAATACTACACCTGCATCCTTATTAGATAATTGTGCGGTATGCTCTTCTGCCGAGATATGCTTAGGTCTAGCTTCCCCTTTTAGGGTTTTTGAAACTGAATCTCTTAAAAAACCTTTTCTTGACCGAATATACTCGCTATTATTAGGATCGATTACCTCTATGCGATTGCTTCCACAATTAACACAATGATTTTTTAACATTACGGGAGATAGATGCATACATGAAGAGCAACTGAACCAATTAGAATCAATATCAATTTTCAAAACCAAAGAATCACTGTTTATTACATATCCATTGCCATCTGAATGACATAATTTTCTTCGTAGCAGTTCTTGAATGGCATCTATCTGATCAGGACTACAGTCATAATGATTCTCAAGTAAGATTCTTATAGGTTCGCTTAGCTTACCATCTCCCACCCAGCTATCTTGAGGATGGCCCGCAGCTTCAATTCTGACTGAAGGTGGAATTGTTTGAGTTGTCTCAAATGCATTCGAAACTAGCAAATCATCTAAAAAAGAAAATACAATCGCTTCTATCTCTTCAAGTGAAAGATTCTCAGTTATTGTTTGTACGTCACGTAGAGTTACCTTAGCAGGCGCAGCTTTCAAATAACCTATTGTTGCTGCTTTAATGGAAAATTCCCTACTACATAATTGACGCAAAAGTGCCCTATAATAGCTTGGTGTCGGGGCGACCTCCCAATCATTCTCTAAAGCTGTAGCAAGGTCATTATCATAATCTTCCCGAATACTTACAACAGCACGATTCAATGTATCTCTATCTTGTCCATCAAAGAATTGGAGATTAAACTCTGAAACTACTGACACAAAGGCCCGATAAAGTATTGAATTTATCTTAGGATCTCTGCCACCACGTAATTCCTTAAGGCGTTGAGCCGCGAGCGCAATGGCTTGACGGAAAGAATCCCATTCAACCTCACGCGGAATGTCTCTAGCCAATCGGGCAGCCTTTTGTCTTCCGTCAGAAAATAGCAAAACCTTCCTTCCACCATTTGGATATTCTAATGATTCGTTTTTGCTTGGTGGTTGGACGAAAAGCTGAGACTTAACTAAATTTGCGAAAGGCGCCTCTCCTTTTGTCACTAGATCCATAATTTTACTAGGACCTCTCCATGTCCTTAAGCATATCGGGCATCGGCGAAAAATCTTTTTTAAAGCTCCTGGTTGTCCAACAGGTTTATACACCTTAATAAAGCCAGTTTGGTTATTCGGCTTAATATCGTATAAATGTCCAGTCGTTATATCTAACCAGGCTTCTACGCAATCAGAGAGTGCCATTTCATGGGGCTCTCCATCAACAAGCAATTCAATCTCATGTAATTTATCTGTTTCTTCTTCATCTAGACCGATTAAGCTTGTCGGCTCATGCAAAATAAATCTTCCATCATCACCACGAATATAACCACGTAAAAATGCGGTACCACAATCCCTATGTGTTAATAGTTCAAAGACACGGGCTTTTTCGGAACAATTACAATGTAGCAACGGAACTGTATAAAGCCTGCCCAATATAGGCTTATCGGTAGGACTATAATGCAGCCGTTCACTACAGTTAGGATTAACACAAGCATACAATCCGGGTAAGCCACGATAAAAAAGGTGTAAGCGTGTTGGAAGAAATACCTTATTATCGCGCTTCCTTTTAGCATACGAGCCAAGAGCAATCAAGGAATCAGTTGCATCTTTTGCAAGTTTTTCCTCAACGTCAGTAAAAAGCAGCTTTGATAAATCAGCAAGCTTTACGGCCTTGCCACTAACCAGTTGAACTAACAATTCTGCTGGTCCCCACCCTGTCAGCCTTTCATACAGATAATCGGATAAGCTCTCAGTTGGTGTGGGCCAGTGCAATGAAGAAGACACAGGGTAAACTGCACTTATAGCAGCATCTATATCAATCTCTGCTCTTTGAAATGCATCGAGATTTAGCTTCGCAAGAGCTTCCGCTTCTATATTCGTACCAGTCCTGGAACCGTGTCTGACCTCCCTAACACCTTTAATAAGCTTTAGCTTTAATTCTGATCCTTCAGAAAGTCCAGTGAGCTCGTAGGCGAACTTTTGAACTGCTATTTCAGCGTCGGGTCCGTCTCCTAAGCTAGCACTCGTCAAAATACAACGAAGTCTTTCTCTTTTGATGCCCAAGCGAGCCATTAAACGCCTTATTAGTAAAGCTACCTCTGCGCCCCCTGTACCTCTGTACATATGCGCCTCATCCAGTACCAAAATCAATTGGTTCCTTTCATCGGCAGAGAGCCAATCCTTTGTTTGTTGAAATATTGATTTCTCGATTGGACGAATCAGCATATATTCCAGCATCGAGTAGTTAGTAATTAATAAGTCAGGACAGTTTTCTTGCATTTCATGTCTTGTTAATAGTTCACGATCATTTGGCTGTGTCTTTAATCTCTGATCCCAATTCCTGCTTACTCGTCTTGCTCCCTGCCTTCTTCCTGATTGATATGCTCCGACAACTTCCTTATCCTTTGCGTAAAACTTTACTAAATCCTTGCTTGGCCACTTACCTTTATCCGACATCTCAGAAACAAAAGCTTGATTATTAGCATATTTCAAATAAAAATCCTCGAATAACGGCGCCAATTGGTTCATATTTTTACTGCCATTGAATTCTCCAGGATAAGGAGTTTTCGAAGTGTACGAACCAAACCGAACAGGCCTATTACGCCCTCCCTTTAGAATTTGAGCGACTTCTTCATTCCCAAATAGCTTTCTTATTCTACCGAGTTGGTCACTTACTAAAGCATTCATTGGATAAAGCAAAATGGCACGGCACCCCGGCATGTCAGCTGTACCAAGGCGTTCCTTTCCTTCTATTGCTAGCGATCCAAGTATAGGCATTAAAAAGCTTTCTGTTTTACCCGATCCAGTTCCTGTTGCAACAATGATATCATCCTTATTACCTAAAAAAACTTCCAGAGCTTCTGATTGGTGCTTGTATGGGTTTGGAAATACCCCAACCTTAAGATTAGCTATTTCAGTCAGGGCTTCTTTTGCCGCGGCAGGAATTTTTAAATTGGAATACGTCTCACCAATTTCATAGCTCGGCGTTGATTCAACATATGGCTCTTGGGTTATTGTGCCTATAGTTTCAAGTAATTTTAGTCTTTCTATAATTAAGCTTTTATTTCTAATATGATATGCGGACTCTAAGTATGATTTTAATGTTTTATTCAGTTCTTCAGATAGATGAAACACACCATATGACTCGTTACCTGACACTTGCTTTCTCCCCTTTATTATTGAAATTATAGCCATATCGATCTAATAAAGCTTCCACCTTTGCTTTTGTACCCTGATGAACAAAGTAAGCTGGAAAATTCGGAGTCTGCACTTTAACCATATAAAAAAGCAGTTCCTGCTCTATACTACTAGGTAAGGAGGGATATGGCTTCAACAAATTACCTTCCCATCTTGCTGTGAGTGGCACTCCATGTAGCTGTCGAAGACCTAGTCTTAGCCAAGAAACCTGAAATCCTTCCAGCCCTAACTCTTTGATTAATTTACCTTTTTGAAATACTCCCAAAAAATGAATTACAGGCTTTGCTCTTGTTCTACAAAGTAAAACATTTTTTTGCAGATCTTCATCATTTATATTCTCTATACCTACCCATGTGGACCGATAATTACGCTTGGCTTTAAAAGAAATAAACACCTCGTAATCTAAGTAGCTGCTTGAACTGTTGCTACCATAATCTCGTGCTCGTTTTACTAATGCTTCAGCCCAACCAAGAATATTTGCCGGCACCCACCCACGCCAGGCCTCGTATGACTGATAGGTCGGATCAAAAGTCGCTCGCTTGATATCTCCCTTTCTTACCATTCTCCCTAAACCCAAATGCATGACTGCCCCAAACTCTCTAGCTAAATTCCTCGTCGGCCAGCCTCCAACAACACCAATATCATCACTTTCAGGTAATTCAATAAACCGAAGGGGAGAAGGTAGCCAGTAGCCGTTACCAACGTGTACTATATCGCCAAACATCTGTAATAAATTAAGTGTCCACTTTATTGAATCAGTACTTAAGGGATAGCCCCTATCCTCATCATTATTTGTTGAAAAGATCTCTAAGCGTTGAGGTAGTGGCCAAACCGTATCAAGGTGCTTCCTTAAACTATTAATTATTGTTCTTATATATACAGGAGAAAACCTTGTGAGGCTAGAGTTATTCCCTACTGAAAGCATGTAAATGATATTTCGCAAATACTCAGCAAGAATCATTTCCTGTACAATTTCTTCTGGCCAATAATTATTCTCTTTTAACGGTAATATTAGGGAGAGCAGCCCACTGCTACCGATGCTAGACTTTGGTTTTATAATCAAGGATTTATCACTTCCGGTGCCTTTTTAAATAAAAATAATTTCAACCGGTCGTCCATCTCTAAATATTCCATGAATTCTTCAACACGACTACTATTCAATTGTAGTAGCATTGGGAATACCCATCCAAAGAGATTGAACTCATATGGAGCATTCATAGTTTCAATTAACTTTCTTCCATAACTGTCAGCAGTGTTTAAATTTTTCCGCCATAAAGCACTTGAAGCCATTAGGAGCCAATCCGGTAATATCCCATCTTCTAGATCGTAGCTCTCTTGAGGGGCTAAAACCTCACTAAACCACGTAGATTTATCAATTGATCCTATAACACTAGATAAAGCTGGTTTATCCATCCATCCAATTGAGTCAATTGAAAATAGTGGTCCATAGTCTAATATTTCCATTCCTGCTGCTAAGGTAGAAGGCCCCTCTACAGTAGTAGCAAAGAAGAAGACGAAATCGTAGTCTTTATTTAATCTTAAAGCACGTTCTGTAATTATCTTCTTTAGAAAACCGCCATAAATTTCAAAAGCAGAACGATTTATCCCTTCTATAACCACCGCTATAGGATTAGTTCTGCTATCTACATCTTTAATTAATTTCTTTAAGCTAGTTTCAAATGAAGTGGATTCAATTAATCCGAATGGAATTTTCAATAGTCCATACGTTCCTCCAGATAAACATGAAGCACAACGTTCGGCAACGAATGACGCAAAGCTTCCCTCAAAAGTTACCATTTGTCCTGTTGCAAGAGCCGCTTGAATCTCGTAGGCAAGTTTGCGTGCATGTGGTAGCTTTATACCAAGCCTATTTAGATTTTTTTCAATGTGAGAGGTAATAATGCTCTCCGAATCTAGGAAGATTATTTCCTGGTCCTCATTATTAACATTAATTTCTTCAAAACCTACTGAAATCGTTATATCCTTTTGAACAATATTATTTTCAAATAAGGATATACTAGAGTTCTTTTTAATTTCAGCGTCTTTAATAAGATTTTCAACATATGCACAAAGCAACATGTGGTCATTTTCCAAATATTCTAAATCGTTAATACGAGCAAAATACTCGCTTGAACTTTCTATTAAAGTATTTAATTTGTTGGATATATGTTCAATTTTGTTCGATATCGTTTCTTGGGCATTTCGCAATGAACTCAAATCTTTGTTCATTGTGTTGGATATTGCTTTATTTAAATTGCCCGCCAATAGTTCAACCTGACTTGTTTTTTCCTTCAAATGAAGTAAATCAGCTACAGAGCTTTTCAATTTTGTATTTTGAGATCCAATTTCTTGTTGCAGATTGTTTATAACCTTATCGATTTCTGAGAGTTTCTTTGCATTTTTTTCATCTAGTTCAAGAGCATTTATCCGTTTTTCAATTAAGGTAACGCGTCCTTTTAGTGCTAAATCGGAGTTACTCGGAGCAATAGCTAGTAATTTATCTATTTCCTCATCAGGCTCGAATGGGCTAAAAAGTAACCAGTTTTGAAGGGTCTCTTTTGTAAGACCCTCTGTATGAGCAATCTGAACTATACTCGCTATTGAATCTCTATAAAAATCTGTTGTGGATAAAATTTTCTCGACTACTTCCTCGAGTTCTTTTCTGTTCTTGAAATCCAATACATTTCTGATTACTTGTTGACCTTCCGTATAGACCAGCCAAATATTTAAAATAATAGACCAATTTTCAGTATTATCACGTTTTAGACGCATTAAATATTTTTGAAGACGAATATCTATGTCCTTGCCAGGTCTAAAGCCCTTTTCCCGAGGCAATGGTTTTATTACTAAACTTAGCTTGTTATCAGGGATCCCTTGTATGAATTCTTTAAGTGTCGTATAGCTGGTATCCGTAATTTTATTCTTTGCAAGTTGTGAATAATTAATGTCCATTCTGCTCACCTAATATTTTTAAGTTTTTGATATACCATTTGATATTCCTTTAGAAGGGTACGTACATATGGAATAAGAGAAATTGGCCAATACTTCTTACCAAGTATCTTATTTATAAGTTGCTGATCCTGCTCACAAAACATTTCAATATCAAAGTTTAATTTATAATTAAATGGACTAACAGGTTTAAGGGCCTGTGATAGGCTTATTAAAAATGCTGCACGCTCTCTCATAGGGGAATCAATACTTAGCAATAAATCGCGAGTGGATTTTTCGAACTTATGATCAATTCTCCCAAAGGGACCAGCATCAACTAGCAAATAACTCACTTTTCTATCGATCAGTGTATTTAATGCAGCTATGAATTGCGCACAAACTTCCCCAATTTTATCCTTATCATCAGATGCGAATTTTTCTATACGCCACTCATCCTGTGCAGAGTCCCTCCACTTAAGATTAACACTAATATGTAAAGGTATTTCCACCTCTATAAATTGGATATTTCCTGAATACGCCTCTAAGATTAATTTTTCTGCTTCTTCTGAGTGTAAAAAAGCTTTAACTTGGCCAAGCCCATTTACACTATTAGCCAATAAAGTTACGCAAGGAATGTCAGCATAACTAGCACTTTTTTTTTCAACGACAATTTGAAGGCTATCTTCTATTTCATCATCAAGCCATATATCACTTCGGCCAGAATCAAGATCTAATTCTATTTGCGAAGGGATTATGCCTGTACCAAAGCTGGTATGCTTGATATTACTGTCCCAGTGGTATCCATTTACTTCCTCCCACTTCCTTGCCCCACTTTCGCCTGTAATTCCAATGAGCACCTTCTTCCCATCTGGAATAATATAACTACCATCGGGCAAAAGGGCTTCTGGAAGAGGAGCTATTAAATTGAGTTCGGCAAGGGGATGAAGTACAGGATGACTTAAATGCTCTATTAACCATTCTGTAATGTGTTTATTGTTTTCTGCTAATAAATGAATGAATGCACCATGAAACGATCCTTGGCTTCTTAGAGGCTTATATGACATCAGACTGCTATGTGGCCACCATTTCGGGCCATACCCAGTTGTCCAAATAATAATGTAAGATCTACCCCAATATAAGGGAGAGTTCTTGTTTATTCTTCGCCCTCCGTTTATTGAATAACGAAAAACCGTTATTTGGGATCGATCAATCCCTCCTATCGGTTGAGTTATTCTCTCCCTCCATCTCCCTTCACGTATTCCATCACACTCGATATGGTAATCGTCAATTTGAGGTCTAATTCGTAGCCGAAACCCTCCTTGCTTTATCATGTTTACTGGAACTACTCTCCGTCCATCCCAGCCAAAAGAAATTTCTATTCGACCGTGATTAATGTCTGGCTCAGGTATTCCTAACTCTAGAATCCAGCTTAACTCGGTTGCTCTTTCTTCTATTACCTTTAAGTATAGATTTAGAGTACGGTGTGCAGGTTCACGTGTTTGTTGATTCTGGACGTAACTAGCATCAATATTGCCAGGTGTATATAGTTCACAGGAAGGTAAGGCTCTACCTGAATTATGTGCAAAATAAGAGACCCGCTCGTAACCTTTTCTTAAATGCACCGGTGCACGGCAGACAGGACATATATATTTTCCGCTTCTATATAGCTTAGGATCGGAAGCCGCCACCATACTACCATTTGATGAATCAAAGGCATATATCAAATAAATCCCACCATTTTGAAAATATAAAATAATAGTTATTAAGTGCACCCTTGGATGTGGACGAAGAAATGACTTTCTTCGAGTAACTCAATTCCCATCCTCCGAATCCAGGACTTTGAACCTATGTCATATACAAATTCTACAAAAAATACTATATACCTCTATAATATTCGACCTATTTATCTTCTTATTCGATTTTCCCCTTTAGTCACGAATCCTCAAGGCGACCTTTGGGTGTCCTTTGGGTGTCCTTTGGGTGTCCTTTGGGTGTCCTTTGGGTGTCCTTTGGGTGTCCTTTGGGTGTCCTTTGGGTGACTTAAAGTCACCCTATCTTTATGCTTGACTCTGGGAAAAAACTAGAATATATTTGGAACATACTCACTTCTGATTTTCTTTCTTGCCTGATGCATGCGCGGAGCAGGCCATTCTAATTTCTTAATTCTCGGTTTAAACCTTTTATTCAGACCATAGGTCTGTCTTTTTCCAATCTGATTCATATTCAGCATATAAACGAATTGCCCGATTTGGGTAGTGATGAATTTCACTTCCTAAATCGGGCTTTTTTTATTATCCAAAGCCAGGGACTCTTGATGAAAATCAAAGCCTCTGGCTTTTTTACATAGATTAAATGACCGTTTATCGGGTATTGCAAGTCGAGATAGCCATGTTCTCCCCCCTAGGATCGCTTGCGGTCGCGGATGGCTGGAAAAAGCGGAGAAAAATGAGGCGACCGGACTACAAGTCACCCTTTCGGGCTTGGTCAAACCTCAGGAGTGGAGAATTTACTTCTCGGCAGTTCGACTTTTTATGTCGACGCTAACTCCCACACTACTCATTAAAATATGGACCCTTGAAAATAAGATTCTGACAGACGGAAAAGAGATGGACTACCTTTGCTGATTTTAAACCCTTCTCCCGCTTCTGTTTGCAGAACTTTATATAGATTTTGACAAGTGAGAATCTGCGAGGAGCACCAATTCTACTAATGTCACAGGTATGCCCAAAAATAAAAGGAGGTAAGTATCATTTATGGAGCAGTCTCATGATTTTAGAAATGTCGATGATTTAATGCCGCATCCGTTGTATCGTAAATTTTACCCTGAAATTTCCGAAGCAACCATTGAACGATTTATCACAGCAATCCAACACTCTAATTACATTAGCCCGATCATCATTACAAAGGAGAATGTAATCCTCGACGGCCATCATCGTTATTGCGCGGCCAAACGTATGGAAATCAAGATCGTTCCAGTTACAGTTATGGCGGATGCGAAAGCAAACTATACTTTAGTAACTTACAATTGCGCAAGAAGCAATACAATGGAAGAGAAGATATTTCAAGCAAAACGCATTAAAGCGGCATGTGATTTACATGGGATCAAACCAGGGCCTAAAAATTGCCACGATGGCACAAATGTAACTGCTGATGATATCGCTAAAATGTTTGATATGTCTTATAGAACAATGATTAGAACACTAAAGCTTCTTGAAATCATTCCAGAATTGCAGAATAAGTTCAGGAAAAACGAACTCGGAATCAGAGCTGTAGAAAAAATAGCAAATGAAATCGATGAACACATGCAAAAAGAATTGTATCTAAAAATATGTGATATCAAATTAAACGAAAATGAATTATTTAAACTCATCGATACAATGACTGGTAAAGAAACTCCCAGTTCTGATGTAACACAATCAACTTCAACTGGCCCCCAAAAAAATCCAATAAATAATGTAAAAACAAAAGTGATTCAAAACGCAGAAAGGGATCTGAAGAAACTTCGTGAGAAGGTTATCCTTCATAAACAATTATTTAAGGATAATCCAACCACTGTGTCTGCCATTCTATCAGGAATAAATGAAATTAAGCGTGAATTGGAGGATGGTGGAAATGGGTAAATCCACACCCGAAGTACAGATCGAAAAAATCTTCAACCACGTTCGCCAGCTTAGCTATAAATCACGCCCTCGCTACAAAATTTCCTGTCTGGTTTGTGCTAGGTTTTTGTCCGAACGTTATAAGCTTCAAAATATCCGCAACATTTCGGATAAACATCTTGTTGCTTTTGCCCTATTCCGTCAAAGCGAAGGAATTGCAGCTAAGACAATCAAAAACGATCTAAGCGCAATCAGATTTCTACATTCAAAGATGGATTCACCGAGGTACCATCTTTCAACAAACGGAGAGCTCTTTGAAGAGTACGAGTTAGTAATTGATCAAACATCGACTTTGGGGAATCGAGCGTGGACCAACGAGGAATTCATCAGCTTTGTTAAGCACGCTATCGACGCGGGGAGACAAGATATTGCCGATGCAGCAGCGCTGTGCAGGTATATGGGTTTACGAATTTCCGAGGCTGTGGCGGCCAAAAGAGCGCAAGCTGAGCATGCGCTTAGAACGGAGATTTATAAAGTCGGATCGGAGGCCAAAAATGGTAAAAATCGATTAGTTCCGCTATCTTCCGAAGCAGCGGCAATGTTTCAAGCACGTCTTCCTCTAATTCAACGCGGAGATAAATTATTTGTTAACGAGAATCAGAATACGCACTCTGTCGTCCAAGGCTTCGAAAAATTTTTATCCAGAGTCAGAGGTAATATCGAAACCAATGAAGGAAAATCGAAAAGATCGTACAAAAAAGGCAATTCCACAATCGTTAACAATCTGACATGGCATGGGTTGCGTTATTCTTACATCCAAGATAGAGTAAGGCAATTACATTCTTTTGGACTTGCTAATGATGAATTAAAGCGGGTATTATCCAAAGAAATCGGGCACGAAAGAGCGAATGTCATTGATATTTATGCCGGGAAGGACTTTGCTTACGTGTACTTTATTTAATAAAACGAGGGTCACTCCCTTTCGGTAAAAAAGAGGAGCGATTTGACGTGAGTCATACCGCTCCTCTTTATTAAACCCTTATACTGAAAATTAGAAATTTACTTTTTAACCTTACAGTTTTCATATTGAAAGTATAGAATCAATTGGAGCAAGCGGCCTAATAATTAAATCGAGTATATCCGATGAATCTTCATCTTTAAGTTCAAACGCCAACCCAAGTGTCACGTAAAGATTAATGACATCCATCGTATTACTGGGGTACTCATAGCCGTTGAGCTTTAATCTACGTTTAACCTCAACTTCCCTCTCATACAGCAGTTCATATTCCTCTTTCTCCGCTTCTGATACATTCAAAGGTCGGCTTATAGAAAAATCTATAAACGTATCAGGCTTTGTTTTTTTCTTCAGGTACTGAATAATATCACTTTTATTTAAGCCACTAGCAATACAGTAGCTGAAGTAAGGTAATAAAGTGATATTCGGCATAGGTAGCCATCTTCCCCACCCCTTCTCATAGAACTGATTTGGAATAACACACTGCCCAGCAGGTACTAGATCTAACCGTACTAATGTTTTGAGCGTTACCCTGCCACCGGTTATAAAGTTGATCGTGTCATTCTGAAAAGAAGACATGTTCGGCTCCTGTCTGTACTATGTACGGTAATATATCTAAAGGTCTCTCTATGCTTGCAATTTTAAATTCAACAAACATACCGCCTTCATTTCCCAGTTTGTTAAAGGATATTCCCGTTACCATGAACTCACCAATTGACTCTTGGTCACTTTCTGGCCGATCAAAGTCGAGTAGACGAAGCTCTCTCAATTGTTGAAATTCTTCACTACTGATTTCGATAAGTTTTAGGTGCTTAGCGTCATATCTTGTTTTTAGAATTTTATACCCATCTTGGTGAAGAAGTAAAAGGTACTGTGAATCTTTATGAAAAATGACCTTCTTGAATTTATAAGTTTCTTGCCCCGTGTTATTTGCCAATATCAATGAGTCCACATTACTTACTTTAGGTATCAATATAATCACCTCTGGTAATAATAACTAGATAATATCACTTTTTAGTTATTTTATCAACAATATTTTACTTATAGTGTTATTTAACTTTTGGAATTAATCCTCTACTCTTAATAGGGGAGTGATCGAATGGGTGAGTTAAAAAGAATAATCGGTGATAAAATACGCAATGTACGTAATGCCAGAGGAATGACCCTCCAACAGCTTAGTGAAACAACCGGATTACAGACTTCTTATCTTGGGGATGTTGAAAGAGGCAAGAGAAATACATCTCTTGATTCATTAGAGAAGATTATGAACGCACTTGACATAAGGCCCGGGGACTTATTTGATTTCCGCCAGGTTGATATTAATTCAAGCGAATTTGAGGTAAGCTCTATTCTTGAGGTGCATTATCAGTTTTTAAAAGCTAAGAAAACTGAGGATGTAAGAATGATCCATCGTATCACTAAGGATATTTTTAATTCAATCGAAGGATCTCGTCAGGAAAAGGAATAAGAATTTCTTGTAATATAAAAGAGGAAGAGCAATTCCTGCATCTTCCCCTTGTTCATACACTCAATCCCTGTGTTATTCACTTCCAATTTTACGCTTTGCTATGTACTTTTTCATTGTTTCATCCTCCTGCTCGTCCCTAAAAGGATTCACGTAGATTCCCCCTGTTTGTATTTCTACAATGTCATCAAGATCAAGTCCGGTAAGATTAGGTTCTTCTATTTGCAACTGTAAAATATCAATCGCATAATTCAACGCATCATGAATTTTCGCTGAATCTTGATTCAAAACGGTAGCGATTTCCGAGATCCGCTTCTCCGACCTCAAAAAATCAAGAATTGAAGCCACTGATATTTGAGTCCCCCCTATACATGGTCTTCCTCCTGAGCTTTTGCAAATTTCCAATGTCGGATATTGTTCAAGCTTCTTATTAAAATAATTAGAAACATCCATTGATTATACCCCCCTAGTTAATTTCCCAGATTAGCTCTCCGTAGCCACTGTGGCAGCCCGTCTATCCGAAAGTGTATTTGTCCATGGCTTATCTCGGCAACAGTCATGTATTCATTCCTAGAGTTATCAATCAGAACCGATTCATCTGCGAGTGATACAGCGGTTCCCAAATTACTTAGTGAAGAGTAATATCTCCGCCCAATGTCCTCCGACGAGATAAAATGGCCACCTTCAATGACACGGGTGTGTACACGATCAGTATGCAATTGGACATCGGCTAATCCTATAAAGTATAGGTATATTTTGTAACCCAGCGTTTTGGCAATGCTCATCTGTTTAATTATGTGCTTTCCAGACAAGGTGGTTTCAACTGCAAACGTCTTGCATCCTTCCAGCGTTGTCCTTAGCTCCAATAATGCCTCTTTACCAGCAGATAAATCGACACTACGCGGATTCTCTGGATTCATTCTTTTTGCAATAAAATCCGCATTGATGATACTATGAAATTCATATTTAAAGTGATCAATTAAAGTCGTTTTTCCAGCCCCATTGCATCCGGCAAACACAAACATCTCTGGCCGGCTGCCTCCTGGCAGGGCTTCCACCTCATTGTCATTCCCAATAGAATCTCCTATATAATCACTTAATAAAACATGCTCCTCAGAATACCTTATACCATCTAGAATGTAATACAAGGGCGCACCTGCAGCAGCAGCTTTTGCTCTAACTGTCATTTTAGCATGATCGTATATTTGTTTCAGATCAAAGTCTCGTATGATTGGCAACTTAGTCTCCCTCTTCCACTAATAAGTTTTTTGCTAATCCTTGACATGTTCCATTGGAATCTCTATTATTAATATATACCATTTAGTCTTCAACCTTTTACTTCTATTCCCTCCAGACGGTTTGGGAATCATTCTAAGGCTAATTCCGTTGCTTAAAACTTAATCGACGAATGTTTTCGTCATAAATATTAAAGCCCTTTTTAGGTAGAAAACTCTATTTCTAACTGAAAAGGGCTTTTTTGCGCTTTTACGTTAGTTTAACTGAAATATTGCCGGGTTTCCCCACATTGGCCGGCTTACAAACAAGGGAACACATTTTTATTTATAGGAGGTTGATCAAAAGAAAACAACTATTTGAGCGCACTGAAATTAGGGGTATTCGAAATTTGATGAGGTAATTTAGAAGCCTTACTCTCTTATTAAGGAGGTATTTCCATATGCAAGAATCTACCAGACAGCAATCCGTTGAGTACATTCCAGCCAGTAAACGTAATACCCTAACTGTTCAAGAGGCGTGGGAAGAGGTATTCGAACGTCAGATCTCAAAAGACAAGCTTTATGCAGAGATCAGAGCAAAAAGGATACCACACACCCGAGTCGGCGCAAAGATCCTCTTTCGAAGAGATACTTTGTTGACATGGTTCCATGAGCAAGAGATAAAAAACTATTGTCCTACGGACATTGAGTCACATTCATAATGAGAGGTGTTCCTAATGGCAAGCATACAAAAACGTGGTAACGATACATGGCTTCTTGTTGTAGAAGCCGGTATTGGGGCTGATGGAAAAAGGATTAGACGTACAAAGACGGTAAAAGCTAAAGGTATTCGTGAAGCAAGAAAGCTGCTTGCAGAATTTGAGGTCGAGGTCGAATCAGGCCACTATATTGCACCCGAAAAAATGACCTTTGCAGCTTTCGTCGAGGAATGGAAAGAGAAATATGCAGAGAGTGAGTTAGGGATAAAGACCGTAGATATTTATTTGCGATTCCTAAAAAATCGGATTCTTCCGGTCTTTGGTCATATGCGATTAGACAAGATTCAGCCTTTTCATATAGTCAACTTTATCTCCGATCTCGGTAAGGAGGGCAGCCGACAGGACGGCAAAAATGGTCAGCTCTCTTCAGGCACTATACAATATATCCATCGGATTCTTAAAAATATTTTCTCCCGCGCGGCGGAATGGAAACTTATAAAAAGCAATCCTGCTGCAGATATCAAAAAGCCAAAAGTCATTCGGAAAGAGATAGAAGTATACGACGAAGAAGAAGTTGCTTTATTGTTTGAGCTTCTGGAAAAGGAGCCCCTCAAGTGGCGGATAATGATCATGCTAGCAATAACTACTGCTCTACGCCGCGGAGAACTGGTTGGTTTAGAGTGGAAACATATTGATACGAATAGGGGCATTCTTGAGGTCAAACAAAGCATATCTCACTCCGTTAACGGTGAAAGAATCATATCCGAGCCTAAAACGGCTAAGTCTAAGCGAAAGGTAAGCTTATCAGATACTGTAGTGGAGCATCTTAAGGATTATTACCTGGAATCTCGGAAAAAGCGCCTTGCGCTGGGAGATGCATGGAAAGGCGGAGACCATTTCTTCGTATTCAGTAATGATGAAGGAAATGCATATTATCCCGAGACACCTTATCTATGGTTCCGCAATTTTCTAAAGAAAAATGGCTTAAAATACATCAGATTCCACGATCTCAGACATACTAGTGCCACTTTACTGATCAACAAAGGCGTTCACGCCAAACTCATTTCTGAACGCCTTGGTCATTCTAATATCTCTACTACGATGAACGTCTACGGTCATGCTCTACAGTCAGCTGACAAGGACGCGGCTAATAAACTCGATTCGTTAGTCCCGCCCAAGAAGGAAAGGAAAAATGGTTAGATATGACCGTACTGGATATTCCAGTGCGGCCTATTTTTTTCAATCACAAAATTCGGTATCTGGCGGGGCCTCTAAATACCTCCCTTATATGCCAGTTTATAAAGTTCTCTTTCGGCTTATATACCGGATGTATGGGAGAACGTACCTTTTTACCGTGAAAACGCATCAGCCACTCCTCAAAACCATGTGTGCCGTGAGCCTGCTCAGCCACAAGCAGTTCCCGCTCCCCCGTTATCGTAAATACTCCGCGATCAAACAACTTATGATGCAAAGAGCAAAGTGCAATCCCATTTTCCTCCGTGTCGGGTCCGCCGGCTTGATGCCATTGAATGTGAGCGGCGTCAATGGCCACTAAATTATGTCCCAGCCTGACATTAAAGCCGCAAACTGCACAGCTGAATTCATATGCTTTTAAAATTCTATCTCTAAAATTGGGGTCACGCTTCCGCTTTCTTCTTACAGAAAAATCAAGTCCTACCTCATCAAGAATATCCTGATGAATGGTCTCTGAAAAATGTTCGTTCAACAGTATTTCAGCCAACTCTTGAATGAGAAGCTCATTATTCTGAAGAAGTGCAAGCACCTCCGCGTTAAAGCCTCCTGCAATTTGCTCCATTTGGAGTTGCTTATCGGAAAAGCTTCTTTTATCAATGGTACTAGTTAATCTCCAAATTCCGTCAGTGGTTAATCGGACAAAAGGCTCTTCTGGGTGATATGATTTTCTAGGCCGGCCAAACTCAATCAGCAGCTTTTTTAATTTTTCCCGGACTTGTTCGTACGGTAAGATCGTATTGTTTTGCTGCAGTTGAGCAAGCCCAAGAAGAATCAATAAAGGCTTATGTGGAGCGCGCTGTCCATTCTTTTTCCATATGGATAGATCAGATAGTTTTTCTTTTAATTCGGCCACTTCCATTGATTCAACCCCTATATGCCTAGATACCTACACAAGTGAAGCTTTCTTCAAAAAAGATATGTAGTAAACAAGAATATCGCCGCCTAATGTTGTTTGTTTCGCCACTTACTATGAATCGATTCTTAAAAAGAAGAAAATTACCACTAGCTCGCTTATTACAAATACAACAGTCAGCAATACATTTTCAATGATACTATAGCCATTTCTAGACAACAACACAAATTGAAATGAATAAAATAAATTACATTTGGTTAAAAATACTTTACATATAGACAAAAATTTATTACACTAAAAACAAGGAGGGGAAAAATGGAGATAAATGGAGAGCTTCAAAATAACGTGTACCTTTTAAGGACAGCAAAAAGATGGTCGCAGCAAGAAGTCGCAGATCGCTTAGGTGTCAGCAGACAAACGATTGCCTCAATCGAAGCAAACAAATACAATCCGTCCTTAATCCTTGCCTTCAAGATCGCTAAATTGTTTGAAGTAGAAATTATGGAAGTATTTCAGTATGAGGAATATTAAGAGGAGGAATCAGAATGAAATGGTTGGAATTAGCCGTTTGGTCTATTGCCCTTGTCGTAACTTCTTATAATTTGTATTACGATAAGAAATTTTTTAAAGAAGAGGGTATGGATGAACGGGGGGATGTAATAAAGGGGTTATCCTCAAGACTATCGTTTTCATACGTATCTATGCTTATAAGCTTATTGATTCTTTCTGATATATTTTTTCAGTTCCCTCTTCACATCTATAAATTACTCGTTGCTGTTATTTTAATCGTTTCTAATGTAGTATCATTTGTTACGATGAGTAGAATTCGCAAAAATTATTAATTACTTTTTCCTTTGATATCGAACGAATATATGATGGGAAAGGCCGCAGACTTCATGTCTACGCCCTTCTCGGAGCCATCGAACAATATAATCGTCTCAGTTGACTAGGATTACCGCTACCCATTTCACTCTTTTCATTCCGGCGATTAGCCCAATGATTTCTTAACTACCACCCTGTCTAATCCAAGTTTCAACGGCTTCATAATGGAAAAGGATTCTTCTCCTGACCCTAAAATGGGGAATTTGTTTCTCACGTACCATTGCATAAATGGAGTCTGAAGAAACACCTAAAACTTCTGTTAGTTCTGTTACACTTAATACTGTTTTATTTTGCATATGAATCCTCCAAAAATCTTTTGGCTTATCAAACCTCAAATGCATTTTTATCCACAAATCTTATTTTTTAATCTTCAAATTTCTTTTACACCAATAAAGCAATTTTCTAAAATGCCCATAAAGTGAGGCGGGATAAGCCTTCAAAGGATAGAGAATTAAACATAAAAAAATTCTTTTACACCAATTCTAATGAGTGCTAAATTAATGTTGAAAAGCTCAAGAAAATCATTTCCGATTTGGTTAATAATCGTTTCGCCATATCGGTTGATGAAGCTACAGAAATTACGCCTGATGCTTCCCCTCAGATTTGATCATTTTTTTGTAATATATTGATGAAAGAACTGTAGTACCTTTTATTAATTTCACCTAATTTTACGGAATCACAATGCTACTGTGACAAAGCAGCGTATATTTTACCCCATTGCGCCTCCTCCGTGCCGAATAATTCCCCTTCAGGTTAGTATCTACAATCTTATCCCAGAACGGAACATTAATACTCAGCCGGCTATGACATTTGCGGATCGCTTCCGGCTTGATCATTTTTTCTAGTTCCTTAAGCGCTCCCCCGATTTCTTTAGTCTCGAGATAAGCCGCTGACATCAAAATGGTATGTGCAACATAAAACTCGGTTTGCGAAATAGTCTGCGACTCCCAATTTTGAAACAGCATCACCCTATAGTTGGGCGTTACGCATATTTTGATCTCGTTCTCCTTCATTGTCTCCTTTTCTACTAGATACCGCTCCTTTGAGATATATTCGTTTCCCGAAGGAGTTACTTTCAAGTACATATGCTGTGCCAGCAATTCCTCGCTATCAACCAGCAAACGGCTAAGATAGTCCTCACGCTTTGCAGAATCGGTCGGATCATCTTGATAAAGCTCTTCTATTTCATCGACTTCTTGAATAGCCTGCTTTGCCATAATCAAGCCGCAATTGACTGTAATAATGTTGGCTATGAGCCTTTGAGTATCGCTAAGACACTGCTCAAGGCTTCCATCTACAGCTCGCTTAAAGTGATAGGCGGCTAATGCATACTCCGTATCTGCATACATCAAATGCCCATATCGATAATTAGCGATGGGATGATCCTTTTGGAGTTCTAGCGCTTTTTTCAGACACCATTTGGCCGAACGCGGGTCCGGCGTATCTGAATTCTTATAGGACTCACCATAGTATACATAAAACGTCACCAGTTCGTCCCGGATTAGCTTAATCTCGTTTTGTTCCCTTCGTTCCTTCGCTTCTCTATACTTGCGCTGTAATTCCCTTTCCTGTTCGTATGGAACCAGTTGCTGTTCTTCATCTCTCATGTCTCATTACTCCTCACTTCAGTGTGACAGCGGGTCACACTACTCCCTTACACTAAAACTACTAAATCAAAGGAGATGATTCAAGATGAAAACAACTCAATTGCTTGCTCGGTACGGTTTTAAAGCCTCGGATGTAAATGAACGTTATAACGGCCACCAGTGCCATGCTTCCGAATTGCTCAATCAAACACTGGCGAATATCAGCATTACCATGGATGAATTATCATTTGTTTCTGAAGAAAGCTGGGTTACAGCACTTAAAGCCGCCTCTTTCCAAATCGAACGCCGCGGCGGCGAGTGCCTCGTAAATCCGACTAAGGAGGAACTGCCTCTTTCCGACATAGATCTCTATATGCGCGGCATTTGCCGATGGATGAATGCTCTCGGCATGTACACGATCTACAGTTGCGACGGACACGGCCGCCGTATCCCAACAGTTGGTACAATTACTCGTCTTACACGCAAACAACTCGAGCTTCTGCAAGCAGTTGCTCCAGAGGGAATGACCATTCGTTTACGTGACAAAGCGATTGATCTTGATTGTGGGGATCAGAAAGAGCTTCTGCTGCAGTTCGCCGAACGGCTTTACGGAATTATCAATAATCCCTCCTCACTTATACGTTACGAAGCCGAACAATTCAAAAACCGATTAATCGAACTGCTTTCAATCCCGGGAGAGAGCAACAATGAGGGAGAAATCAGACAACTTCTGCGCGGTAAACTGCGATCGATAGCAGATGATTTATTCGTCGATCGGGCAGGCAATTTATGCGGGACAATTTATTGTGGTGAAGGACCAACCGTACTTCTATCAGCTCACATGGATATTTACCAGGAATTGGATGAATGGCGAACAATCGTTCAAGATGGAACAACGTTACGATCAACCAAAGGTATATTAGGTGCGGATGACCGGGCAGGCATTGCCGTTATCATGGAGTTGGCGCATAAAATCCACCGAACTAATTTTAATGGATCCCTAAAGATCGTCTTCACAGTTAAGGAAGAAGTCGGATTAATCGGTTCACGGGAATTGGACCCTTATTTTCTGGCAGATGTTGACGCAGCCATCGTTGTCGACCGCCGGGGCACTCGTGACATTGTTACTTCCTGTATGGGAGTTATTCCTTTTTGCTCCCTTGAATACGGGATGCTGTTCGAAGAAGCGGGTCGAATAGCCGGCATGGAGGATTGGAAAGTTACCACAGGTGGTTCAAGCGATGCTAAAATTTTTGCTCAAACTTTTGGCATTCCTAGTGTGAATTTGTCAGCAGGTTACATGAATGAGCATACGGAGCTTGAGACAGTAGACTATGTTGCCACTTATGAAACAGCAACATTGATTGAAAACATCTTGAGCCATCGGTTGATCGAGAAAAGAAATAAGGAAACTAATTGCATATAATTTTGACAAAAGACACTTGCTAAAGCGGCAAGTGTCTCATTTTTGTCCTGCAATGAAATGACGGATATATTCTATCAATTTCAGTTTCTCTCATTATCAAACAAATATCTTATCCATTTCAGCCCAATCTCATCAAGATTGGTTATATATTCTTGTCCCCTCCCTGTAGTTTGAACAAAACAAGTTTCATCATCATTAAGTAACCATCTTTCCTTCGCTTTTTCACGTTTATTAAGGTATGTTGGGCGGTATCTATCATCGTAAAAAAACGCAGGCAATCTCCAAATACTTGGAATATTTTTATGTAACTTGGAAGAAAGCATCTGTCGATTAACCAGTCTTGGAAAATATCCGCAACCGGGTATGTCCAGATCATCAAAGAGTTTATCTGCCGCTAGATATATGGTATTGTTTTTGCGGGATTTAAAGTCCGATTCAGTAGAATGGGGATGGTTCGCATTAATTACATCTTCCGGAAGGTCAAAATAATTCTCAATCACCTTCTCCACCTTCAACCAGCCATAGATGTAATAAACACCTTTATTCCAACTGGCACTAGGATCAAGTGGATGTAATCTCCCGCTGATTGGAATAAACCTGCTGTAAAACAGAAATATGCTCCCCTTACCAACCTTATTACCCTTCAAATGACCTGCAGCTGCCTCAGATTGCCCAAAAGCCCCTAACATAGGCATATCCTTTAACCAAGGGCACTCCCCTAACATTGGGTCGAAATGAGCGAAGCTATTTTTAATAGCACTCTTTGTCTTTAAACTATATTTTAATGATTTAGTATAAATAAGATCATACATATTTTCCGCACTAATATCTTCGAAATAGTTTCTCTTTAACTTTAGATCTTTATAACGAATCGCTCGATTTTCAATCTCATCTTCTGGAATGGGGATAACTATATATTTTCCTGTCTCGGGGTCATAAGGCGAGTACCCATAACCTGAATCAGAATCGAATCCTTTACGACTTAAAATCAATTTTTCCAGATCAAACAACTCCCTGCATGATACAAATTGTAGTCAATTAACTGTAAAAACAAAGAAAAATTGATCTTATTAGCCCTTTTAGTGCCGTTATTCCTCCTCGATCGTCAGTATAGCCCCATGGACGTCAGCTTAATTCATGACTTACTTAACCAAATAGTTAGCATTTTATACTGGTGTCACTAGTCAAAAAAATGCTTTTCCTTGCCTACAAGTGGGCAATCATAAATATAATAAGCAGTTTATATAAGCATGATAGCCGCATGTATCCTTTACGTTATCAGTGAAATTTAAGGTAAGAATACTACATTTGAATATGCATAAAAACCATTTCCTCCCGATTTCATGGACTTAAACGAAATCGAGTTAGTCACTCTTTTTATAAATGGGAGGAATAATTTCGATTCAGGAGTAGTAATTATATGTAACTTTTGTGTATCTGGATAATAGTGAATATTAGTATGATACTCGCCAATCTTTGCATTAAAGCAATTAGCGGAAACAACCTCCATTCCGTACAAATCTGCAAACTCATCCATCCATACTTTAAGTTCGGGTCGTAGTTGATCATTTTCTATAAGTAACATCTCTGGTGGTATAGAATCGAAATACAGCACCTCTGGTCTTCCTGAGAAATATTCAGATTGATATTGTAAGTATGGAATTAAACTTCTCCAATACGCCTCGGCAGACTCCTTCAAAGGAATCCCAGAGTAAATACCAGAATACGGGCCATCAACGACATCCCCCCAAATCCGATCAGCATAATTATAGTCACAGACGTAGAGTCCGTTTAAATTTAGGTTCACTTGATCAACGCTAACGATAATGTCATCTGCACTAGTTATCCTGTAATCCGCCGGTTTAGGATGTAGGAATATGCAATCATCTCGCTTAATGAAACTCGGTATGTCATTGGGACGATATTCAGCTAAGACCGAATTTATTTCATCCGAACTTGAAAAGCTCTTTTTTGTCTGTTGACTTGGAACACGTAGCCCTTCTTTCATGATAGTCTCCCGATTAGAATAGGAAGTATAATGATACAAACGGTTCTGCATTTTATTCCTCCTAGTTGTTCTTCGTTTTACAAATATTCTTCACAGCCAGAAAAGTGGATATCGCCTATCCATCATGCCCAAACCCTTTAAATCATTCCAAAATGTTTAAACGCAGTCTTAATATGCTCTTGCTTTTTTCTGTGGGCAAAGATATTTCCGACTAACTCTTGGCTTAAGTCCGTACACATCCTTCATGGGCTATCCAACATGACTTGACGGCATATCCATGCGTATTTTTTATAAATGTTTTGTATCTCCTTATAAGTCGCTACGATCTTCGCTCTTACTCATAACAGTAGTATTCCAAATTATAACATACGTATCAACACAATCTGATTGTCTTGCTTTCAACAATAACGAAGGAGGCTCCATAGCCCCCTCCTTCGATGAAGTATAAATTTCTTAGGATTGAGCATTAATGAATTTGAATAAGCAGTTTTTAAAAGGGATATAAACCATATGTACTACTTTTCGGGCTCGTGTGATTAAACCAGTATTGTCCTCTGTATAACATTCAACTACATCGATTGTCGCTAAAGATACCGCATGGGACCATGCGGTATCTTTTGTTATAATTTTTATTTCCAATTAGTTTTCCTATTTCCTATCCATCGACTCTTGTTAAATCCTGATATGCTGAGCATAGGAAAATATTATACGCTTGGCTTATAACCATCAGCGTCAAAGCAAAATATATTAATGAAAAAAATAATTGTTATACCATTTCGATATCATCGGGTTCGATTACCATGAGTTTGTCTTTTGTAAGATCACTTTCTTTATATAACCGGAGCGATTGAAGTCGCTGAGATTTTTCAAATACATTTCTTACATATCGACCATTACCAAATTGAGGGGTTTTGCATGCTTCCTCACAAACTTGCCTTATTTTTTCCTCAGCCCCCTTAGTTAAGATATATTCCGCTTTCTGATACATCTTCCGTGCTATAAGTAACAACTCTTCCGTACTATAATCTTTAAATTCGATAATATTAGGAAAACGAGAACGAAGCCCAGGATTAATGTTAAGAAACTCTTCCATGTCCTTGCTGTAACCAGCTAGAATGACCACAAGACGTTCTCTATTGTCATCCATCAGCTTAACCAGAGTATCAATCGCCTCTTTACCAAAACCGTTCTCAGAATTGGCATCGGTACCAAGAGCATACGCTTCATCAATAAATAAAACCCCATCAAGTGAGTCCATAACCACTTGTTTTGTTTTTTCAGCAGTATGTCCTACATAACCCGCTACCAAGCCCGATCGATCCGTTTCTGTCACTTTCTCCTCCCTTAGGTACCCAACCATTTGTAGCAACTTAGAAACGATCCGAGCAAACGTAGTTTTACCCGTTCCCGGATTACCTTTGAATATCATATGGAGCGTTTGAGTATCGTTTGTGGCGAGTCCAAGTTCTTTCCGTTTCTTCATAATGACTAGGTGAGAATAAAGTTCCCGTATAAATTCCTTTACCTCTTTCAGACCAATAATCTCGTCCATTTGAGCAAAAATTTCTTCTTCGGTTGGTGAAGTACCCTCCTGCCTGTTATCAATCGTTCTTGGTACTGGTCCACCTGAAATTTCTTTTTCATTTCCTACCTGACTTTGTTGATTTACTAAATTGTCGTCATTGGATCCAACACCTAATTCACGTTCAATATATCTTTTTATCTCAGACATCTTAAAAATGTTGTAAATAGTTTCTTCTTCATTTTCATATTCTAAAAAGGTAGTTATTAAATGGAGGAGCGGCCACATGTAAGCAGGTTCTAGGTTATCAATACATTCCAGTACATCATTATTAACAATTGGGGCTTCACCAAAATCCCTAGCAAAATTAATACATTTCGAAAATACCTGTAACAATTCCAAATGAGGTTCAACTTCCGAAATCGCCCGATAGAGGTGTACATAGATTATGTTCTCAAGTAGAAGGTACACCTCCTGGATCAGGTCGTCCTCTTGCCGTTGCTTTTCTACACTTGCCATTAAATAGGTATATTGAAAAATCATCTGAGGATCTAAGATACCTTTACTATATATTCCTTCGGCAAAGTTCAGATTTAAAACTTTATCATCATCATATATACTTTGCAGGTAATCCCAATTCTCTTCAAAAGAACTTATCCTCCATTCAAGTCCTAGCATTGTTTTTTTGTACAACTCGCATATTTTTTCGAAGGCAGAAAAAAATCCGGCTTCACTTTGACATTCCGTAATTTGTTTACAATACCGGTGTAACTGTATTTCGGTTTCTTCGAATGTCGGCATTCTTTTCCCCCACTTTATGTTCTATCTTTTATAGGATTTCCCCTACAGACTTATAAGAATAGTAGTTTTATTACCGTCAAACACTCTTAGCGAAATGACCAACATCATATTTAGCCATGGGATCAACAAAATATTCTTTTAATTGTTAAGAAATAATTTCTTTTGGTAACAGTTTCAAAACTTGCCAACCTAATCCGTCTAATTCACTATTTAGAATATGTATGATTTGTATGCCAGCATATTGAAACCGACGATCTCTTATTATATGCTGGTGAGCGATACCGTTAGAAGGGTTAACATGACTTGGACCATCGCCATCGATCTCAATGGCTATTACCTTCTCTCCTGTCCAAAATAAAAAGTCGATACGATGAGCGGTATCGCTAACGAAGTGAAACTCATCTTCTTTCAAAGGATCTTTTAAATATAAATGAGCCTGCGGGATTGGTAATAAAGCAGATAGTAAGAATTTTGAATCATAACCCCATTCAGCACATGAAAAATATTCAAAGTATATTTTTAGAAATTCCCTCTCTTTAGTAGTTTCGCATTTACTCATTAGGTACCCTAAAATTGGTGATTTAATTGGGTCAATATTATTGTGGTATTTGTTATATTGAAATTCCGGGTCATCGAAATCAATAATAATTTCTGGGGAGATATTATTAATATCCCCTATTCTTAAAGGTTTTGAATTGTTTGTGTTCAAATAAAAACATGGGACCTCACTTTCAAAATAAGTAGCTTTATTATCGACCCCTTTCACCTTTATTTTGTTAATATCCCACTTAGTATTAAATCCATATGGAATGATTAAACTGTCAAATATCCGAAACTGTAGTGCCATCTATATACCACCTTTATACATTTTATATTTGTTTACCTCAAATTTTTTAGTACTCACTATCTTTTTCAAGTACCGTTTTCCATCATTCGGATTGTAACCTTTTATTTCTACATTATTTTACATAATCCTCCGCATCTCACAAGGGATATTAATTCAACCCCTTTTGCGCAATACCGCTAAATGTTATTTTCCAAGAATATTACTTGGATACACTTGTACGTTTCTATTGATTGTCTAGATAAGCAAAAAACACCTAGTTTGAAACTAAGTGTTTGCTTAGATAAGCTATTTATTTCGTCAACAATCAGTCAACTCCACTATTTTTCCGTTTCTGTTTCACACTTTCATCCCAGTTGTACTACTCCCCAAACCCGCTCTACCACTGCAATCTCAGTTCTCTGTACCATTCTTCACCAGCAAAGCTACCGATTCTAGGACACGGTATGCGTGACAATTTGCGGGTTTGATAGAGAATGTTATAGTCCGCTAAGGCCTTGACTTTGCTGAGTTTTTGACGTTTCTTTGACCCTTTTGGTTAATTTCGGAGAAACTTCCTCACCAATTTAACACCAACTTTTCGCCAGTTTTAGCACCATTTTCACACCAACAGTTATAAATATATGTACACCATATTTGAAACCAATAATGTAATAAAAGACACAATACTAGACATGTGTTCCCAAAGAAGTAAGGATTGGTTCATGGTTCATGTGTATGAAATATGAATACCGATAAAGGTTCACATGTTCCTGGGTACATATAAATATTACAGAGAGGAGCCCCTGCTCTTTAGTATGTTATTCATTTTTCCAAACTTCTAGCCCTGCCCATAGAATTGGATGAAAACTGCATAATTGTCTTTGCGATTGAATTAAAGCCTCACATAAACTCAAATGATTATTTTCATTCATCAAGTCTAGTATTTTCTCGAGAAGCTGGTTTGTGTACTTTATCGAAACATCCCACTTGCAGTACAAAATGTACGATATATTTTTCTCGAAAAGAGAAGACCAGACGCCATTATTTCTTTCTGCATAATCATCGACTGGAGTTCCGCTGCTGCAAGATATAACCAAAGCATTTTGGATTCGACCATTAATTTGAAGGTACTCATCAAGATGAATAGTCATTTTTTTCGATTTCTTTATTACTTTTGCTCCCACATAATCATAACCGTTAACCTCAGAAATTCCATGACCGACGAAGATATACGATTTCAAATCATCATTTATTTCAACGTATGAACTATCCACCTCTTGGAGTTCAATTTGTGCCTGCCGTTTAATCATATGCATGATTTGGGAGATACTTCTATCTTGTGGGTTTACGAAATTTGCAACAACCCTGTTGCTAAAGTCATTTTTATGAGCACTCCCGATCACATTAAAATCAATGATATTCTCAATACTATCAAACCATTCGATTAGCCATTTATTCTTATATCTCATGTAATTCATATTCATGTATGTTAGATTCAGATCCGGCATAAAAAATAATTTTTTATATCTATTTTCTTCCAAATACTTATATAGTGGTTTAATCAGCATGGACGAAATGTGTTCACATAATTCAATAAAGGCTTCATTACATCCCTTTTGATTTAATTGGTAATCACCAAGATAAATATCATGCTTAAAAACATCAAAAGCATCTTCGCACTTGGCAAAATCAATTTCTTCAACAGTAATTTCATTCTGATTTTTTGAGATTATATTATATATAAGGAAATTATCCAGCAAAACCAACTGACAGATTAATTCATTGTCATTTAGTTTGCTTTTTAAAGCGCTAAAATTATCTGCCGACAAATGTTCCGCTAATATGTTATATGACGGTAATGGTTTGAAATTAGGGTGATTTTCCTCCAAAAACCTTTTACATTCGATGAACCGGTTAACTATGTGTTCATACTCCTCGTCAACAACTCCTTTCTGCTCCATTGTCTGGAGCACGTAAAAAAGGTCATAATAATCGTTGTTTGCTTTAATTAATTCTACCGTCCTTTCATCACTTGTTATTTCTAAATTATTAAACAATTTTTGTTCAATAATTGATCTAGGAGCAATATTTAAGAGACTATTCCTTACGTGCAAATTATTTAATAGGGCTGAATCGTTCGACTCTATAAATTCCCTTCCCACAATTTCCAATAAACTTCTGTAAATTGTGTTGGCTTGTTTTCCAATGAACGACCGTTCTCTCTTGAAATAAACGGTTCTTATTTTTTCTATTTGTTCTATAGATAGTAATATAAAATCTTTAGCATGCTTATAATCTTTTTGGTGTAACAAGATCTTTGCCCACTCAAAATATATCTTATAACTTAAAGATATTTTATTCATTATGTTTATGTGAAATGAGGTAGAAAATTTAAGAATATATTGATGTGCTTTTTGTTCCATTCCATTGCAGCAGTATGTATCTATAAGTATCTTAATTTCATTTACAAAAGTCTCCTCTTCTTCTTCCGGAACATTTAGTAGAACTTCAAGCTCCGGATGATCATCCCAAAAATGATCCAATCTCTTAAGAAATTCCGATCTATTATGAATGATATAATCATATTCGTTTGTAATGTAATGGTACTTAAGTTTAATATTCCTATCACCCAAGATATCCACTAATCGACATAACGAATCTTTTTTATCCACATCCAATTGAAGATTTTTAGAGCCATTATATAAAAAGTCCATTATGTTATTGAATGCATAAACAAATGGGAAGACCATCTCTTCACATTCTATTCCCATTTCTATGGAAGCGATTCCCGCTGCCATACTTTCGACTTCATCGCCCATTTTGAAATTAGAACTGCTCCAAGCAAGAAGACCAAAAGTAACAGCCAGTTTCTTATCTTTTTCGCTAATCGCAGTGGAGGAAAGTCTAAAGATGGTAAAAATGATGTCGTTGGCTTTTTGGAATTCTCCATGTGCTATCAAGTCTATTGCTGTAAAAAACAATAACATTAACTGATGATTAAATAGGGTAGGACTAAGATAGTTTTGACCCTCTATTTGTATTACTTTATCAAAAATAGATTCATCCACATCAAAAGAGAAATTGGTTTGTCGGAATAAATCTTCATCCAATTTAGACCATTTTTCAATTTTTTCAAAAATAATTTCAATAAACTGTTTTTTCCATTCTTCGTAAGGCAGAGTATCTTCAATATATTTGCTCCATTTAAAATTCCCTTGATCTTTATACGTTAAAATTCCAATATCATCAACCAATTCCATGGAGAACTCTTTTAGATTCTTCTGTTTACTCGAATGATTGGATTCAGATAATTTATCTTTAAGTATATGTAGTCTCTGTAAAGCAGCTTCGTAGGCAAAAGGAGTGTCAATCATCCTGTCTATTTTCTGAAAATACTCTAAAGCTTCTTTAGCTTTTTTCTTATCCTTATATAATATCAGTCCCAGTCTAAAAAATACTTCACTCTTTATTTCTGGATAATTTTCAGCATAATTCATTAATAGTTGTTCAATTTCGGATCCCTTATGTTGATCGATATTAGATAAAATCAAATTTATTTCATGAAGAAGTTTAATCCCTATTTCATTAGTTAAATTATAAAGTTCATACCATTTTTCTGCGGACTCAAGGTATCTCTCGCTGTTGGTAAGATAGTTAGCAGCGTAACGAATAACTTCCTGATCCTCGTTATTTATTTGAAGGGCTTTATTAAGCCACTCATCAAAAAGCTGAATATCCTCTAAGTGCGTGACCGCCCTTAAAATGGCAGGCATTAGATTCGATAGATATTTGTCGTCCTCATACAAGCTCACTAGGATCTCTAGGGCTTTCGGGTACTGCTTTTTATTCAAATAAAAGTTAGCGATGATCAGTTGATTGGCCGGCGGCATATTTTCCAATACCGAATTGAAGTGTTCTTCTGCAGTTATGTAGTCGTTCCTTATCAGGCATTTTATTCCCAGTGCAAAATAGTAATTATTGTCCCCAATGACTTGTTTATTTTTAGCTATGGCAGCATCAAATTCTTTATCATCAATTAGACCTTCACTTAATTCATTAAACAGATAATAAATTTGATTTACTTCAACATTTTCAGAGCTCGTAATACTATAAATATCAAAGCTATCCACATTAAGTGCTGCATCAGTTATTAATTTAGCAGGATTGAATACATCATCTAAAGTATAGATCATGGTTGTATTGATGTTTTTCAATTTAGACTTTACGAATAAATGATCAATCCCTTGTACAAACTCATTCCAATTTACCGTATTTGGAGTATGAAGATTTAGTTTTCCATCCTGAAAAGTTGTTGTGCTTATGGCTTTACTCTTGTTTAGAGAAGCAAACTTGTTAATACCGATTATTAATAGAAAAGAATGTTCATCCAAGTTATCGAGTATTGAAGCTAAATAATTATAGTTTAGTAGCGGATCACTCTTAAATTGAAGACGAGAGATCTGATCCTGTTGTTTTCTATTTCCAAACAAAGAGAGTATCTTTTTATAGTGTGTTTCACCAAAGATTTTATGATCGTATGAAACAATCTGAATTTTATCTATATCGGTACTTAGATAAAATAGCACAAGATTTTGTGCAAATATAGCCCGACTCTCATCTAACATAACTAATAGGCTATCAGTACGATATACAGGAAATACTCTAAGCATATTTTCGATATTAGTTAAATCCTCCATATATTTATAAAAACTTTGTTCACTTAATGATTCATGCAGTAACTGATACAATGTATTACTAATTATCATTTCTTCAGTTATACTTTGCGATTGGATGCATTCATGTATATATGAATATATTTCGCTTAAATTAGTATTAGACAGATTATTAAGCTCTCCATCGAACGACAAATCATTGAGTAATTCACTTATTTCATTATTTTCATGTTGAATTAGATCCTTTAAATAAGTAGCGTCATCCGAAAAATTATGTTCTTTGAGCTGATTTATTCCAAAATATCTTACGACTATAAAGAACCCGACAAAGGTTCTTAGCGGATCATTGTTCTCTCCCAACATACTTCTAAATTTTGATATGAACTCATGTGCCTCAGTATGTTCACTCATCATGAACCTCCCATGTCTGCCTGTTTGCTTCAAGTTTTTTTAAAAATAAAGAGCGAGAGCCCGCAAGAATGAGAATACCTCCTGGGGAATAGGCCAACTCTCTACCTCGCTCGTTAAGGGCTATTTCTCTTCCGTTTCGGTTGAGGCTGTTGCATATTCACGAATCTGTTTGCCAAAGCTGTCTCTTCCGAAGTAAAACGTAATTCTAAACTTAGTTCCTACTTTTGTAATGCTCCCTTGCATCTGCACCACCATCCCTGACCTAAATGAATCGTATGGGATTCCCCTACCTCATTTGTATCGTAACATGGCGCACTGACTTCGTGAAATACCCCCCTCTTGTAGTCCAAAGGACTATAGAACTCTTCAAAAATCAGAGATCCAAAAAGTTTTGGACTACATTTGGACTACATTTTTGCCCCTAAAATGGGAAAAACCCGCTCCAAGAGCGGGTTTCAAAATGGAGGTGAGAGGAGTCAAACCCCTGTCCCAATAATTGAAGCATTAGGCATCCCCCAATTAATCTATTGATTTCGTCAACAATCAGTCAACTCTACTATTTTCACGCTTCTGTTTCATACTTTCAACTCATCTGTACTACTCCCCAAACCCGCTGTACAACTGCAATCTCAGCCCTCTGTACCATTCCTCACCAACAAAGCTACCGATTCTACGTGCACGGTATGCGGAAACATGTCCACCGGCTGGACCGTGACGGTGGAATAGCCCCCGTCCTCGAGGACGCGGAGATCGCGGGCCAGTGTCGATGGATTACACGACACATAGACTACGCGATCCGGGCGCATCTCGAGGATGGTCTCGAGCAGCGCCGCGTCGCAGCCCTTGCGCGGCGGGTCAACGACGATGACGTCAGGCGCGATGCCCTGACGCTTCCACGCGGGGATGACTTCCTCCGCCGCGCCAACCTCGAACTGAACGTTGCGTACGCCGTTCAGCACAGCATTGCGCCGAGCATCGTCAATCGCTTCGCTGACGATCTCGACGCCGTACACTTGGCGCGCGCGCTGCGCCAAGAACAGCGAAATCGTGCCGATGCCGCAATAGGCATCGATCACGGTCTCTTCGCCGCTCAAGCCGGCGAACTCAAGAGCCTTCCCGTACAAGACCTCCGTCTGTACGGGGTTCACTTGATAGAACGATCGCGCCGAGATCGCGAATCGGACGTCTCCGATGGTATCGTAGATAACATCGTCGCCCCACAGCACCTTCGTCTGATCGCCGAAGATGACGTTCGTTCTGCCCGTGTTCACGTTCTGGCAGATGCTCTTTACATCCGGTATAGCCGCGCGAAGCAGGCCTACCAGCTCATCCTTGTGCGGTATATCCAATCCGTTCGTAATCAGAACGACCATAATATCGCCGGTGTTGAAACCATAACGAGCTACCACATGACGCAGCAGCCCTTTGTGCGTCTCTTCGTTATAAGCTCGGATGCCGAGCTCGCGGGCGATGCGTTTGACCTCGGCTACGACGCGGTCATTGTTCTCTTGCTGGATGAGGCACTCATCCATGTCGATGATACGGTGGCTGCCTTGGGCGTAGAAGCCGCCGACCAAGCCGCCCTCTCTGTCTGCCGAAGCAGCCTCGAAACCAATCGGTACCTGAGCCTTGTTGCGATAGCGCCATGGCTCGCTCATGCCAAGCGTCGGGAGCACGACGATACCTTCACTAGCAACCGATCTACTGATTAACTTACCTTCGGATTCCGCTTCAGAGTCCGATCCTGCCAATCTCGAAGAGCCCCCGCTTACCTTCAGCTTCCCAATCCGCTCCAGGTTGTCCACCACCAGCTGCCGCTTAAAGCGCAGCTGGCCTTCGTAGCTCAAGTGCTGCAGCTGACAGCCGCCGCACTGCTTATAGATCGGACAGGGCGCAGCCACCCGATCCGGGCTAGGCTCAAGAATCTTCAGCAGCTTCGCATAGCCGTATTGCTTCTTGAGCTTCATCACCTTGACGAGCACGCGCTCGCCGGGAAGGGCACCCTGAATAAAAAGGGTAAAGCCGCCGACGCGGCCTACCCCTTCTCCCTCATGACCGATGCCGACAATCTCGGCTTCGTATTCGCTATTTTTTTCGACCGGCAGCCCTTCAATCGCAGCGGAAGCTGCCGACTCTCTTCTCCCAGCACCAGCACCCGTGTTCTGCCCTTGCTTACGCTCTTGTCCCCTATCGTTACGGCTGCTTCCACTGCCGCCTCTTCTTCTATTCATCTTGCTCATGATCTTCCACTCCGGGTTTCATTTTCCAAGGCAGCTTGATTTGCTGCAAAGGATTGGTTTTGTATACGGATTGACCGCTTTCATCAATGAAAATTTGTATATGTGAAGGCAGGTTCGTGAATACGCAAGGAAGCGTGCCACCGAACTCGCCGTCCAGGTTGATCTGTACATAATCAGGTGAGGTCACCTGAATGGTTCGCGTCTGCAAATAAATGATATTCGGATCGCCCAGATGCTCGCCTCGCAGTGCTAAGGAAACGACACGGATGAACTCTGCGAGATTGCATTTTTTGAGAATCAGCACATCGAACAGCCCGTCGTTGAGTGAAGCGTCCGGCGCCAAACGCTCGAAACCGCCTACAGAATTGCTGTTAGAGATCAGGAACAGCATCACTTCCTCATGCAGATCTCCTGCATCCGTACGGATGTACAGCTCGATTGGCCGCAGCCGCGGCAGCTTCTCGATTCCTTTCATATAATAGGCCATTTGACCAATCATAGTCTTAAGCTTACTTGGCACCTCATAGGTCAGCTCCGTCATGGAGCCTCCACCGGCGATGTTGATGAAGTAGCGCTGGTTCATTTTGCCGACATCGATGAATGGAGCATGCTGCTGCAAAATAACATCAACTGCGCCTTCCCAGCTGCGCGGAATATTAAGCGCTCTCGCAAAATCATTGGTCGTCCCAAGCGGTATGATACCGAGTGGCGGACGGTAGCTTTTCTCGGCCACTCCATTAATAACTTCATGGAGCGTGCCGTCACCGCCGGCAGCGATGATAATATCGAAACCTCTTTCGATAGCATCCGCCGCGGCTAATGTAGCGTCCCCTTCACCGATAGTTGCGTGAGTCGAGGTTTCCAGTCCGCCCCGCTCCAGTCGTTGTAAAATTTCCGGCAGCCGCTTTCTCATTTCCTCTCTGCCAGAGGTTGGATTATAAATCAATCTTGCGCGTTTACTCATTCCTCAATCACCCGTTCACTCCGAATTCCAGTATCATTTCCGCTCCAATAAGGAGCCGTCTGCCGTTCCATCCATCTCGATAGCAGAGGATGAGGCAGCAGCGCTCTCCCATTGTATTTATATGTACCCTCTGTCAACCGAGAAGGTATCACATCGTTCGTAAAATAGCCATCGCTTAAAAACAGCGGTACGACCAGCACCGTATGCTGCGGCTTATGCTTATGCCATCCGTTCATTTTGGAGCCGATTTGATCAGGCAGCAGCATCGCTGTATCCGACTCATCAAAGCCGCCCAGCTCCTTCAGCCTGCCTGCCAGCTTCTCCAGGCCTGTCCTCCACTGCTCATGAAAGCCTTCCTCCACACTGCCATGCCCCACAAGAAGCACTATTTCACTCTTCGGGTCGACGGAGAGCTGCTTCATTTTTTCATATAAAATTTCGGCAATGACAGGATCATCATCAATCGGAGAAGTGAAATGGATTCTTGCCCTTATAGCAAAAGGCCTCATATCCGTAGGTAGCGCTGGCTCTGCCTTGACGCCAAGTGCATAGCTAATTTCATCTATATGCGTGCTGCCCGAAGAAACAAAGAACGGCACGACAATAATATCGGTTACCCCGAGTGATTCCAGATGCGTAATCCCGTCTTGGATTAACCGCCCCTCGACAATTTCCAGAAATGAGGAGTAAACTGCAATCCCTTCCGGCGTTTCCATTGCCTCTACGGCCTCATCCACCAAACGAACCCATTCCGCACTGCGCGAACCGTGGCTTATGACTAATATGCCGTATTTTACCACCAACTATCCCCTTCCTTTTCGCGAAAAAAAGAAGGCGTTTGAACGCCCTTCGACTCGTTTTCTAGCCATTTTCCTAATTATAGCATAAAAACGAACCCTACGTTGGTTGTCACACTTTTGCCCTACAAGAATGAGCAGCTTGGATCGTCCTCTCCAAACGAGGTCATTTGTCAGGTTAAGCGAAGCCAGGTTTTGCAGATTTATGCCCGCATTCAACTGAAAAAAGGCCCCTTATCCCATCATCCCACAAAGGAAGATCAATAGGAGGAGGCGCCTTCATCAAAACCATCTTCACTCTAATCGAGCCATGGAGAGCTTGGGAAAGTCTTATGCCCCTCAACAGCAGGCATTCCCCGCGATTCTCAATGATTCGACCAACTAAATTAGCGTCCGAGTCGCTCCAAAGTCAACTTATAACCGTCATTGCCATAGTTCAGGCAGCGTTTCACACGGGAAATCGTAGCTGTGCTCGCGCCTGTCTCCGCTTCGATCTGGTTGTAGGTGTTGCCTTTGCGCAGCATTCGAGCTACCTCCAGACGTTGGGATAAGGACTGGATCTCGTTAACCGTACATAAGTCGTCAAAAAACACATAACACTCTTCGATATCTTTAAGCGTTAAAACCGCTTCAAAAAGCTGATCGATCGCTTTGTCATTTAATTTTTTCAATTGCATGTCTCGTTCAACCCCTTGCTGGTCTACTTCAATTCTTACAGAGTACTATTCGACAGAGGCTTATAAAATCCTCCCTTTAGATTAGCAAAACTTTACTATTTTTATGCGGCAATGTGCTAAAACATTGTAAATCGTTGCGAAACCGTGACAGGAGTCCAATCCATCCATTCGCCTATCACATAAACTACACTAGGTAAAACGTCTATTTCGTCCTGCAAAGCAGCCGGCCGAGTCCGTACTTTGCTTAAATCCAATAAAAGGATCGTGAAACTCGTGAGTATTCAAAGACCAACGATAGGGAATCAAGGCACACAAATTCGCAGCTTCCAGGAAGCGCCCTCTTCCTTCCAGGGAGGGGGACAGTATCCGTCCAGCTCGTACCCGGGACTCCAGGTAAGCAGCTTTAGCCAACCGCAGACGTACACACCGCCGGCGCCGGCAACAAACGGCGGAGGCGGCCTTCTGGGAGGACTTTTGGGCGGAGGTGGTGGTGGATCATCCACAGGAGGTGGCTCCTTCAACATCGCGCAGATTAAACAAATAGTCGACCGTTTGGGCGGCATTGAGGGCATCATGCAAACCATGAGCAAAGTACAGAAAATAGTGCAAAATGTGCAGCAAATGGCACCAATGTTGAAAGTACTAATGGCCTCCTTCGGTAAAAAGAAAGCAGCCGAATCTGACGCCCCACGCCGCAAACGCCGCAAGCGCAAAGGCGGCCCCTCCGCAGCAGGCAAAAGAAAACGCAAACGCTCCTCCGGACGCTAACTATTAACGGTTTGCATTCTACACTCTGGCAGCGAAAGTAAGGGAGCTGAAGCCACTGCTGATCGACACTCCGCCATTCCACGAAAAAAGAGCTGCTCACGGATCACCGTAGCGGCTCTTCTGTTATTTATATGCGTGCACTTGTTAGATGGGTCTTTATTCAAAAATTTCCTCATGCGCTAACTCAATAGAAGGGAACAGGTGAGATTGCTCTACACGCTCGTATTTGTTGTCTGTCAGGTAAAACAGCTCAACTTTTTCAACAAATGGCTTCACAATCCAGTATTCACGGACACCGAATTGCTCATATAGTTGAAATTTTTCTACAAGGTCGCGCTCTGCATTTTTTTTGCCTGGAGAGACGATTTCAACTATAAGATCAGGTGCTCCGAAAATGCCTTTGGCTTGAACAATATCGAGACGATCGGTGCTGACATACGAAATATCAGGCAAACGAAAGTCTTTTCGAGTTACATCCGCATGCAGATAAGCCGCCGTGTTCGAACCAAACACCTTGCCGAGCTTGTTGCTGCGTACATAGTTGTTTAGAATAGTCATAACATTAACTACAACATACTCATGATCAGTACTGTCAGGAGTTATTATAATCTTTTCCCCATTCCAAAACTCGTAACGTTCGTCGGTCTCCAATTCATATAACATTTCTTCATCACCTCGCTGCTTCAGCATACCATAAATATTCTACCGAGTGAGCGAAGCACTCGTATCTCTTATATCCTACGGTGGAGTCCCTCAATTTCCTCAGAAATTTATCCGACAAGAGCTTAATCTTTTACAGGGCAAGTGCAAACCTGATTCACAGGTAGTTTCAACCTTATTTCTTCATCACATTTTGCAGGCTAACAATAGCACTTGCCGCTTCGGCACGGGTTGCAAATACATCCGGCGCGAACTTCCGGGCGTTCAGACCACCTACAATGATAATGCCCGTCTTCTCAGCTGTTGACGCGGCACCTTTCGCCCACTCCGGGATGCTGTTGTAATCTTCGTAGCCCGAGACTGGACTCGCTTCGACCGGCAGGCCGGAAGCTTTCACAACCATCGCCGCCATCTCAGCGTGAGTAATGTTGGCGCCCGGACGGAACGTATTATCCGGGTATCCGCTGATGATGCCCGCCTTCACAGCTGATGAAACCGATTGTACAGCCCACTGCCCGATGCTGTCCGTATCGTGAAACCGCAGCTCGGCTTCTTCTTTGCCCGGGTTCATGCTGTTCATCAGCATGACGGTAAACTCAGCGCGAGTGATGTTCCCCTCGGGCAGGAAGGTCCCATCCGGATAACCGTGTGCGATATCCCTTTTTACCGCTTCCCGGATGGCCGCATTTGCCCAGTTTCCGTTAATATCCGAGAAGGGATCTGCACCTGCTCCCTGCTGTGGTGCTGTCACCGGGTCCGGCTCAGGGGCCGGTACGGCTATAGTACCGGTAACCGTCACATTACATTTGGCCACAAACTCGCCGTCTTGCGTCTTGACGGTAATGACGGCTGAGCCAACCGATTTACCTGTCACATTGCCTTCGTTGTCCACTTCAGCCTTTAAAGGATCGCTGCTCTCCCAGCTTACCCGTTTGTTGGCAGCGCTACTCGGTATTACAGCCGCCGTAAGAGCTTGCTTTTGCCCTATTTCCAAAGCAAGCTCTCTCTTATTCAATGTAACGCTGCTTACCGGGACCGTACCGAGCGCGTACAATACTTCACTGTAAGTTTTTACATAAACCGTACCGTCAGGTCCAATTGCAGGATCGGTTCCGATTAAATAGTCGGTATTATAGCTCCATCTGCCCGAGCCATTCGCATTTACTGCATATACAACACCCTCCAATGTTACAATATAAACCGAACCGTCCACGCCGATCACAGGTGCGAAAATTACCGTGTTTATACCGGGATGTTCGACTTTGGTAGTGAATACCCATTTCTTAGTCCCGTTCGGATGGATCGCGTACAAGTTTTTATCATTGGATGCCACATAGAGGGTACCGTCTTTTCCAATAGCGGGAGAAGACTTAATTTCCCCTCCGGTAGCAAACGTCCATTTCACAGTACCGTCCGGATTGAGGGCATACAGGTTTTTATCTTCCGATCCCGTATAAATCGTACCGTCCGCACCAACGACCGGAGCACGATGTATTTTGCCCCCTGTGGCAGTCTCCCACTTTTTCATTCCATTAGGCTTCATTGCCAGCAAATTATGGCCGGATCCCACGTATACGGTACCGTCTTCTACTGTTTTAGCGGAGGATGGGGACCAAGGGGACTCTTTAACATCCCAGTCTATAGACCATTTAATAGATAGATCGGGTTTGATGGCGAAAAATTTGCCGGTAAGACAGCCTGTATACATAGTGCCGTCCGTGTCGACCGTAAGCGATCCGCCAAGCTGGCATTTCATATCGAGCTCCCATTTTTTCGATCCGTCAGGATTAACCCCATATAGCTTTTGCCCTGCTGCCGCATAGATCGTTCCATCGGTGCCGACCACTTGGGCTACGACGATTCCGCCTGCCGCAAAATCCCACTTCGTTATTCCGTCCGGAGAAATAGCGGATAAGCTGCTGCCCCCTGTTCCGATATAAAGAGTGCCGTCCGCGCCGATTGCTGGAGGAGTGTAGCTGTAGTGGCTGCCATCCCTATTGTCCAACAGCTTATCCCATCTGTATGTTCCTTTCTTTGGATTTAATTGAATGGGGCTGAGCTGCTTGATGATGTCTTCTATTTTATTGAGATCCTGAACGTCCTTAATGTCCTTAAAGTCCTTGATGTCCTTGATTCTGGTAATATCCGGTACCACTATACTATCTTTTATACTTTGCAGGCCTGACTCCGACCATGCGGTACCCGCTGGAAACACACCTATAGCTAACCATGCTGCAAGGAAAAATGCTACGTATCGTATCGCGACAATCAACTCCTAGACTCACCGCGGCTGCGTTGAAAGAATGGTTTCAAGCCCATTATCTTACTTCTCTATGGGAACTTCAATCCGACTGGGTGCTTATTTTCATGTCGAACTGTATCAGTATGCAAGTCATTTATTGTCCAGGCAACACAGACAAAAGCCCGACCAGAACATGAATGCTCCGGACGGGCTTGTTTTGAATAACTGATTGCTGTCTTGTATGCAATTAACCTTTGGCTTTAATAACCTCAAGCGGCTTATGGTTGCCGTATTTCGGGTATTCGCGTGTGCTCGGAGCGGCCCAATGAACAGCGTTGCTAATAACACGGCGAATTTGCTCGTTGTAGTAGGTCCGGTACGTTTCGTGTCCTGGGCGGAAGTAGAAAATTTTGCCTTGACCCCGACTAAATGTGCAGCCGCTGCGGAATACTTCGCCGCCTTCAAACCAGCTGACCATGATTAGCTCGTCCGGCTGCGGGATATCGAAGTGCTCGCCGTACATTTCTTCGGCTTCCAGATCAATATACTCTCCAATACCCTCTACGATAGGGTGGCCTGGGGACACAACCCAGATGCGTTCCTTCTCGTCAGCTTCTCTCCATTTCAGATCGCAGGAGGTTCCCATCAACGTTTTGAACACTTTAGAGAAATGACCGGAATGCAGAACAATCAGGCCCATGCCTTTTAGAACACGGCTTTGGACACGTTTGACGATTTCATCCTGAACCTCGCCATGCGCTTTATGCCCCCACCAGATAAGAACGTCGGTATTTTGCAGTCTTTCTTCCGTGAGACCGTGCTCCGGCTCATCCAAAGTAGCATAGGATACTTCCACATCTCCACTTATGCCTTCACCAATCGCCTGATGAATGCCATCCGGATAAGCGGCGCGGACCTTCTCATTTTCCTTCTCATGACGGAACTCATTCCATACGGTAACTCTCAGCTTCTGGCTCATAAATTTATCCAACCTCCAACAATTAGTAACATAGTAGCTACCTTAAATTATAAGATAACGCCGAAAAAAAGAAATTCTCAATACTGCCGCATCTGTATGCAAAACTGCCATCGCTTCCCCAAAAACATGCTATACTATTTAGTAAATCTAAATGCATACTATGCGATAATGGTTTAGTAGATATTTTTACATTGGAGGTCCAAGGTACCGGTATGAACAACCTTCTATATAATGAACCCGACGTACACAAAGAGCATGTTATTTATCAAAACCCTCTTCTGCGTCTAAAAGTGTGGCAAATAACGAGTCCCGAATCTATCGTCAGCCCCTCCATCCCTAAGATATTTCGCTGGCATTATCATAAGGAAGTTGAATTTCTGGCCGTGCTTGGGGGCGGCCTTGGTATCCAAACTAAGCATGACACCCGAGAGCTGCGATCTGGTGACGTTCATGTGCTCGGCTCATCCCAGCTGCACCGTACCCGAAAGGAACTGCCCGAAGCGCTTAGCTATATTGTATGTCAGTTTGATTTGGCGCAGCATTTTGATGAGAGCACCATGCCCTACCTGCATTATTTCAGTGAGGTGCGGCGGCCTCTAAGCCAGTTGAATTATATTTTTCGGGACAACCCTCTCCTTCAGCAGCAAGCCCATGCGCTTATTATGGACATTTACCAGGAAACGCAAACCAAGCAAAAAGGCTACGAGCTCGCCATCAGCGCCTCAATCCGCCGGTTAATGCTGCTGCTGCTACGCAGCGATACGCAGGGCGTTCTGAATGGTACCGAGAATGATGAGCTTATACGTCTGCAGCCGGCACTGGATTATGTGGAGCAGCATCTGACCGAAAAGATCGCCATCGAGCAAGCATGCGCCGTCCTGAATCTGAGCTATCACTACTTTATTAAGTATTTTAAAAAGGTGATGGGCTTATCCTTCGTTGATTATGTCAACTACAAGCGCATTAAAAAAGCCGAGCGCATGCTGCTCACGCAGGACGTAAGCATTATGGAAATAGGAGAGGCGGTCGGTATCCCGAACATGGCGCAGTTTTACAAGCTGTTCAAGCGTCATAACCAGTGCTCTCCTAAGGAGTTCAAGCAGCGGATGAAGGCCTAGGAATAAGCTGCTCCACATACTGCCCACTGCCCACTACCCGCTCACTAACGGAACGTCATTCCTTTATTTTTCGCATATTCCCTCGAATTCATGATTTCACGGAACTACGATGCGCTATCGCGTGTCAACTAGGCTTATAATCCATCATTTCAGGCAAATAAGGCATCGTAGTTCCGTTTCAATTGAATGACCACGTGTGCACATCCAAATAGCGAATCGTAGTTCCTCTCACCGGACGATTGGGGTGTGAAGAGGAGATGAAGCTGTGCATACCTAACCTAATATACCCAATATTCGGTTCATCCTTTATCGATTAATTCGTACATTATGTCCTTCAGCCCACAAAAAAAGAGCACCCCAAACCACTTGTTCAGTGATTTGAAGGGTGCTCTTATTATATTCGGTTCAGCCCAGCCCGGATTAGAAAATGCGCGATTTCCAGCCTTGCAGCTTGGCAAGCGCTTCGACATAGAAGTAGTCTCCGTATATCAGTGAGACGTTGATGTTCTGGCCGGCCGGCTTGTGGCCGGTGCCTTCCACTAGAATCGCCTCGTGATCGGGACGATCCCATGTGGCGTAGCTCTGCGTCAGCGAGAGCAGGATGCGCTCAGCGGCTTCACGGTACGGGCGCCCCTGTACCGCAGGCAGCGCAGCGGCCAGTTCGAGCAGCCCCGAGGCGGCGCAAGCCGCCGCCGAGGTGTCGCGCGGCTCATCAGCGAGCGATTCCGCCGCGCGGAAGTCCCAATGCGCCACATGGTCGTCCGGCAGCATGGAGAGGAAATAATGCGCGACGCGCTGTGCCGCGCGCAAATATTTCGTATCGCCAGTATAGCGATACGTATTGGCCATGCCGTGCAGCGCCCATGCGGCGCCGCGGCTCCAGGCCGAGTCGGGACCGGCGCCTTGGCCGCCTAACGACTCGATAACTTCACCCGTCAGCGGATTGAAGCTGACGATGTGATTAACGGAACCATCCTCACGGATGAAATGGTTCACGACTGTATCCGCATGAGCTTTGCCGATCATGCTGAACCTTGGGTCGGCGATTTCCTCCGCCGCCCAGAATAGAATCGACAGGTTCATCGAGGAGTCTACGATGGCCCAGCCGGTTTTATCCTGATTCCATGCGCGCAGGAAGTTACCTGCGATGTTGAATCGTCCCGCTAGGAAGTTGGCTGCCAGCAGTCCTCTGCGTTTGCCATCCTCATCGCCGGTCAGCTTGTACTTGATTACCGCTGTAGGCAAATATTGAAAGCCTACATCGTGATGAAAGTTGCTAGGCTGGATCGACTTCTGATCGAACTTCTCGTCCCAATTCCAAGCCGCATCCTTGTAATGGTCCTTGCCTGTCATTTCATGCATAATCCACAAAATTCCCGGCCAAAAGCCTGATGTCCACCAGTCGTGGCGCAGATCGTCATAAATTCCTGTATCCGCAGGAGCCACATGGGGCGACTTATCACCAATCTGCTCGATCATCCGGCTCACTTTATGCTGCAATGCCTCCCATACCTCGGGCAGTACCTCCTGCAATGTAGCGGCTTGCTTCAATTTGTTCGTATCCAATACATTCATGTTCATGATCCTCCTCCAAATGGATAAATGCTAAAAGCGACTTGCCGTAAAGCTTTTTCTATAAGTGAACCCTGTTGCATCTGTACAATTGTTACGACTAATACAAGCTTAACGTTGTATGCTTTAAATCGTGATGAACGCTGTAGATAGACCCGAGCTAGCCACACTAACTATGGACACAGGCTTACGGCCAGAAGCTGCATCCCCGCTAACGTTCGCTCCTGAGCTCAGGCTTGCCGTACTTGGGGCTGCTTCGGCATTTGTTGCGCCCGCACTCGCCGCGCCTGCTCCCGAAGCCGGACCGCTCGCGGATACGAAGCCGGTCACAGACACGCCCGCCGCCGCTCCTCCAGCCGGGTCGATCAAGATGCGCGCCCGCCCATTGGTCAGCTGGATCAGGCTTGAGCCTCGCACCGTGCCTTGGAAATCGATCAGCTTACCGTCGCCGGTCAATCCGAATCGAACAAAATTGGCTGCGTCCAGACATAACACGCCGCTTGCATCGTAGGCTAAAGCCTCCACCAGAATAGTTCCATCCGTCTGTGGCTGCAAGTTCAACCGCAGCTCGGCAGGCTCGCCCCAGCTCTCCGTTTGATACTCAAACGTCAGCTCATCGCTTACGATTACGCCGGCCTTCGTTGCTACTACCTTAACATGGTTCGTTCCAGACTGCAGCACAGTATCCCAACGCAAGCCCGCAGCCGGGAAGTTTTGCGAATCGCGCTGCTTCACGCCGAGACTGGAGCCGTTCAAGAACAGCTCTGCTTCCGTACAATTGGAATAAACCTTGATGCTTTTCAATTCTCCGGGTTGTCCCCAACGAACCGGCATCGTGTGTCCATAAATGCGTGCCATAGGCTTATCGGTCCAATAGGATTGATAGACGTAGTAAGCATCTTTTTTCGTAAAATCGCGCTCAATGATGCCCTTCATATTCAAATATGGAATCGGCGAGTCCGGACGCACCGGTGTAGCAAAATCCTTAAATGCCCATTGAGCAGCACCAGTCAGCCATTCCATCGTTTCCTGGGATTTTAAATACCAATCGATCATCTCGCAGAAATAAGTTTCCGACCAGTCCCCGTCACGAGATACACGCGGCTCGCCACCTGTCAGCAGGTAGTCTCCGTCCCGCTCGTCCGTATCTCCATCGCCTTGCTTAATGAACTCGAAGCCGGTGAACGTCTTCTCTACGTGACGTGTCGCCAAATTGTCCGCTCCCCACTCCATATGGAAGAAGGAATCGACATTTTCGAATGCCTGACGGCTGCTTTCCTCGTAATCCGTATAAATGCCGCGGTACCAGCCTGCCCAAATAGAAGGTGAGTACACATCGATTATGTCCTTGCAAAACTCGCAGCGGCGGATCGCCGTCAACCGGCTCGGATCCAACTCATGGGATAAATCATGCAGTTCCTTCATGAAAATACGGATGGCCTCTTGATCAAAATAATCAAAGTCGCATTCCCAATCGTTTTCGTTGCCTAATCCCCATAGGATTACCGAAGGATGATTATAATGCTGCTCTATCATAGCCGTCAGCATGTCGCGGCACTGCTGCTTGTACTGCTCGCCGCCCAAGCCGCCGCGGCACCAAGGAATTTCTTCCCATACGAGGATGCCGAGCTCATCGCACAGCTCAAGTATTATTCGCGATTGCTGATAGTGGCCGAGGCGGATGAAGTTCACGCCCATGTCTTTGATCAGATGCATCTCCGTACGCATCATGTCCTCAGTCATGGCAGGACCTACACCCGCATGATCCTCATGACGGTGTGTTCCGCGCAGCAGCAGCCGCTCGCCGTTGAGCTTAAACGGACCGCGCTTCACGAACTCAAAGCTGCGTACGCCAAACCGCTCAACCAGCTTCGAGCTGCCATTTGCTTCGTTTGTTCCGGCTGTGCTGCCTTTAGCTTCAGCTCCCGCTGAACTGCCTTGTCCTGCCGATGCTCCAGCAGCACCGCCATTCCCTGCCACCTCTACCGTACAGCTGTACAAGTAAGGCTGCTCCGTTGACCACAATGTCGGATTGGACAGCTCATATTCAGCCAGCTGCTTCATCCCGCTCCAAGGCTTCGAAATCTGCGTAAACTTCGCAACTTCCTTACCCTCGCTATCCTGCAGACGTACCGTCAGCTCCAGCTCATCCTGATGATTCAAAGGATTGTACAGTACGCCTTGGACCGCAACTCGGCAGCTGCCATGTCCATCAGCCAACTCAGTCTGTACATGCACACGCTCTACAGAAACCGCTGGAACGTACACCAGGTTCAAATACCGGTAAATCCCGCCATACAGGTTAAAATCACTCGCATCCGATGGAATCGTCTCCAGCTCCCGGCTGTTGTCGCATGCAATAGCAATGGGAACAAGTCCGTTGTACCGCTCAATACCTCTTGCTTCTTCAACCGCATCAGTAATATCTACCGTAAACTCATCGTAGCCGCCCAGATGCGAGCCTACCTTATTCGTGTACACATACACATCTGATCTTTGCCCGGCTCCTTCAAAATGAAGCAGCGTATGGCCTTGCGGGTAAGGGTTATTCACCTCTAGCTTCGTCCGGTACCAGCCCTGGCCTTGATAATATTTTCCGTCCGGGTCCAGTACATCCAATCCATTGTACGTATGCGGCAGCTCCACTCCATGCCATGGCACATTGTAGTGATTTTGCAGCTTATCCTGACGCCATACCTCCCAAGGCCCGCCCAAGCTTCCACGGTGATGCTCCCAGCCCTGAATCAACCTTTGCTTAATCACAATCAGTCACGCTCCCTTATCAGTTTCTGCTATTGTGTATGCACCGAATGGCACAGCTTCATTTACTTAAAACACCTATACCGTTAGCTTAGCAAAAATTGACGGAGCATTGTTTGGTGCGTTTATGATAAAATGTTGTTGTATTACGGTTGATTCTGCCGAGGTGAGCGATCATGAAAATTATGAACTATATGAATCTGAATCAGCATCCGGTTCAGCTTTCTTTTAGCAAAGACCGGACGGATGAATTTACGGATATCTTTCACGCCCATCAGGGAATGGAACTTCTCTATGTCCACAAAGGGCAAGGAAGTGTCGTTGTCAATCAACAAATAGTCGAGCTGTCGCCAGGCTGTCTCGTCTTTTTCCGGCCCTTTCAGCTCCATCGTATCCAATTAAATCTTAGTCCGGGATCGCCTTACATTCGTTCATTGTTTGTTTTTGAGCCTGCTGTTCTGGATAGCTTTCTAGCGCCGTTCGTCACGCTGCAGTCATTTTTCCGCCAGCTGTGGAAAGGCTCTGCAAGTCCGCAAATTTTTACCGGATTGCCGCAAGAGTCCGTCGAAAGACTGCTGAGTGATTACCGGAAGCAGCTTTCCGCCGCAATCCCTGAAGCACTGCTTGAAGAACAGATGCTATTCTTGGTTGCGCTATTACAGCTGTTAAAAGGCCGCGGAGGCTCCATACTTCCAACCGCTTCCCCTATCCAATCCAAGTCTACCGCCGCTGAGCTTGTCATGGAATGGATCGAGGAGCATTACATGGAGGAATTCCAGCTGGATCAGTTAGCCAAAGCCGTTCATCTATCCCCCAATCATGTATCGGCGGTTTTCCGGCAATCGATTGGGACGAACATTACTGAATACTTAACGGCACGGCGCATCCGCCAAGCTTGCTGGCTTCTGAAAACGAGTGATATGACAGTTCAGGAGATCGGTCTCTCAATCGGTCTGAGCAATTTTTCTTATTTTTGCCAACTGTTCAAAAAGAATGTCGGTCTTAGCCCCTATCGGTTTAAAAGATCCTCTCAATCATAAGCTTTAAAAGCCAAATAAAAAGCCGTACTCCACTTCCACTAGGAAAGGGTCCGGCTTTTAGTCATTTAAGATTGAACTAGAGATTCCTCTACAAACAACTGAACTCCTTAGGACGATCACGCTTACTGTAATTTACAAGGTAATATTGCGCTGAGGCTGTATCATTTTTTAACCTTACCTCTACATACTCATCGTTCTTCCTAAGTATTCCGACATTGATTTCAAAATACTTGGCCCCATGAATCGCATCTACCGGCTTAGACTTAGTGCCCTGCTTGGAGACGGTAAGTTTTTCGTTGATAGACACAATACGAGCGCATTGAAATTGTGAGTACTTTTCGTTATAAATACTATTCAGCGAAGATTCAATTTCCGTGTGCAATTCTTGCAGCAATGCCTCTTCAATAGCCTTCTCACGTTGAGGCTCCGCATAAGCTGTGGCTTGATGTCCTATCACCGTTAAAGCTAGCAATGCCCCTGCCGCTATAACTCGCATCTTCAATACAATCACCCCATTGGATAGATTGCCCAATTAGCATGATTATATGACTAGAACCATTCCTGCCTTGCCCCGATTATCCCCACTTCTTAATCCTCCCAATTGGCGCGATAACCATTTTTGAACAGGCCTGTGTATTCCAGCTTGCCATCGCCATCGAACAGCTTGCCTTGTCCTTCCGGCTTGCCTTCCTTCAGCTCTCCTTCATAAATACCACCGTCGGCTTGATAGAACTTCCCTGTCCCCTTCAAGGTCCGGTTTACCTGCACTACACTGCCGCTAGCATCGGTGAAAGCTCCCTTTTCCCCAAAATCGCCATAATCGAATATCCCCGCATACACGATGCCGTCGCTGTAATATAAAGTGCCTTTGCCGTGGAAGCTGCTCTCTACAAACTCTCCTTCATAAAGCAAACGGCCTTTGTCTGTATATTGGCGCCCCTGCCCAGACCATTCCCCGTAATCAAAAGAACCTTCATAAATTACTTTGCCTTCCTTATTCAATTCCTTGCCTTGCTGAATATATCCGTCCTTATAAGTGCCCTCGTAATATTTGACACCTTCAAAATCATAAGACATCCCTTGACCTTGAGGCTTTCCTTGTTCAAATTGACCCCGATAAGAGAGACTGCCGCTCGCCCGGTACAATTCTCCCTTTCCTTGCATAGTGCCTTTATCAAACTCACCCTTATAAATCGAACCGTCCGCTTTGCGGTACATCCCCTCGCCCTGTCCCTGACCGTTCTCAAGCTTCCCGCCTGATGCACTTTGGAAAGAGCCGATGATCCCGAATTCATTCTCTTTAAACTCGCCTTCGTAACTGTCACCGTTGTAATAAACGAGCTTGCCCTTGCCGTGATGCTTGCGATTCTGAAAACCTCCTGTATAGAAGGGAACCCCCTCACGATATTGAGTTCCTTTGCCCTCCCAGGTGCCGTCGGCATATTCGCCTTCGTATGTCAGCTTGCCTTTCCAATCATACTCTTTGCCACTTCCGCTTCGCTTGCCATCCTTATAGCTTCCTTCATATCTTAATTTGCCGTCCTTGCCATATTCTTTGCCTGGACCGTTACGCTTGTCATTCCGGTACTCCCCGTCAAACTCAAGCTCACCTTTGAGCGTATACATTTGCGTGTGTCCGTTCAATTCGTTATGTTCAAAGGTTCCTGTTGTTTTCCCTTCGCGCGGCGAGTAATAGGAGCCCTTACCATGAAGATCGCCATTGACAAGCTCCCCTTCATACCAATCCCCATTTGTATAAAAATGTACTCCCGTTCCATTATTCATGTTGACTAGCTCTTTCCCTGAGGAATCCGTAAACTTTCCTTCATGAAAGCTCTCATCCTGGAAGTTCCCCACATATTTGGCCCCGTTGGAGTAGTACATGATCCCTTCATGAAAGCTGTTTTTGCTAAATTTCCCCTCGTACCATAAATAGGATTCCCCAATGTAATACTTGCCTTCAATGATCTCCTGATCATTGATCTTGCCCTCGAATCGGACTCCATCCGTATAGTGAAGCGTTCCGTAACCTCTCTTAATGTTTCTAACAAAGTCACCGGAGTACGAGCTCCCGTCGTCATAATAGATGGTCCCTTTTCCATGAAGGCTGTCGTCCACGAAATCGCCGACATATACGAGCCTTCCTTTGGCATTATACAATTTCCCCGGGCCGTTCAGCTTCCCTTTGACAAACAAGCCTTCCAAACGTTCGCCTGAGACGTATACAAGCTTTCCTTGACCGTCCAGCAAGCCGTTCTTGAACTCGCCTTCCATCTGGAGCTTGCCGTTTGCCTCGTATTGCTTCCCATAGCCGTGAATTTGTCCCTGATCCCATTGGCCCTCGTAAAAAACATCCCCGTTTGGATAGTAGCTAGTCCCTTGCCCCTGCTGCTTGCCTTCCGCTAAACCACCGCTATAAGCCAAAAAATGGGCCTTATCATCGTACAGCTTCCCATGGCCGTTCGCTGTTTTGGTTGCGATTTGCACTGAAGCGTTGGCCTCATTCCAATGTACTTCTTTGCCGGATGCCTCCCCAATAAAGCGCAATGGAACAAAGGTGACACCGTTAATTATCCGGGGTTCTTCCGACAGCACCGTACTCTCGCCATTGACGAGCGCCGCTTTGTCCCCGATGGTTAACTTAATATCCGCCTGCTTGCTTCGGCCCGATACCTCTTGTGTAGCTTCATTCCAATTAACGGTAAGTCCGAGCTTTTCAAAAATCTTTCGAAAAGGAACCAATACCGAGCCATTCACATTGACGGGCGGCTCTTCAAAGCTCAGCTTCTCATCATCAATAAATACAGGTATCCCAACTGATATGTCGGGAAATAACTCTTTATCAAACTCGACCTTCACGCCACGTTCAAGCAGCCCTCGTATAACTTCCTTCGCCCCTTGCTGTAGCGGGTTTCCTTTTAAATTCACCTCTTGCAAATGAGTCAGAGCGGATAGCTGCTTAATATCCTGAATCTTATTGTCGTTTAGTCCAAGCTTACGAAGCTCCTTAAGATTCGATAGCACAGACAGGTCGCTTAAGCCTGTATTTGATAGATACAAATTTCTAAGACTGGTGATTTTACTAATTTCCTGCATATCCGCTATAGCGTTATACGATAAATCCAGAAAAACCAATTGCTGAAGCGCGGAAATACCCGCAATACTTTTGACTTCGGTTTGGTTCAGAAAAAGATCCTGCAGCGAAGTTAAGCTCCATAGAGGAGCAGCATCGGATACAGGGTTTCTGCTTATAAATAAAGTTCTTAACCGATTCAAGCTTTTTAAAGCTCGAACATCCTTAATTTCATTTTTGGATAAATCCAGCATAATTAACTGATTCAGGCTGCTGAGCGGATATACATCGGAGATCTGGTTATTGGAAAGCACCAGCCGATTGAGCTTCTTAGCGAATTGAAGACCCGCCAAATTTTTAATGCTATAGCCCTTGGACGCATACAACGAATTAATAGGAGCCAAATCGTCTATCGTAAGCTCCCCTTGCTGCTTCTTCAATTGATCCCGAAGTGCTCGCTCCATCTCAGCGTCGGGAATCAGTGTGTTCGTGTCTGCCCAAGCCGAACCCGGCTGGATTAGCAGTGTGACCATCACAGCCAGTAACAGCAGCTTGAATAAATATGTACGTATCATTGTACGAAGTCCCCTTCATCATAAAATAGCTAAACCTTTGGCTGCAAAGGCTCAAGTCTATTCAATTTAACCACAATCTTCCATATTAATAAATACTTTTGCAAGCCGTTTCAAGAAAGACAATAAATTTTACATTTCTGCAGCCAAACAAAAAAAGCCCGCTCAGCGCCTGCTGTTACGAGCTTTCATCTTATATGTGAATTAACGGGTGGTCAGGTCCCATTGATTAACCTCATCTGTTATTTGGTTTCCGCCTTGTTCAGACCACTGCCGCAAAAATACGTCAAATGAATCGATAGACGCCTTGCCGTACACGATCTTTAAGAAGGTTTCCTTCTCCAATTTCTTCAGCAGCGGCCATCTTGAGGCCATGGATGATGTGTTTGGGCCTACAAATTCGTTCTTCTGTGAATAAGCCGCCTGAATATCGCCGACGATTCGTCCTTCCAGAAATAAACGGGATGTAGTAGCGGCCAATTTCTTTTCATACGGAGAATGAATACGCCCCTGGAATACGCGTTGTTCTATACTATCCCCGCTAATAACCATGGGAGGTGCGCTGCCCGGTCCAAACAGTAAAAAATTGGATATCGTACTGCCTGACCCGGGAAAATCATAGATGGCTTGGCCATCTTTAATAATATAGTCGTATCCTTCAGCGTAACCATTAACAAAATCCGACTCGGGATCCTCGATCAATGAGCCGTACACCTGATCCCAATAAGCAAATACAGCATACATGTGGGAAAAGTCCTTACGGAAAAAATAACTCCCGTATGACAGCCGCGAACCGAGTCTGCCGATTTTACCATCCGGTCCCGCAGGGTAAGGAATTGGCTTAAACACACCCGGACCGAGCGGGCTTTCACTTAGAGGCCATCCCCCCATCCAGCCGGGACCTGAAATAATTCCCGCGGCTCCCGATGTGAACACGGCGGCGGCTTGCTGCTCATCGTGGGTACCGAAGTCCGGGTCCAAATAACCTTTTTCATACCAATCGGCTAGTCGGGCAAGCGCCGGCTTTACTCCCGGCTGAATAGAACCGTAAGCAAGCTTGCCGTCCTTCATCCGGTTCCACTGATCGGGCTGATCCCCATAAGCCCCAAATAAGAAGCTGACATTTCCCATCCAATTGTTCAAGGAATTTTTCCCGGCAAGCGCCAATCCAATCGTATCCTTTTTGCCATTCCCGTCAGGGTCTCCGTTGGTGAACGCATCCATAACCGTTTCCAGTTCATCCAGGGTAGTAGGCGGCAGCAAATGCAGCTTATCCAACCAATCTTGACGTATCCACAAAATCGGATCTCCTACCTTGCCATCGGATATTTGCGGCAGCCCCCAAGCTTTACCTTGTAAAGAGACGGTTTTCCACACGTCCTTGTTTATTTCATAAGCCTCTTTGACCCGCTTGGGAGCATAGGCCTCAAAGGCTTCTTCGACATTCATAATTTGACCCGAATCGACAAGATCGCCCAACAGCTCGGGAATATCGTGATTAGTAAGAAACAACACATCAGGCAGTTCGTCTCCACCTGACAGAGCGAGTTTGATCTTGGTAGCAAGCGCCGCGTTCTGGTCGGTTACAATCCATTTATTCTTTTGAATAATACCTAACCTGTCCTTAGCCCATCGCGTTATCGGGTTATTCTCCGTTGTATCGTTATATTTCAGCTTGTCGTAATCCCGCAATGCTTTTGCTGTTGTAATAACAACCGGCGGATCAAATTTAACGGCTTTCTGAGCTTTGGATTCGACCGAAGCCGCTTGTGGAATCGGCTCGCCCTGGCAGCCCGGCAGCGTAACTATGGCCAAGCTAATAAGTAGTTTGGTTTTAATAAACTTATGCTTATGCAGCATGGAGGCATATTCTCCTCTCCTGGCAATTTACAGAGGAATCCGAATCCTCAGCAGCGCCCCTGCCGGATCCAGCCGTCCGTATCTTATCCCTTCTTGTTAAGCTTATAGGAGAGCAGCAGGAAATACAATTACTATGAGATGTTTGATTTACCACAAATTATAAGAAAAGCTTCTGATCGATGCCCATTCGAGGAAGATACATTCGTGACTAAGTTGTAGCTTTTCTTGCAATATCAGACTTGTTCAGCTCTGCTGAAAACTTATAAACTCCGATATTATAAGAAAAGCTTCTGATCGATGCCCTTTCGAGGAAGATACATTCGTGACTAAGTTGTAGCTTTTCTTGCAATATCAGACTTGTTCAGCTCCGCTGAAAACTTATAAACTCCGATATTATAAGAAAAGCTTCTGATCGATGCCCTTTCGAGGAAGAGACATTCGTGTCTTAGTTGTAGCTTTTCTTGCAATATCAGACTTCTTCAGCTCCGCTGAAAACTCATAAAGTCTGATATTATAGAAAAAAGGAATAGGACTAAATCTCCTATTCCCTGCCTGGCCTGCCCGCCCAAGATGGCGCTATAATTTAAAATAAGGCTCTCAAATTATGACCTGCAGCCCCAGCTTTCCCATATCCTCGAAATAAGACGGGCAGGTTTTGGACACACAGCCTGGATCGCGCAGACGCAAGCCCCCTACCCGAGAGCCGATCAATGCGAGTGACATCGCCATCCGGTGATCATCGTAAGTATCCAGCGCCTCGCCAGCAACAGGCATCCCCGGATGAACGGTCAGACCGTCGCGGCGTTCCTCCGCTTGAATGCCAAGACGCGTCAAGGAGTCGCACATAGCGCTGATCCGGTCACACTCATGAGTACGGATATGCTCCACATCCGTTATCGTAATCGGCGCGTCGGCGAATGGGGCAAGTGCCGCAAGCGTTAGCGTCTGGTCCGACATTTCCCTCATGCTGATGGTGAAGCCGCCTTGCAGCATTTCTGGCCCCCAAAGCTCAATCCCTTCAGCATCGCTGTTCACCTTGCATCCCATCCGCTCAAACACCTTGAGCATGCCGATATCAGGCTGGAGCGTGGCTGCGGTCAGATTTGTAATCCGTATATGGCCGCCGGTCAGAGCCGCATAGGCCAGAAAATAGCAGCTGGTGGAAGCATCCGCCTCCAGTTGAATATTCTGGCCCTGATACCTCTCGGGCTCGATTATAAAATGATCATAAGCCTCGTTATGCTCCACTACAACACCGTAACGCTTCATGAGCTCTATAGTCATTCCTACATAAGCATGCTGCACCATTTTATCGGCTACCCTTATTTCGGTCCTTTGCTTGGCATAAGGGCTCGCAATAAGCAGACCGCTTAGAAACTGGCTCGAAACCGCCCCCGACACCGTCACTTTTCCTCCGGCAAGCCCCCTCGCCTCAATGCGAATCGGCAATTGCCCAATGTCTGCTGTATACCGAATATCCGCACCCATTGTATTTAATGCCTTGATCAGAGGCCGGACAGGCCGCTCACTCAAGCGCCTATTTCCTTCTAGCAGCCAACTTCCCCTGCTGCCTACTGCCAGCGCACCTGGCAGAAACCGCGCGATAGTGCCCGCCGCTCCGATATACAAGCTGCCTGCCGGATTAGGCCATTCCCCACCGGTTCCTTCTATCGATACCGTATTCCCCTCTACTTGCAAGCTAACGCCAAGCTGTTGCAGAGCATCCAGACACCAATAGGAATCATCGCTGCGCAAAATATCCCCGAGAATCGAGGAGCCCTCTGCCAAAGCAGAAATAAGAATGGCACGGTTCGTGTAGCTCTTGCTTCCAGGTACTGCAATGGCTCCGTCAGGCGGCTTCGTTGGCGGGTGAATTTCTACCTCCTCCCTATCGTAAAGCGCCGCCCATGGCGAGCGGGAATTTCGTTCCGGTTCTACCCTTCCCATTTGTTGAACACCTCTTTCCAAAAGCCTCTGTCAAGCTGCCTACTGCTTGTTCAGAGAGCTTCCCAATAGTTGAGCCCGCTGTCCTGACTTGCATGCTTCGAGCTGTTAGCTTTATTATAGGGAATAGTTAGACATATAAATAATTGAACTATTTTATATAATCCATAGAGAGGATCTATGTCATGAGTGCAATGGATCAGTACAAAGTGTTTTATTACACAGTGAAATGCGGGAGTATTACTAGAGCCGCGCAGGAGCTCTATATAACGCAGCCGAGCGCCAGCTATGCTATCAAGCAATTGGAGGAGCAGCTGGGAGTTCGTCTGCTTGTGCGCAAGCCCAAAGGAGTGGAAATGACGGAGGAAGGCAAGGTGCTGTACCATTTTGTAGAGCAGGCCTATGGATTGATTCTAGCCGGAGAGCGTAAGATCAGCGAGATGAAGTCTGTATTAAGCGGGACGATCCGTCTTGGAGCCAGCGACTCGCTGTGCAAATATTATCTCCTCCCTTTTCTCGCCGAGTTTCACAAGAAGGCACCGGAAGTACGCATCTGTCTGTCTCATGGAAAAACCGAGGATATTCTAAAACGGTTAGGCGACGGAGCTATCGATTGCGGCATCGTCCACCTGCCCGTAGATGACCGGATTCAGGTGCAAGCAACCAAAACGATACAGGACTGCTTTGTTGCAGGTCCGGAGTATGCTCGTTTAGCTGATTCTCCCTTAAATCTCAAAGAATTGGTCAGAAACCCTTTCGTCATGCTCTCGGCTCACAGCCGTTCACGCACCTTTTTCCACGCCTTCCTCCACACCTACGGCATTGATGTAATGCCCGACATTGAGCTCGGATCGGTGGATCTGCTTATTGAATTCGTCCGTAAAGGGATGGGCATCTCCATGCTTCCAAGGGATTTTGTGAAAGACGATTTAGAGGCAGGCACGCTCTTTGAGATTAAGGTGACCGAACCGATTCCATCCCGTTCTATAGGAGTTGTCACCTTGCCTGACGGCACCTTGCCCCTCGCTTCCTTGTTTTTTGTTAAGGAGCTAACCACACATTTGAAGCCTGCTGAAGGCCCGGAGTCATTTGAACTACAGATTTAAGCCTAAAGTCCTAAATTTATCTTAATGTAAAAAGGATATTCAGCTCCCCTGTCAAATACTATCCATTACAAAATATACATCTTCCGATGTCAAAGGCAAACCTGCTCGAAAGGGAGGGACGCAAAGCCACGGGCCTAAGGTTATATACTACGGCAGCCGAGTTCCCAACGAAGGTTCTTAAAATCTACCTTTGGTAGATTTTTTTGTTTTCGTAAATGTGTAAAAGTGGGACATATGCAGTTTGAATGGGAGAAACTATGATGATGACTTACACCAAACTTCAGACAAAAATAACGATTATGCTTGTGATTATTTTGACTGTCTCCATTGGTTTAAACAATGTCATTGGCACCTATCTGTTTCAAAAAAAATACTTCGAAGTGCTTGAGGAGCAAATTCTAGTCATAGGGCAAAGTCTGAAAAGTCAATTGGACCGCATTCATTCGCTCGGAATCACAGACAGGGATCTGGTTGGATTCGATGAGCAGTCCAAAGAAATACTTTGGAAATACAAAGAGATATCCATAATCTATGTAGTGAACACCGATGGCCGGGTGCTTTTCAAGAGTAAAAATCAAGAAACCAGCAGCGCTGTCTTGGATGTCCCTGAGCTGTTGGACGCAGTTAAATCGAGCAGGGAAAGCATCGTTTCCTATAATTATCAAGGCAATCCTTATTTAGGCGCAGTCATCCCGTTTCTTGACAATAATGAAACCTCCTACGAGGGCTCCGTTGTGGTTGTCGTGGAAAGCAACAAAATCAATCACAAGCTGTCTTCCCTTTATAAATACCCAACGCTTCTCTCCTTGCTGTTTTTTGTCCTGTCCTTCTTCCTTATCATGCTAGCCTTGTCTAGTTGGGTCACAAACCCTCTCAAAAGTATGGTTCAGCATATGAATGAAGCCGCCGCCGGGAATTTACGCAGCTATGCCAATACAACTGCACGGGATGAGATAGGCCAGTTAGGCCGTGTCTTTAATCGGATGTTGAAGCAAATCTCCGGGCTGCTGATGCAAACGGCACAAACCGTTGAGCTGGAAGGACGTTACAACGCGGAGTTTAAACAAAGGCAAGACGGGGAGAAGCTGCGGCATGCGCTTTCTTCAGTCAGCTCGACATTGGATGAGGGGGAGGTTAACGAGCGAATTCTCGCTTCCTTAAGGGAGCTGGTTCCTTACACCAGTGCTGCATTATGGATTCAGCATTACGATACGCTGACAGCCATGATAACCCGGTATGATGAATCTTCCAGCGGTTACAAAGACATTGAATACGCGGAAAAGCAAGCTAACGAAATGTTCATCCTACTTCAGCAGGAAGAGCAGCCGATTGTAAAGGAAATGAACCGGGTCAGCTTCCTTCACTTGCCTATCTTGATTGAAAGCAAGGTTCGGGGAATGATCATTGCACAGAACCACAGCCCCTATATTCAAAGCGAGGTGGGGCTAGCCTTCACCTACACCAGCCAAGTAGGCAGCTATATTCAGAACGCTCAGCTATATCGTCAAATGCAGCGGCTGGCTGCAACGGACGTATTGACCGGGATTCATAATCGGCGGCATTTCTTCGAGCAAGCCGTCCGCATTTTTCAGCAGTCTGTCGATACGTTCAGTCATCTTGGCGTTATCATGTTCGATGTTGACCACTTCAAGGGGGTCAATGACCAGTACGGGCATCCTGTCGGCGACCTGGTGCTGGCGTCTGTTGCCGGACGCGTCAGCACCTACCTGCTGCATGACGAATCACAAACCTTCTGCCGTTACGGCGGTGAAGAGTTCGTCCTCTTGATCAACAACACCTCTAACGAATCGGTTCAAGCTTTAGCAGAACAAATTCGCAGAGGGATAAGCGACTTGAGCTTCCCTACAAGCCACGGAGATTTGCAGGTGACTGCGAGCCTTGGCATCGCCTATCGCAATGAACAAGCCGAAACGCTGGAGAAGCTGCTGAAATACGCGGACAATGCGCTGTATAAGGCCAAAGCTAGCGGGCGCAATTGTGTAGCTGTAGCTGATGAGTGCTAGAGCTTAAAGGCGCATCGTTCAAAGACACTAAACCATCGACCCTTCAGGAGCATCGTCATCTTCTGCCATCGTTGTTTTCCCAGAAGCCTTGCGGTATTCGGATGGGGACATCCCGGTCTGCTTTCTGAATAACCGCGAGAAATAATACAGCTCCATCCCAATCCCTTCAGCAATATTGGAGATCGACAATTCAGTGGTGGCAAGCAGGCGGCGGGCTTTCTCCAGCCGCTTCTTGTTTACGTACATGATCGGGGACAAGCCCATCATCGATTTAAAGTAGTTCATGAAATAATTCGGGTGAAAATGCACCAGCTTCGCCAGCTCATCGATAGACATCGATTCAGCCAAATGGCTCTCGATGTAAGAGAGCACGCTATTGATTTTGGAATTAGTCGTCGTTGCAGTCAAATGCAGCTCTTCTTTGGAGGAATGCTCGATATATTCGGAAATCATCTCAAAGAGAATCGATTTAATGCGCAGAGGAGCGAATACCGCGTTGCTGTTATGCAGCTCGATCAATTCTTGAAATTGACGCTCCAGCTTCTGCTCGTCGCTTACTTCAATCCAATGCGGCAGCTCCAGCATCTGAAACAGGTTGATATCCCCCATCGTAGCCGAGAAATGACACCAAAATTTCCCCAATGTATTATCCTCGTTTACAGGCGAGTACGAAAGCTTCATTCCCGCTGGCAGCAAATAAAGCTGACCCTTGCGCGGGCTGTAGTCTTTACCTCGAATATGAATCCACCCTTCACCCTCACGGATAAAATAAAACCGGTTCACATCCGTCATCATGTTCGTGGCACGCCAATTTTGCGCAGTTTTCGTATAATGTGCTGTTTGCAGCGTTATTTGTGTATTTTCTAAATAGCTGCGAATCAGCTGAAGCTGCAGCCTGTCCTGATCCATGTCATCCATCCCTTTGGGCTTTAAAATCACAGAACCCTATTTATTCTAGTGTTCCAACCGACATAGGTACTTATCAGCCGATAACACCTTAGCATTGTGCAAATGTTTGCTATTATCATACATCCTCACAGTCGCATTTGCATACTACAATATGTACATAAGGCATTGGTTTTCTCACGAGAACCAAGCCAATTTCGCTAAAGCCAATAAAAACAATGCTTACGATACTGGTTTCGCTAAAGCGAAACCCTTAGGAGGAAAACAGAACCATGAGCGTAACCCGTCAAAAAATTTTAGTTCTGCACCTTGCAGATCCAGACCTCGAATCCCGCACCGTTGCTTGGGCGCTGTACGACAGCACCATTCCGAAGGGGCAGCTTCAAATGAACACCGGTGATTCCAACGAGCCGCTGTACGCTTCCGTGCTGGATGCAATGCGTGATGGCTGGAATGTCATTCAGCTTCCGTCTATGCCGATTTTTTTAAGCGGATACGAGCATGAACAAGGGCATCTGCCTTATGAATATGTTTTGGAAAAGAAGGTGACTATCCATGAGTAGCGTTGATAAGAAGCATCTCTTAACGGCCAAGCAAATGGCTGAATTTGCCGTAAACGGGTTTCTGAAGCTTGATGAGATCGTACCGCAAGAGCTGAATGAAGCGGCTTATAAAGAGCAGCGTGAATTTCAAGGCAACGGCTCCACCTATTGGAATGAATCAAGCATTATCCGCGAAATTTTTGAGCTGCCGCAAGTTAAGGGCGCAATCCAAAGCTTTCTCGGTCAATACCCGATCTACGACCACTCATTTATGCATATTGTGCGGGCCAAGCACTTGAAGGGTCAATTTTACCACGCTGATTCCGTTATTGACACCCGGCCGTTCGGCTTCGATATTCAAGCGTTCTATTTCTCCCATGATGCACCGGATGAAATGGGCCCTACCCTGGTCCTGCCGGGCTCGCATCTGCGCAAGGTGAGCAACGGCAGCATCGCCCGCTACAAAAATATCGTCGGCCAAAAGCGGATGGTATCCAAAGCCGGTTCCATTGGCTTCCTTCATCATGGCATTTGGCATTGTGCGCAGCCGAATCACACAGATGATACACGCTATGTGTTCAAGCTGCGTCTTCGCCCCGGCCAAGAGCAGCGCAGCTTGTTTAACACCGATGACTACAACAGTCCGGAAGTACGCGATGTATTCAAAAAAGCGTACCATCCATGGTGCGGCGATGAGGCACGCGTTAATCAGATCCAAACAGCCAAGTTCTGGCGTTATTTATGCGGTGACGACAAGGTGGACACCTCATTCGAAGGCGTACTCACGCGGATGGGACAATAGTGGCCGATGAAAGGATATGCCTTTGAAAAATAAGCTTCCTACAATTCAAACCTGCCCGAATAATCCGGAAAAACCACAACAAAAACTAGAAAAACCATTAAAAACAACAAAAACCAGTCAAAACACGGAAACAATGTGTTAGACTGGTTTTTGTTTATGGTCCTCTCAACATCTAACTGGAAAAGCTCCCGCTAATCTGCCCATTTCTTCGCGTCGGGTCGAAGTAACTGGAATTCCCGGCGCTAATTTAACACTTTTGCTCATGTGGGCAGTATTTCGGACTAAATAGAGGTACTTTTTCCAGCAAAATGCTTCATTATAATCCTGAAAACAGAATTAGCGGGATGTTTTCCAGCTAGTGATGCCTGCCTAAAAGGGATCGGCTTTTGTACTGCCTCACTGGCGCAACACGTTGAGGTTTAATGCCACCACCACCAGCTTAGTTTGCTTCAATTTGACCTCTTGACGCTATAAGATCAACTAACTCCTCTATGGTTCCAAAGCAGGGCTCAACTTCAGGCAAATGATAAAACGTGCTGGTTGTTTCCAAAGTAGTTACTTCCTCATTTGGAGAATGCAGATAGATTGGTTTGCCTTGCCCCAGTGCAATACCTAATTCGATATGGCTCCCTTTTCCTGCCGGCAGCAGAACTACAATAAAGTCAGCTTCAATTACAGCATTTTTCTCCTTCATGCCTATTTCTCTTAACTGCTCGATTGTTGATGCTTTTCCAAGTTGTGTCCAATCGTAGGTGTGGATAAACCCTTTACTTATAAGTTTCTCACTAACATACTTAACCGAGTCTATATTCTTGAAGCTCGATGCAACATAAAATTTCATCTGTTCCTCCGCTGAAAACATGATCCGAGAACCGGATCCACTGTGCTTTATTCGATTAGACCAACCGTGCCTCTATTGCACTACGGAATTTATGAGCATACTCCAGAGGCTCGTGATCGAAGCCGCCGAGCTCATAGCCGATCTGGCGAATCCATAACGCCTGCGTCCCCGCATTCATATCGCCCTCTACTCGGCCGAGACCAATCGGCACCGCTGCCGGCATGTACGGGTAAAACTCGCCTTCCTTGACCTGAGCCACATTGGGAGCAGGCGGAGAATGCTTCAGCTCCCGCGAGAAGCCGCCATCGGAACGAAGAAGCTTCTTCATGTTGGCGACGGAGATGCGCATAATTTCGGCATATTCGTCCGCAGGCACCTTCAACTCCTCACGGAATGCCTCCAGCAAATCGAGGGGATTGCGAATCCAGCACATATCAATCGCCTCCTCTGTCCTCAAGCACAGCTGAATCGTACGAAAGATGCGGTCAAGATGAGGTACCGGCACCCCGAAACGCTTATAGAACATATTAAGTTTAAAGGTCCCTGAGATGCGGATATACAGATTGCCCCCGCCCCACAGCCCCGTTTCCGGGTCCTGCATGGATGCGAAATAAGCGGCAGCCGCTTCCACGTAACTGCGCCGATCTTGTTCATTAAGCGACGCTACATGGTGATTCGGCGCACACATGAGGTCGCAGCCTCTCCAACTGTTGCGCAGATCGACGCTTTTCAGCCATTCCACGTAGGCATCGGGTGATTGAATGAACGCAGGCGGCTCCTGCTTTTTATGAGGCAATGTATAGAGCGGCTGTCCGCCGAGCTTCTGTAAGGAACGTGTGCTGTAACCAAGCGCACGCCCCACCATCACTTCATCCTTGCGCATATTATCATCGGCATCGTAAAAGTACCCCGAATCCGCATCCTGCTTATTTTGAAAAAAAGCGATCAGTCCTTGTCGTACGCGCTCAGGCAGCTCGTTCAGAAGCCCCGATCTCTCAATAATATTCACAGCTTGTGCGGTCGATTCAATATCTGGTATGAAATTGACCATGTCATAGGAGCTTCGTGCGTAATAGAACCCGCCCGTTGCAGGATCATATTGCCCTGCCAGCCATTCGTAGAAGGATACGAACAGCGCATCAAGCTCACCTAGTTGTTCTTTGATTTCTTCCATCGCGGTATTCGTATTCATTACTCGACTCTCCTCTTCCAAATTGGTTGAGCTTAAATGGTTGAGCTTACAAAGAAAACATTGTACTAATGTCTTCTTTTCCTTGCCTCTAATTCTTTCTTGAGCGCATTTTCAACAGATTCAGCAAGAATATCAAATCTCTCTGCGATAGTGTATTTGATGGTCTCGCCACAAGAACAATCTTTGAGCTGCAGCTCAATAAGTTTAGAGCATTTAGGACACCTGATCATTATGTATACACGCCTTTCGGACTTAGTAGTTATAGGTTATATCGACCGATATTCGTTGTGTATGAATAGTTTAGTAGCTTGTTATGCCAAATATTAATTTATAAGCATTACGGCCTTTCCTTTGCCTTTTCAGCCCCTCTCTTAAATCCAGAATGAATACGCTTTTACGCACCCAAATTCTGAAGTACATCGAATGCAGCTTTACCGGGCGTATAATGCCTTTTTCCTCTATTTCAGTACCATCTGCAAATTCCGTTTCTGTTCTTATAAACCATTTATTTCCCAATCCAATTTCAATGTACTTCAAAATAAATCTCTCCCATTTTCCACTTGTACCCTTCTTTCGAAACGAGCAGCAAAACTGCGCGACACCCAGCGCGTCGGTGCCGCGTTGGATGAAGGCGGTTGACCACAGCAAGCCTAAGCAGCTGCTCCTGATTATTGCCCGCCGCCGCTTGGGGTCGACCGACTGCCATGCAATGCCGCAGCTCGCGCCCGGATTTGCGCGCGTTGGAAAGGTCCTGAGCTCACGTTGTGGTGTTGCATGGCGGTCAGTTACACCCGTTCCCGCTCAAATGCGACGATCCAATCGCCCTGAACAGCGGCATATCCCTCGTCCCCTTCAACAACTAGACCGAATAAGCTCTTCACATCGAGGTATTCCTTCCGTTCTCCATTATCGAACTCCAGTGTAATATAATAATACGTCCTGGATGAGTTCACAGGATGCATCCCACCGTTACTATTGCTGTGATGGCTTGTATGGTTGCGAACCTCCATCCGCTTGGCGACTACCTTGGCAAACACAGATTGTTGCGGCGCCTTCGCATTTTTGAAATAACGTGCGCCGTTGGTGATGATGCCGACAATGACGATCACAAACCCAATTACAATTAATATTGGAACAATAGTAAACATCACTTCAAAGCCTCCGCCCATGGACGGTCCGGTGTTAAACATATAACGTTCACCCCAATCTCTACAGTATGGTTGCTTATATAGACGTGTGAACCAAGAGCTTTGTTTCCGAGCGTCTGAGAAAAAGTGGTTGATAACTGTCATCGAGCAGCTGAAGATGATTCCAATCATTTGCAAAAACCATTTCATACATTTTTACAATTGAGGTGGTTTTTCCTCAGGATTAACCTTACAATGAATGTAACCTTATATTGTTAGCGGGAAGGATCTTTAGAACATGTCCGACAACGATCAAATCCGAATCCCTTTTAGACAGCTGCTTTCCTTTTTTATTCCACTTGGTTTTTCGGCAAGCCTTACGGCCCTTTCCCATGTCATAATCAACAGCACGTTGGCCCGTGCCCCGAATCCCGAGTTGGTCATTGCGAGCTATGCACTTCCAATGAGCATTATGTACATAACCGAAAGACCGGCTCTTTTGCTCAGGCAAACCTGCTCGGTTCTTGTCAGGGACCATCAATCATTCAAATCCATGGTACTCGTCACCTTATATGTGCTTGGTTCCATCTTTCTACTGGATTTGCTGATCGGCTATTCCCCTTTGGGCACATTCGTGTTCACCCATTTGTTCGGCGCCAGTGCAGAGATGACCGATTCCATGAAGCAAGTTTACAGGGTAGCCATGCTAGTAACTATTTTTTCCGGCATCCGCTGCGTCTTTCACGGCATTATTATTTCGAATTTACGGACCAAATGGCTGACGTTCGGTATGATTTTCCGTCTGGCCGGGATGTATTTGCTGTCGCTTTATTTCATTCAAACCGAAGGTGTTACAAGCGGTGTCGTGGGGGCTATTATTTTTTTGACAGGTATGATCATTGAGTCTATTGTCAGCTTCATCGAAGGGCGCAGTCTTCTGAAAAACGTCATTCCGAAAAAAATCCCGAACCATCCGGTGGAGCATCCCAAGCATATTTTCAAATTTTACAGACCGCTGCTCTACTCAGCTTTTATTGCTGTAATTATAGAGCCTTCCATTAATGTGTACCTTGGCAAAACATCGGGAATCCAGCTTTCCGTAGCCGCATTTGCGGTTGCAGCCAGCTTGACGGAGCTCGTTCATAGCTTTTTCTCCTACATCCATCAAATTGTCCTCAACTTTTACCAAAAAGACAAGGACGCGGTCAAACGGTTCGTTGCTGTGCTCTCATTATTTCCAAGTATATGTATGGCTATATTAGCCTACAGCCCCGTCGGCCCTTGGTTTATGCAGCATGTCATGGGATTGAATGACCGCTTGATGCCGGAAGTTCTGTCGACCTTGCGTGTATTTATGATTATTACGCTTGTGTACCCTTGGCTGGATTTCTGCAACGGAATGCTAATGCTGCGAAATCAAACCAAGGTTTTCGTGTATTCGCAAGCAACCAATGTTTGTACGGTATTGTTGACTCTCATTATATCCGTTGCTTTTTTCCCGGATTGGAACGGCAAGATCGGGGCGCTGGCCCAGTCGCTTGGTGCAGCAGCAGAGGTATCGGTATTGCTGTTTGTACTAGCCAAGACCTCTAAATGGGATAATCGTTTGACGCGCCTGCCAAAGACAACAAGAAAAGAAACCATCTAGTTGCACTGGTACCTATAGAGGCTGACCCAAAAGTCATTTCCGGATTTTCGAACCCTCTCTCTGATAGGAATTTCCCTACTTGTTCCACTGTGACAACCGAACTAATTGACAGTATCCTCGACAAAAAGACGCTTCCATCCCAACTTCCATAGTGGTTATGGAGGCGTCTTTGTACATAGTTTGGGGCCGACTCATTCACTGGCTCCCTTTTGGGACAGACCCGGTGGGTACTTTTTTATGTGTAACAGCCGTGGGGGTGCATCGTTATTAAAAAGAAATCTATACTGAAACAGACCGAATGCATTTATCAACGAAACGAATAGGTACATGATCTGAATTTGCAACTCGACCCATTCGATTCGAAGCCATGCCTCCCCCAAAACCTGCATTTATACATCCTTTTGGCCGGTTTATCGTGATATTCTTAAATTCCCGCAAATGTGCATCTTTTTTTTCATGCTTAGCTGAATCTGACCGTATTCGATGAAAATTACTGCACTTTCTACAGTTTTTTCTCTGAAATTCATACATCTCTAAAAAAATAACTGCAGGTTTGCAGGAATTTGATGCGGAGTAATGATCGGGGGAGGGAACCGCCCTGGTTTGAGGTTGGCTTTTAATATATTTGAAAGAAAGCAGCCTTTTTCAGTGCCCTAGTTCAATACAGGAATCATCTTATGTCAGCTGCCTGAATCTTTTAGTGTCTTTGTCAAAGTGTCCCGATCTAGTCGTAAATCGCATTTCAACGCCCCTTTTTGTCACCCAAAACAAACATCAACCCGGAGCTCCCTGCCGCAGCATGGTTTCTCCGGGTCCTTTCCTCAGGTTCGTTCACTTTCCTGCCGCAGCTACCGCCCAAGCCTCATCCAACGCCAGCTGGCCCTGCTCCTGCAGCTGCTGCAAGCCTTTATCGACGCTGACCTCGCCTTTCATCATAGCCGATACTTGCTGTAAGGAAACCTTTCTGTAAGCTTCGCCGAAACTGCGCGGAATGCTTTCATTGTAGCTGGCTTGAGTGGTTTCGTCATATGATATTTGGTAAAAAGGCTCCAGGCTATGCCCGTCCATTTCCTTGGCGAACGCCTTGCGAACCGGCAGCTCGACTGATGTTTTGGCTTCAATCCTGGCAGCCTCCGCACTATTAAAAAATTTGACAACTTCCCATGCATTCGTTACATTTTCCGCTTGCGCATTAATACTGAATATGGGATACAGGTAAAAGTTAGGACTGCGCTTGTGGTTTGGATCTGCCGAAGGTGTACTTGTCATAGACCATGCAAAGGTGGCCCCCCGCTGCTTCAAGCCGGATATTTGCCCGATGTTGGAAATCGTCATGGCCGAGCGTCCTGCACTGAATAAGTCCTCCGCTTCTACATCTTCCTTGTCAAAGCGAGTTTTATCCTCAGGGGAATAGGTCCATTGCAGCATTCCGCTTTTGTACCCCTCAATAACCATTGTATAAATGCGTTTCCATGCCTCTGTGTTAATCAACAGCTTCTTGCCTTCCGCATCCACCAAGCTAAGCCCTTGGGTTTGCCCGATATAGTCGGCAAAATCTTGAGGTGATTTCATATAGCCCATATGAAACCCGTAGATTCGCTCCGCTTTACTGCCATCCGCAGGGAATCGCGCCGCCAAACGGAACATGTCCTCCCAGGTCATTCGATCCGTAGGATAAGGAATTTGATAGCGGTCGAACAAATCCTTATTATAAAACATGACCGAGCTCGAAAAGGACGGGGCCAACCCGTAAAGCTTGCCCTGACCTTTGATCTTCAAATAATCGACCGCAGCAGGAAGTAAATTTTCGATGTCAAAATGATCCTTCGCTACTAATGGAGATAAATCGTATAATCTTCCCGTTGAAGCGAGCTTATCGTAATCGAAGCTGTTGGTGAACAGCAAGTCAGGCCTCTGCTCATCAACCAGCTTCATGTACTCCTTCAGCGGATCCTTCCCTTGTCCATATATATCCTGAGTAGGTATAATCTGCACCTCAAGCTCCGGGAATTTAGCTATAAAATAATCAGCGTACATATGCTGGAATGACTCCTCGCTGCCGAAGGCTATCTTCAGCACTCCTTTGGGCGAGGATGCCTGCTGGGGCTTCTGATCGCAGCCGCTGCTGAGCATTACAACTGCCGTCAAAACGGCTGCACTGACGTATTTCCATCTTGTGAGGGCGAGACCCCTTCCCCCTCTTTCATTATCTCTATGCTCCATAGCCCAAATCTCCCTTGCTCTTTTCTCTCTGGCTCTCCTCTTGCCTGCCTGACCTCGAGTCAGTAGTCAGTTGCTGCTGCTCAGCAAGGCACTGTACAGAGCTTGCTGAGCCTCGTCCTGCAGCTGTTTGAGCATTTCATCCAGCTTCATACGGCCTTCTATGACAGCTTTGGCATGCTGAGCCGCCACTGGATAGTAAGCATCCTTGAACTTACCCAGAATCCGCGGATGGATAGACGACTCCGCATTTGTCTCCGACGGCTTCATACTGTAAAACGGTGCATAATTGTGCCCATCATTCGGTTTTATCGACTGAAACCGTGTCGACAGGCCTCCTCCTCCTAGCGTCCGACTGAGCTTCCGGGCCATTTCCTCACTATTGATCAGCTTAACCATCTCCCAAGCTGCACGCTGCTGATCGGACTGTGCATTTACCGCATATACGGGCCCAGGAGTAATTGAAACCGATTCATCCGGGCGAGTCGGATTTACAGGCTCACTCACTATATCCCAGTTGAAGGATGGCATTTTATACTGTGTTTTCGCCATTTCCAAATCTTTGCTTAATGAATAGCCACCCAGAGCTATCGCAGCTGTGCCAGATATAAACGGATTTCTTTTATACACTTCATCCATCATCATGTTTCCTTGAGGTCTCGGCTGAGGCTGATAAATATATCCCTTTGCATAGCCATCGATTGCGAGGCTCCACGCCTTTTTCCAGGCATCGGTATTCAATGTCGCTTGATCACCCTTGGCGTTAATCATGCTGAGGCCATTGGTCTTGGCAATCAGCTCGGCCAGCCCCGAAGCCTCGCTATAATAATAAGGCATAAGCCCATACACACGATCACTGCCTGTACCGCCGGTAGGAAAACGCGCCGCCAGTTGAAGCAGAGACTCCCAGCTCATGCCGTTCACCGGATAAGGAACCCCGTACTTGTCGAACAAATCCTTATTGTAATAGATTGCGTTCATATCGTACTCCGGGGTTAATCCGTACAGCTTGCCATCTCCGAGCTTGCGCAGCATATCCGTTACGCCGGGATTTTGATTCTGAAGATCGTAGTTATCCTGCTTCATAACCGCGTCAAGCGGGTACAGCCGACCTTCCTTGGCTAACTCGCCATACAAAAACGTTGGCAAATACAGTACATCCGGTTTTTCCTTTTCCATCATCTCGAGCACCATTGCCTTGTTGGTCCGGTCATTCCACCCATTGTCACCTACCGAAATAACCTTAACCTCAATATTCGGGTAGCGGATGGTATAAGCTTTGCCGTAACGCGTCATAAATGTATTCTCATGGAAATAAGCTACTTTGAGCGTCGTTTCTTTCACTTTATCAATAGGCTCCAAGGCTATTGGGGTCACAGGCTTTGAAAGTTGACCCAACCATACGCTCAACTGCTCCTTTTCACTAAGGCCAAACACAAGCAGCAGCATGCAAAAGGCCAATGCTGGACCTACCCGCAGCCAGGTTCGATTTCTCGGACGTTCCCTCACTTCAACACGCTCCTTAATTTTTCGCATTAACTGTTTAGAAAAGCCTCCTTCGCCCGGTCGGAGCGGGTTGCCGGCAAGCTGTTTCTCCCATTGCTCAGGTTCCATTCGCTTCATAGCGTCCTCCCCTCCTTGTTCAATAATTTGGACACCTTTACTCTAGCCCGGTGCAGCCTCGATTTGATCGTACCCTCAGAGAGCGAGAGCAGCCGCGCAATTTCGATATACGACAGCTGATGATGGGCATGCAGCAGCAGCACCTCGCGCAGCTTGCGCGGCAGTGCCAGAACTACCAGCCATACCTCCTCGCTCACTAGCTGGCTCATGACCTCCGTCTCCGCTGAAGGCGTGCTTTCCTCGCGTACCGGTTGACCAAACGGGATAACTCTGCGAAACCAGGCAGATCGCCAGTGATCTCTAACCAAATTGCGCGTAATGGTTAGCAGCCAGGTTTTCACAGAAGCCTCTCCCCGAAAGGAGTACAGCCGTTCATATACTTTTATAAATACATCCTGTGTTATATCGTCTGCCAATTCCGAGCGCCGGGTTAGGAAAAACGCGTAGTTCCACACATCCTCGCCGTATGCGAGCATCAGCTCCTCCAAGACAGCATTTTTGTCCATCCCCTCGGAGATTGATTTCAAGTATTCAAATGCCACCCTTCACTCACCTCTTAATCAATTGGACGACAGCAACAGGAAAAGGTTCCCTAAATACCCACTTTTTTTGCGAGATGCAGGAAAAATCTGCAACCTTCGATCCTGCTCAATCGTCACTTTAGTGTCAACCATCTCAAGTCTGCAAAATTTATTTACTCCGATAATCATTTGCGTCATAAACCTTTCACCACTTAGGCCGTTCCCATGGTAAACTAAACATATACGAGCTCACATAAGCCTAAAATCATCTACATAAGGATTTATTACATAAGGAGTGAGAACTCATCATGGCCGTTCAATTTAAAAATGGCTCTACGCGTAAGCGGAGGGATTGGCGCCGAATTACGGTGTTCATTCTTTGCGGCCTTCTTACGGGTATTTTATTCTGGATTTTTGTTCTATGGTCGTCTTTAAAAACCGGATAGCTGGGGTGGCAAACAATGAGAAACCGTTTTTTTCAGTTCACAGAGGATCAATCGGAGAAAAAGGAAATCCGAAAACGCAGACATTTCTCAATCCGGTTAAATGTGTTCTTTTTTGCTACTTTTTTAATGTTTACGGTACTTATTGTTCGTCTGGCTATCCTGCAGTTCGTAGAAGGCCCCAGACTGAGTCTCGAAGCATCCAAGGGCTCTATCAGCGACAGCCCCATCGCCCCGATCCGCGGCTCTATTTACGACCGCACCGGATATCCTATTGCCCAATCGCGGGCTATGCAATCTCTCTATTACCGTGTTGAGGGCGGTACGACCAATCGAGATCAAATTATCCAAATGGCCAGAACGCTTGAAGATATTTTTGCCCGTTACGGCAAGCCAACAGCCAAGCAGTTGTCCGCAGCTGATATATTGAAGCTTATGGATGTCGGCTTCGATATGGATAAAATGAAGACTAAGGAGCCGAGCTATTATTCCGTCCCGCGAAGAGTTAAGGCTGATCTTTCCAGAGAAGAGATCGCTTATTTGCTGGAGCATAGAGATCTGCTGAAGGGGATCGAGGTATTCGAGGACAGTATCCGCTATTATGATTCACAGACGATTGCAAGCCAGCTAGTTGGCTATATGAAACGGTTCAGCGCGGCTCGGAATCCCGTCTCAGGGCTCGATTTCTATAAAGGAAAAACCGATGAATATTTGGACGTGGAGGATGTCGGCTTCGATGGACTAGAGCTGATGTATCAAGAAGAGCTTCGGGGTAAAAAGGGCATCAAATCCTATCCCCTGAACGCTGCGCAAAAAATCATTGGTCCTGCTACCATCACCCCGCCTGAGAAAGGCCACAACCTTTACCTGACTTTGGATAAAAATGTGCAGCTGGCGACAGAGCAAGCCATAGTCGATCATCTGGCATTTCTTCGCAACCGCAGCTTGGCCGGCGAGTTCGGCTATGCGCCTAATGCCCGCTCAGGCTATGCCGTGGCGATGGAGGTCAAGACAGGCAAAGTAGTCGCCATGGCCAGTATGCCGGATTACGATACTAACAAATGGACCGGCGGTATGAGCAGCGAAGAATACAATCAGATTATTCCGTTCGTCAACAATGGGACGATTACGACCTCTTATCCTGACTTCCCTACGGACAAGGAAAGAGCCAAGCATCCTTCCTCCATCGTCTATATGGGATCGACTATTAAGCCGCTGACGATACTGATTGGTTTAATGGAAGGGGTTATTTCAACCGGCAGCACGTATAGTGACAACGGATCGTTTACATTCGGCCGGGGCAATGGAGCTACTATCTCCAACTCCGACGGCCACGCATATGGGCTGCTCAATCCAACGACTGCGATACAAAATTCATCCAACACGTACATGTCCGCTATGGTCGGCATTCCTCTCTGGAACAAGTATGGCGGGGAGAAATCGAAGGTTCTCGATGTTTGGGCAGAACATTTGGCTGAATTCGGGCTTGGCGTCAAAACAGGCAGCAAGCTGCCTAATGAATACGAAGGCTCTAATGAATTTATAAAAAATGCAAAGACCAGCAGTATGCAGTCCGCTATGGTTTACGCTTCATGGGGGCAAAACGAGAAATATACGACCCTGCAGCTTGCTCAGTTCTCTGCCACACTTGCTAGCCGGGGCAAACGGATGATGCCCCAGTTCGTTGAGAAAATTACCAAATCGAACGGAGAGCTGGTCAGCGGGTATGAGCCTCAAATGTTAAATGAGGTTAATTATCCAAAGGAATATTGGGAAACCGTCATTCGCGGAATGAAGAGTGGTGCGGAAGGGATCGATACCCTCCCATTCCCTGTTGCCCGCAAGACAGGTACATCGACGCAGGATGTATCGGGTGGACGGGTAGATAACGCCGTGTTCGTCTCCTTCGCCCCGGTTGATAATCCGGTGCTTGCTGTAGCTGTTGTCGTCCCCGAGGGCCGCTTCGGCCGCTACGGCGCCTCTCCGATTGCAGCCAAAATCTATCAGGCCTACGATCAATATGTCGGCGGACTAAGCAATCCCGTCGTTAGCGCCGGCACCAAGAAGCCGTAGGCTGCTTCCATAGCGCCAACGTACGAAGGGTCTACCCCCTAGTAGCTTTAGCTACTAGGGGGTAGACCCTTTTGTATGTTGCTTAGTTGATGGCGCGAGAACCGCTGTTCGAAGGCTGCTTTTATCATGCTTTTTGCGTGCTTTTTTGGTGCTTTTTTGGTGCTTTTTTGGTGCTTTTTTGGCGACTTTCATTCCACAGGAGACAAGGATTTTTAGGAGGCTGCCGTAAGAAACAACGGCAATAGATGGAAATCCTCCCGTTAATCCAGCCTGGATATCGTTTGAAATCAATCTAACTGGAAAAACTCCTGCTAATATAAGCGATTCTGATGATATCAAGCAAAATCCTTAGAATTAACATGAGAAATTCCAGCTATAGGGCTATGAACGCTATTTTTCGGATAAATTAACATGACATTTTCCTGTTAATTACGCGGAGCTCACGACGATTCTTAAGTCTGCTTGGACAGCAAGCCGGTTAATCTCAATAGGTATTCCAGCGGATGTAACACCAAGGCGTGCTAGGACCATGCAAAGCCGTAACCGAACCCCAAACCTCGCTCCCCAAGATTAAAACGCGTTGGAAAAAACTCATCTCTAGCATTTCGCTGAGAATGCCCAAGAAAGGGCTGTTTCAAAAGGATAAATGCCAGTGAATGAATCCCATCAATTGTGCAAAAGAACCTTCAATCCCAAACGTGGAATCGAGGGTTCTTTTGCAGCCCTATATTCAGGGTAAAGTGGTGGTGAGCTGTCCGATATGGCTTTTGAGACAGCCCCACCGTGTACAAACCCTTTTTCTACAAGGGCACCTCTTACCCTTTAGAAGTTTTAATCAATCTGGCATTTCCCATAAGGATACACGCGATGAGACTGATTCCTACAGAGAATAACCCCGCTAGAAACAAGGTTTTCAGGGAATGACTGAGCACCTGCTGCAGCCCAAGCCACACTTCTTGGGGCATGGAAGCACGTGCCTCGGAATCCAGCAGCAGCTGTGGATTACTAAAGCGCTGCAGTTGATCGGCTGGAAGGGCAGCCAGTTTGGTGCTGAGATGAATCAAGCCCGATGTCATCTGCTGTGCCAGCAAACTGCCCAATATGCTGACTCCAATCGTTCCCCCCATGGAGCGGAAAAATTGGGATGAGGAGGTGGAAACACCACGATCTCTTCCCTCCACCACGCTCTGTGCAGCTGTGCCAAGCGTAGGATACACGGCTCCTATACCCAGTCCGGTAATGATCATGCACAGGACAATTTGGAGCTTTGTTGTGTCCACGGTCATTTGACTGAGCAAAATAAATCCGATTACCATCAAACTCAAGCTGGGGACCAGAATCATGCGAAACGATGCTTTGTTCATCCATCGTCCGCTGGCTGTCGATGTAACGGCTGCGGATACCATTAGAGGCGTTAAAATGTAGCCGGCGATGGATGGACTTACTCCAATTACCCCCTGCACATAGAGGGGAATGTACGTGATCGCACCGAACATTCCCGCACTCATAAAAAATCCGGCGATGCTGCCGAAGGCGATCGCACGAATTTTGAACAGCTGCAGGGGAATGATAGGCTCCTTCACTTTCGTTTCAATCCATAGAAACAAACCGAGGAGTAATGCTCCTATGCCAAACAATGCAACGATTTGCGGGGACCCCCAAGCAAAATGAATGGCATCTCCCTTCTGATTACCACCCAATACCAGCGCAAGAAGAATAGAAACGATTGCGCCGCTCAATGTAATCGCACCAAACCAATCGACAGAACGTTTCTCATTGCTCTTACTTTCTTTAAGTGCTATAGCTATTATGAAGAAAGCGGGTATGCCAATAGGAATATTCACATAAAAAATCCAGCTCCAATTCCAATACTCGACGATGGCTCCCCCAAGCGTTGGCCCAATGATACTGGCTATTGCGAATATGGCACCGAAGAGCCCCATAAATTTGCCTCGTCGTTCAGGAGGAAGAATATCCCCGATAATCGTAAAAGCAACGGGCATTAAAGCTCCGGCCCCCAGGCCCTGCACGCCTCTGAAAATAATCAGTTCTACCATATTTCCAGCCATGCCGCATAAAGCGGAACCTGCAAGAAATATAAACAAACCGATCAAGTATATTTTCCGCCGACCAAATAAATCGGCCAGCTTACCGTAAATCGGCATGGTTGTTGTCAACGCCAGCATATAGATGGCAAATACCCAACTATAAAGGGACAGTCCTCCTAGCTTTTTAATAATAGTCGGCATGGCTGTTGAAACGATGGTCTGGTCCAAAGAGGATAGAATCATTCCAATCAATAAACCCGTTGCAATTAATCCTGTCTTTCGATTTTCCATGGACATTTCTACACATTCCTTCCCTCTCACTTAATCAACACTGTGTTGCAATTGCAGCGTTGTGTTGATTATAATAATTGTTATTCAGTAAGGCACGCAACCAACAATATCCAAATCAATGTCGTATAATCGGCATAACCTTGCAGGATGCTGCTTAAGGGGAACATGTTAAACAAAGGAGCCATTCATGTCTAAAAGAAATGATACGCTTGACCCTCGTATTAAGCGCACCCTTAATGTCATCAGAGATGCAATGATTTCATTAATGGATGAAAAAGGTTTCGACCATACCACAGTTCGGGACATTACCGAGCGTGCGGAAATCAATCGCGCTACATTTTACCTTCACTATCAGGATAAGCATGATCTATTAGATAAAATTGTCGCCGAAATGCTGCATGAGTTTTTAGCTGCTATTCAATTGCCTCCCGCCTTTGAAGCGGATGATTTATGTATGGATGCGCATACGCCGCCTCACTCGTTTATTCGTCAGTTTGAGCATATTGCTGCCTACTCCCGGTTTTACAAAGTCATGCTGGGTGCGAATGGTTTGCCTGGCTTTGCGGTTCGGATGGAGCACGTAATTCGGGATGCGCTTTATCATAGATCCACTTTAGCTCAACCTAATGATCGTCAGCTCATGATACCCAGAGATATCATTATCCGTTACTCAACATCTGCGCATCTGGGCATCATTATGTATTGGCTGGAAAATGATATGCCTTACTCGCCTAAATACATGGCTACGCAGCTGATGCGTTTGCACATGCTTGGTCCTACAAGCGTTAGTGGGCAGTGACTCCGCTCGGTTGCTCCAAAGTGTATAGGAGGGACTTCTTCGCTCACTCCATATCGCAAAAAACCGCCCAAATCCATTGTCGGATTTGAGCGGCGGTAAGCCGGGGTCTTATGGACGGAACGAAGTTCCGTCAGGCAGTCTGGCCAATGTCCATGCCGGAAGTACATTGGAGCATGGGAACTTGGCTGCCATTTTCTCGTCAATATCAACACCAAGACCTGGCTTTTCATTCGGATAGACGTAGCCATTGCGCACTTCAGGAATGCCTGAGAACACCTCATGCACCTCGTCCTTGAAGCCATTCCATTCCTGTATGCCGAAATTAATGCTGCTAACATCCAAGTGGACATTCGCCGCATGGCCTACTGGTGACACATCGCCAGGACCGTGCCAAGCTGTGCGCACACCGAATGTTTCTGCCAAGGAGATAACCTTCTTGGCCGGCGTAATACCGCCGATCTGGCTGACATGGATGCGAATGAAATCAATAAGGCGGTTTGCAATCAAAGGAACCCATTCATTCGGATTGTTAAACAGCTCTCCCATTGCGAGCGGAGTTGTACTGTGCTGGCGAATGTTTTTAAACCATTCAATTTGTTCCGGAGGCAGCGCATCCTCCAAATAAAATAATTGAAACTTTTCCATTTGCTTGGCAAAGTTTACCGCATCGATCGGAGTCAAGCGCTCATGCACGTCATGAATGAATTCTACTTCCCAACCCAGCTTGCTGCGAAGATGTTCAAATAGCCCAACAATGCTTCTCATATAGGCTTTGGGATCATAATAAGCACCGTCAAGCGCATTCTCAGGTTTCGTTATAGTAGCGCCACGGCCTCCATATAAGCCCATCTGGCAGCGAATATAACGGTAGCCTTGCTCCATATAAGCTTTTGCATTGGCTTCCACTTCTTCCACGCTGCTGCCGTCCGCATGCTTATAAACAGCGGCTCCCTCGCGGCATTTTCCACCCAGCAGCTGATACACCGGCATCTCAGCCAGCTTCCCTTTAATATCCCACAGGGCCATGTCAACGCCGGACAGCGCATTATTCAATTCAGGTCCATTCCGCCAGTAGCCGCTCACCATCGCAGTTTGCCAAATATCCTCGATCCGCTGTACATCTTTTCCTATCAAAAACGGCTTTAAATAATTGTCCACTACGTTAGCAACCGACAAATATCTTTGTGTAAAAGTTGCACAGCCCAGACCGAAAAGGCCCGGCTCCGAGGTTTCAATTTTAACTACGACCAGATTGATTCCTTCCGGAGCAGTCAAAATGGTTTTAACATCTCTAATTGTAATCATACAGTTCTCTCCCTTGTCTTATCCTGTTGTTCTCTATCTGTTTATAGTTGGTCTATTGCTTTACGGCTCCTGCCGTCAAACTGCTAATAAAGTACTTTTGCAAAAATAAGAATAAAATAACAAGCGGCAAGCTGGACACGAACGAAGCTGCCATCATATCATTCCAAACGATTTTATAGAAGCCGTTCAATTGTCCAATTCCGACCGGTAATGTTTTCATTTCTTCCGATGTAGTCAGAATCAATGCGAACATATATTCATTCCAGCCCTGCAGGAAAGAATAGATCGCTGTGGCAGCTATCCCAGGCAAAGATAAAGGTAAAATGATTTGTACGAAAGTACGAATTCTACCGCATCCGTCAATGGTCGCCGCTTCATCCAGCTCCTTCGGAATGCCTTGAAAGAAGCCCATCATCATCCAGGTGCAGAACGGAATAGTGAATGATATATACACGAGAATGAGGCCCATGTGAGTATCAATTAATCCCAGCGTCTTCAACACTTTATAGAATGGAATAAGCAGCATAATCGAAGGGAACATTTGCGTTACCAGCAGAAAGGTTAAGAAGGCGCTTTTGCCACGAAAACGAAACCTCGATGCCCCATAACCCGCCATGGCAGAAAACACCAAGGAAATGATGGTCGCAGCAAGCACGATATATACACTGTTAGCGAAATAAGTGGCAAAAGGATAGTCATTCCAAATACGAATGAACGATTCCCATGTCGGAGCATCCGGAATCCATTGCGGCGGGGTAACCATCACTTCGTCATTGGGCTTAAACGCTGTGGAAACCATCCACAAGGTCGGAACCAGCACGATAAGCGAGGCTACAACCATAATTAAATACATGACGCTATTGAAAACTTTGTCTTTCCCTTTAGTCATTGCCATTGTCAAACAGCCTCCTATACACAAATCCGATCAAGAAGCATACGAAAAATACAACGACGGCCATGGCAGCAGCTTTACCGAAATCAAAAAACTCGAAAGCATTTTTGAAGATGTCAATACTGACGACGTTCGTTGCGTCACCCGGTCCACCTTGCGTCAAAATCCAGATCATAGTGAAATGCTTGAACCACCACACCGTATCCAAAATCAACGTAACCATCAGAACCGGCATCAAGCTGGGAAGAGTGACATAACGGAATGACTTGAACCGATTGCATCCGTCTATCTTGGCCGCCTCGTACATATCCTGCGATATGGATTGAAGGCCGGCTAACAGCAGCATCATAACCATCGGGTAGCCCTTCCATATGCAGACGATTATGATAGCCATAAAGGCATAGGTGTTATCTCCAAGCCAGGAAACCGGCTCACTGATTAAGTTCATTTTCATGAGAAAATGATTAAACAGTCCGTACATCGGATTAAACAACCACTTCCATAAAAGCCCTACCACTACTTCAGGAAGCAGCCAAGGAAGAATAAGAATCGCTCTAAAAAAAGTACGGCCAGGCAAATTCATATTTAAAACCAGGGCAAGCCCCATCCCCAGCACAAAATGGCCCGCTACCGTAAAGAATGTATATTTAAGCGTCAACCAAATACGGGTGACAAAATCCCAGTTGGAAAAAATATCGAGATAATGGCTTAGCCCTACAAAATCCCATTTGTTCACTAGATTCGTATTGAAGAAACTAATGTAGGCTCCGTAAATCAACGGATAGGTTACCAGCAAAATTAAAGTAATTGCCGCAGGCAGTATAAACCAATATCCCGCCCACTCGGTTCTGGCTATGGATTGTTTCACGTTTCCTCCTCCTAAAGAGCTTTTGCATCAGCAAAAACTTGTACCGTAAGCATAATCTTGTGATACGACTTGTTCATGTTTTCGTAAAAAAAGAGGGGGAGGAAATCCCCCTCGATCATTCAATTAGAGCTTACTTGCCCTCTTTTTGGATCAAATCGTTGGCGCGGGCAGCCGCTTTTTTCGTAGCCGCATCCACATCTCCGCCTTTAGCCAAGAGCATCTGATAAGCTTCAGCTACAATGTCTTGGAACTGCGTATAAGTAGAGAAATTCGGCACATGGAATGCGTTCGCTATGGACTTGGAAAAGCCGACCATCTCCGGCGTATTCAACTGCTGACTTTCACCTACATCTACTCTCGTTGGCAAACGTCCGCTTACAGCGTTCCATTTTAACGAGTTTTCTTTATTGACAACGAATTTCAGGTAGTCGACAACCGCTTCTTTATTTTTGCTTTGTTCAGAGACGGAATAACCAATCAACCCAAAGGTAGATACATTCTTTTCCTTCTTAGGGATCGGTGCGCTATAGAGTTTGCCTTTAAGACTCGGGTTTTGTGCCAGTATAGTACCGAAAGCATTCGGACCGCTGATCAACATTCCCACCTTACCGTTAGCCATCAGAGTAGCCGCTTCCGGGAAGCCTGTTTCTGTCACGCCTGGAGGTACAACACCATGTTTCGTGAACAAATCGCCGTAAAATTGGAAAGCTTCCTTCGCTTTAGGCGACTCCAAATCTGTTACCCATTTGCCGCTTGCATCTTGTCTTAACTCGTCAGCACCAAATGAACGCAGAACCGGAATGAAGCGTGAACCGCCGGAAGAGTTACGTGTTCCTACCATACCGAAGCCCCATTGATCCGGCTTGCCGTCACCATTCGTATCCTTGGTCAGCTTCTTCGCAACAGTTACAAAATCATCCCATGTTTCTGGCGCTTTCAGCCCTTCAGCTTCGAACCAATCCCCACGATAGACCAATGCTTGCGGTGTAGCATTCCATGGGAAAAATTGGAGTTTGCCGTCAACGCTCGATTCTTCTACAATGTACGGATAAAACTCTTTTAAATATTGATCACCCAACAGCTTGGTTAAATCCGCAGTAATATTCATTCCATATGCTGTTCTCATGAATTCAGGCGTATTCGTGAATGCATCCGGCAAATCTCCAGCAGTTGCAAGAGTTGTCAGCTTTTTAAACAAATCGTTCAAAGGTACACCGATAAACTCAATCTTAACGTTAGGATGAAGGCGCATATATTCATCGGCCATTTCCTTCTCTGCAGGACCGTCCGGCTTTTCTGTTTGAGATACGGAGATAATTTTGATAGTTACGGGCTTTCCAGCCTGATTATCTGCTCCTGCTGCTGTTTTTCCTGTAGAAGCCTCCGGTTTTGCTCCACAACCTGTTAGACCAACAGTCAATGCCAGTGCAGAAAGCAACCCCAATTTTGCCATCTTCTTATTCATCGTTACCCCTCCATGTATGTAATAACTTCATGCTCTATATTGTTAATGCAAGGTTCACCGGATGCCTATTTAAGGTGTTTGGAACCAAAGTTTAGTATTCTGTGGTTACCTTACAATCGCAATCGAATCATTGTATTACGTATGATGTCATACAAGTTAGTGTGAAAAAAGCTCGTTGTTTAGGGATCGTTTCTTTCCCTCAGCTTTTGTATATTTTCATTCATACCTGTTTTGATCAAAGCTTTAACGGCTTCACTGTCTCGTCTCTTTAAAGCTTCGAACTGCTCGATATGTCCTTGCACGCTTTCTTGACTGACGCCAAATACGCGATTGAGCTCCTCTAGAAATTCAGAGTAAGCATGAGTGTTTTTCACTACTTGATATAAAATTTCATTTTTGGAAGCTTTAGCAATAGCTACGTGAAATTCAATATCGGCAGCGGTATATTTTTTATAATCGCTTCGGCCTGCCACCATTTTTTCAAGAGCTTGCTCGATGGATCGAATATCCTCCTCGTCCGCTCTAAGAACAGCCAGGTCAATACATTTGAATTCAATCGTTTCCCGAAACTCCATCATATCCATAAATTCTTTTTCCGTTATATTCATGATCGGGGTCAAATCATTCAAAATCCGATCTTGAATCGATTGCGAAACAAAGGATCCTTGTCCATGTCGGGTAGTGATGATCCCAATCGCTCTCATCTTCTGAATAGCGCTTCTTACACTGACTCTGCTTACCTTAAACATTTGGCATAAGTCATGCTCGGAAGGAATCTTGTCACCAGGCTTCCAGGTACCGTTTACAATATTAGTTTTAATTTGAGCATACACTTCGTCGACGATATTTTGTTTGTCAATGCTTGTTAAACTCATTTAGTTCACCACCTTACTCATAACATGTCATACAAGTTATCGCCGTAAATAATAGTATCAGCAACATGTCCAAAATGCAAGAAAAAAATCTTCTCTTTCCCTCGATTAAAGATCGTCCTCCCTGTTGTACAAGAAAGCTCCTGCCGGAATTCATCAGTCGCCACCTGGCTTTGTTTCATAGAAAATGAACAAGGGTAATATAGCTCATGCAAGGTAACCCATAGGAAGGGAGCGTGAGGGTGATGATCAGCTTGCTGATAACCATCGTCATGGCAATCGTCATCGGAGCCATCGGTTCCGCGATAGCACCTGGCGGAATGCCAGGAGGTATCATTGGCTCTATGGTTGCCGGCTTTGTCGGTGCATGGTTAGGCGCGTTGCTTCTAGGTTCTTGGGGCCCCGTAATCGGCGGCTTCGCCGTAGTGCCGGCCATCATAGGAGCGGCAATCTTTGTACTCCTATTGACGCTATTATCCAGAGTCTTAAACAGCAGAACCTCGTAAATTCGAAGTAAACTATGTAAAAGGAGTGGATAGACATGGCAACTGCAGAGACAAAAAGCAATAGTTTATTGATAGGAACCATTGTGGGAGGAGCCGCAGGGGCACTTATCGCGCTTCTGCTAGCACCCAAATCGGGGCGTGAGCTGCGGGAGGATTTGAAGGACTCGCTTCATACCCTTCAGACCATGGGTCAGGACTGGATGGATCAAGCTAGAACTAAAACAGCCGATACGATCCAACGAGCAGCTGAGCAAGGTACCCAATTACTGGACAAGGCACACGAGGGAACAGACGCAGCGATGTCGGCTGCTCGCAAAGCCACCGACGCCTTGTCTGAATCCGCTCATCAAATAACGGAACAAGCCGCACAAACGCTGGATAAAGCGACTGATCGTGCAGGGGATGCTGCTCATGAAGCACTGGACAATGTCCAACAGCATCGTCCTTTTCAAAAGGCATAACGGCACGGCTTGAGCTTACATTAAACATTGTTTAATCAAGTTACTCCTAAGCGTCACTTGCTATCCATAGCGAGTGACGCTTTTCATGTACGAGACTTTAGCAAGGAAAGGCGCCGTTTTTAGCATATGGGTAGTACCAGCCCCTACATACATGACAAAGTCTGTCCGAGGATCATCCTCAGACAGACTGCGTAAGCTTCGTTGCAAAACTTCCTTAGAGTATGAGAGCAAGAGCATCAGGAGACTTTCTTTCCTGCAGCAGTTGGCCTACATGATGCTTGGGCTTGTCCACCTTTACAAAGTAGGTACCTTCCAAATGGTAACCCTGCTCCTTGGCCGTTGAATACAATTTGCAGAAATGCTCAGCGGCCACTATAGCCTCCTCCAGCCTGATGAATGTCTCAATGACGTTGCCCTTACCCAATGGATTAACCTGAGCCTGAATGCTGACTTCATACGACTGAGGACCTGTCTCACGTACCAATACATCGCTGCTATCGCATGTTATACTATGTCTGATTGTCATAACACCCACCGCCTTTTCTTGGGATAATAAGGTACATATCTCTCATTACCCGAGTCCAAATTAGTTGAATCATATGAACCAGGGAATTAATGAAAGCCCGTCTTCTCCCCCAAAAAAGACCGGCAACTTAAATAACACGCCCCAATGGACGTGTTATCTATAAGCAGTTATACATCGCTCAAACCTCTGTATTCTCCAAAATATTCCTTAAGCTTGTCTAAAGCCCGCTTCTGAATCCGTGATACACTCATCTGTGATACGCCCAACACTTGAGCAATCATACGTTGAGATTGGCCTTCGACATAAGAAAGCTGAAGCACTCGCTGCTCTTCTTTTTTCAACAGCTTCATGGCCTGCTCCATGTCCAATCGATTCTCCAGCTGCCGGTACTCATCGACATCCTCGCTAAGCAAGTCCCCGATGGTCGCACCGCTTTCTTCAGCAGACAGCGGAGTATCCAACGAAACATAATGATAATATTCCCTGCCTGCCAATATTTCAATAGTTTCCTCAACCGTAAGCTCAACATCCGCTGCAATCTCCTCTACATTGGGAGACCGCTCCAACAGGACTGTCAGCCGGTCTATAGCTTCTTGAATGCGCCCGCCTTTTTCCTTCACACGCCGGGGAACCTGTACATACCAGGACTTATCGCGCAAGTAATTTTTCATATGGCCAATGACGCTTTTCATCATATAGGGCTCGAATTGCTCACCCTGCTCAACGTCAAATTGCTTAAACAGCCGCAGCATCGACATTTGCCCCACTTGGTATAAATCTTCATAGAGGTCCGGACGATTGCGCGACATTTTTCCTGCAGCCATTTTTACCAAAGGCTCTAACTGCAATAATAAAGTCGTAGCTATTTCGTTACAACTCGTTTGCTGATATTCCATGATCAGCTCGCGGATATTGGGTGCCGGAATCTCCGAGTTTACCTTCATACCATTTCCTCGCTTTTGCTTAAGCGTTTGGTTAGAAGAACCTCTGTCCCACCTTCGTTGTTCACTTCAACGTCATCCATTAAAGCTTGCATCAGGTAGATGCCAAGCCCGCCCACCTGAGCTTCTTCCAACGATTTATCATGCAGTGACTGCGCTAACGGCGCTTTCTCAGAGAAATTGAAGCTGTGGCCCTGGTCCTTCACTTTAATGCGAAGTCCATGCTCTATAAGCTCAAAATGTACCTCCATCATCCCGCCTTTACCAGGCTCATAAGCATGTACAACTACATTGTTGCACGCCTCTGCCACAGCCACCTTTATATCTTCTATCTCCTCGTAAGAAAACCCCACTTTTGTGCATAATCCATACAATGTAAGACGAACCACATCAATAAACTCCGCTTCGGCAGGCAATGTCATGCTGACCGTACGATTTTCCAAGTTCATTTCACTTCTTTCCATGTCTATTTGGCCTTTCTAATTTACTTCGTTCGATGCTTGCTGGATAAACCTGGTTAGACCTGTCATATCGAATAACCTCTGAATTTTGGGCGGAATCTCCTCGATAGTTATGGGTGCATTCAAGACATGTCTTGCTTTGAGCAATGATAAGATAACCCCAATTCCCGTACTGTCGATATACTGTAAGTCCTTCAAATTAATTACCAGGTTGCGGCTGGTTTCGGCGATATAAGGATCTGCAGCAGCACGCAGCTCGGCAGCCCTTGCCAAGTCCAGTTCTCCCTTTAAATACAAAAAATGACTGTTAGGGGATACTTGTCGTTCTATTTCAAATTGATGCTGTCGATTCATACGATTATAATCCTCCTTCAAATCACCATACGGATGCTTTATCTATCTTATCATTACCCCGCTGAACTTCAAATGAAACAACGTTACATCAGATTATTTAGCTTATTTAGCGCCTGTATGCACCTGAACCTGCCGATGCTTGAATTGCTGCCACACATCAACAAGGATAGGAATAGCCTTCAGTGCCGTTCCTATTTTACTTAGAGCAGGACTATGTACATCTCCATCCACTTTGTCCTTAATGGTCCTTGCGACCGATACGGAAGCTTGCTTCACGGTTGATGTTATTTCTTCGACAGCCTCTCCTACTTGTTTCATCGAATCGAAAGTTGGTTCAAGCGAATGGAGCTTATTTAAAACATCTTCCGTCACCGCATTCGTATGGCGTAGAACATCGGAGGCTTCCTTAGCAATTCCTGTCACCTCAACCTGCAAATTTTGCATCGTGGTATGGGTTTGGGCCAGTAAAGCCGTCATCGAGCGTAAAGTAACAATCAGAAAAGCTACCAAGACAACAAAAGCCACCGCAATAACAGCTACACTAATTTGAACAACCATGTTGTTTCCCCCTTTTAAAAAAATTGGCTTAAGCTTTGTTAGCTACTATTTACCCGCAGTGCTCCGAAACGAATCTGATTCACCCCACAACACCAAGGGTAAGAGGGAGCATCAACCTTTATACAAATCATGATAAGGAGTGATAACGATGGACCAGCTTAAAAACGTAGAAATTGAGAAAAAAAGTGTCGAGCAAAAGTACGATAAAGGCATGGTAGCCTCCACCTTCATTAAGTACGCCGCTTATATAATCATATTTTTTGGATTTTTGTATTTCATCGTGCGCTATGTATTCCCTGCATTCCAGTAAAGATATGAATCGGCTGAAAAAAAAAAAAAAAAAAAAAAAAAAAAAAAAAAAAAAAAAAAAAAAAAAAAAAAAAAAAAAAAAAAAAAAAAAAAAAAAAAAAAAAAAAAAAAAAAAAAAAAAAAAAAAAAAAAAAAAAAAAAAAAAAAAAAAAAAAAAAAAAAAAAAAAAAAAAAAAAAAAAAAAAAAAAAAAAAAAAAAAAAAAAAAAAAAAAAAAAAAAAAAAAAAAAAAAAAAAAAAAAAAAAAAAAAAAAAAAAAAAAAAAAAAAAAAAAAAAAAAAAAAAAAAAAAAAAAAAAAAAAAAAAAAAAAAAAAAAAAAAAAAAAAAAAAAAAAAAAAAAAAAAAAAAAAAAAAAAAAAAAAAAAAAAAAAAAAAAAAAAAAAAAAAAAAAAAAAAAAAAAAAAAAAAAAAAAAAAAAAAAAAAAAAAAAAAAAAAAAAAAAAAAAAAAAAAAAAAAAAAAAAAAAAAAAAAAAAAAAAAAAAAAAAAAAAAAAAAAAAAAAAAAAAAAAAAAAAAAAAAAAAAAAAAAAAAAAAAAAAAAAAAAAAAAAAAAAAAAAAAAAAAAAAAAAAAAAAAAAAAAAAAAAAAAAAAAAAAAAAAAAAAAAAAAAAAAAAAAAAAAAAAAAAAAAAAAAAAAAAAAAAAAAAAAAAAAAAAAAAAAAAAAAAAAAAAAAAAAAAAAAAAAAAAAAAAAAAAAAAAAAAAAAAAAAAAAAACCGTCAGGTATCACACATCCTGACGGTCCAAACTGTTGAGAAACAAGCTGTTGAGAAAGTAATCCTAGTCTCAACAGTTTGTTTTTCTTCTAATTCATCAACAAATTCCAGCGTAATCGCGTTGAGAGGCATCCTAACTTTACGATTAGACCGTTAGCAGGCAGCGTCATCCCACCAAGTCCATCAATCATCCCCCGATCCCGAGAGAGGCCTATCGCTCCAACTTGCGCAGATCCCTGGCGGGCCTTGCTCCCCAACCCGCGCAGATCCTGAACGGGCCTTGCTCACCAACGGGCTCGGATCTTGAGCGGGGGCCTAGCTTCCAACCCGCATGGATCCCGAGCGGGCCTTGCTCCCCAACCCGCGCGGATCCTCAGCGGGCCTTGCTCCTAACGCACGCGAATCCTCAGCGGGCCTTGCTCCCCAACGGGCGCGGATCCCGAGTTTTGCGTTGGGGCGTAACACGGCGGTCGATCAAACCCCACACAGTACAAGCTACTTCTTGCCCATTGTCAGCAGAAATATAGGGACGAGGTCACCGATTACCGATTAGCAGGAAAATGTCCCGTTATTTATTCCACTAAGCGGCATTTTCTATACTTTAGATGGAAATCCTCCCGTTAAATTCCAACATACTGTTCAATGTGCCAAAAGCCATCCAATTTAGATGCACATTTTCCAGTTATATTGATCTTTATCGATATTCAGGTCAGATTAGCGGGAGGATTTCCTTTTAATATACTTCTCTATTATTATATTTCTCTACAACTATCGAAAATCGAAAACTACNGTGGGAGAGATGAGACAGAGGTTCAGTGATGAGTTTAAAGAAAAGACAGTAAAGTACATTCAAGAACAGACAAAGAGCGTGCCGCAGATTGCAGAAGAGTTAAACATCCCAGCAGGAACGTTACATCAGTGGTTGGGGAAACATCGCAAGTTTGAAAATGAACCGCTTGTAGATCGGGAAGCCATTCGTCAGAAAGATCATCAAATCCAAGAGCAGGCAACCGAGATTGAGGATCTCAAGGAAGAGATCGCCATTCTAAAAAAGGCCATGCACATCTTCAGCAAAGAAAGGAACTAAGGTTCCAGTTTGTCGAAGAGTACCGCTCCGTGTTTCGACTGGAGAAGATGTGCAACGTTCTTGAAATATCCCGGAGTGGTTACTACAAATGGCTACAAGAGAAGGAAAAAGAAAACAGCTATCAGAAGCGTCGGAA
>NZ_JBHTGY010000005.1:0-654 GCF_042676305.1 Paenibacillus sp. GCM10027630 | reverse complement strand
AGGTAGCCGTATCGGAAGGTGCGGCTGGATCACCTCCTTTCTATGGAGTCCATGGTGACTGTAGGTCACCGGACAAATATGCAATACAACAACACTCACTCGTTGGTCAGTTTTGAGAGGGTAAACGGACCTCACCGAAAGTAATGTGATACGCTGAAGCGTATTATAACTACTTTCAGGAGAGACCGATAACTCTATCTCAATATNTGATGGCGGAGGGGAACCACGCGTTCCCATCTCGAACACGACCGTTAAGCCCTCCAGCGCCAATGGTACTTAGACCGCAGGGTCTTGGGAGAGTAGGACGTTGCCAAGCGAACCCTTTTAAGGGTGAAGGAAGCTTAATGCTTCTGCAAATGAATATGAGGGCCCTTAGCTCAGCTGGTTAGAGCGCACCCCTGATAAGGGTGAGGTCGGTGGTTCGAGTCCACTAGGGCCCACCAATTGCATATCCTACTATGGGGCCATAGCTCAGCTGGGAGAGCGCCTGCCTTGCAAGCAGGAGGTCAGCGGTTCGATCCCGCTTGGCTCCACCATATTTTTAAATAAGATTGTTCCTTGAAAACTAGATACCGAAACAAACAAAGCATAGAGCAACGTGTGTCGATCTTCGGATCGCACATAATCCAAGTAACTCGATTCATTTGAATCGAA
>NZ_JBHTGY010000004.1:0-648 GCF_042676305.1 Paenibacillus sp. GCM10027630 | reverse complement strand
AGGTAGCCGTATCGGAAGGTGCGGCTGGATCACCTCCTTTCTATGGAGTCCATGGTGACTGTAGGTCATCGGACAAATATGCAATACAACAACACTCACTCGTTGGTCAGTTTTGAGAGGGTAATAGGATCCCCAAAAAGTGACATAATACGTTTCAGCGCATTATGACTACTTTCAGGAGACCGATAACTCNTTTGGTGATGATGGCGGAGGGGAACCACGCGTTCCCATCTCGAACACGACCGTTAAGCCCTCCAGCGCCAATGGTACTTAGACCGCAGGGTCTTGGGAGAGTAGGACGTTGCCAAGCGAACCCTTTTAAGGGTGAAGGAAGCTTAATGCTTCTGCAAATGAATATGAGGGCCCTTAGCTCAGCTGGTTAGAGCGCACCCCTGATAAGGGTGAGGTCGGTGGTTCGAGTCCACTAGGGCCCACCAATTGCATATCCTACTATGGGGCCATAGCTCAGCTGGGAGAGCGCCTGCCTTGCAAGCAGGAGGTCAGCGGTTCGATCCCGCTTGGCTCCACCATATCTTTAAATAAGATTGTTCCTTGAAAACTAGATACCGAAACAAAGCATAGAGCAACGTGTGTCGATCTTCGGATCGCACATAATCCAAGTAACTCGATTCATTTGAATCGAAATTA
>NZ_JBHTGY010000003.1:0-223930 GCF_042676305.1 Paenibacillus sp. GCM10027630 | reverse complement strand
TCACCACTTTCCAACTTATTTACTATATTATATCAAATTAACGCGGTGAATTGGTGAATTGTATTAAAGAAAAAAAAGACTGCCGAGACTTTCTCGACAGCCTGAGAAATTCCAGTTATCGGGCTAGAAACCCAATTTTCAGAGAAATTAACCTGACATTTTCCTGATATTTGAGAGGGCTCCCTAATCTGCCATGCAAAGCCAAAAAAGCACCTCCAAAAAGGCTTTTTGGACAGCCCCATGATCCAATACCTATTACGGAGTATAAGCTTTATCCATAAAAAGGAATTAACATAAAATTCGCGAATACATACATAAAACTGGATTGTACGAAATTCACAAGTTAGAGGAAATATATGCAGTTCATATAAAAGGGGCTTACTGCAAATAAAAAGTTGAAATGGAGTTGGACGCATTACGAAGAATATAGTAGTTTACTGGAACAGTTTAACAAAGAACAATATTTGATATTAGAAGGTGGAGGGGACTTTACTCTATATTTTGGAAAACATTTATGTCAATTGTATCATACAGTCCGTTGGAAGAAATTTTTATCAGACTCAGATTTACGAGAATCTATAAGAAATTTATGTTTTCAATTATATCCGATATTAGGTGAAGGTATATATGTTCCTGATGAGTATTGTATAGATGATTTATTGCATGAAGGTAAGAATTTTAATGATATAAAGGACCTGTTATTTACTCGTTTTGGGAATTCTGTAGTAACTTTTAAAGAGCTACTATGGCAATATGAGAATGAACAGACTGACTGGGGATATTATTTGGAATCATTTGAAGACATTATTCGCAAGTAGATCAGAGAACCGAACTCGGCCGAAGGGATTTTAAGTCTTAGGGCCAGACCAATTCAAGGAGCTGATATAACTGAAGACCAAAGCTATCTTCTTTGATTTATTTGAAACGTTAATAACTGAGTTTTCAGACGGAAGAAGAATATCAAATCGGTCATATAATTATATGGAATTATTAGGGTTTGCTGCAGAAGAGTTTAAGAAAGAATGGGGTAGTCGTCAGCAGAAGAGAATGACAGGTTTTTTTTCGGATTATCCCGCGGTTCTAAAGGATATTTTGGAGAATCGAAACTTGCAATATAACGATGAAGCCGTTCAATATTTGTATCAGGAAAGAATTCAAGAGAAGATGATTCCATTCCTTAATATTCGTTCGGACATAATTGAGCTATTAGAGTATATTCGAAATAATAACATTAAGATAGGTCTAATTAGCAATTGCACGGAAGAGGAAGTTAGATTTTGGCATGGAAGTATGCTGGCTCAGTATTTTGACAAAATAGTTTTTTCGTATGAAGTTGGGATAGCCAAGCCTGATGTGAGAATATACCAGCTAGCGTGTGAAGGCTTGTCAGTGACGCCGGAAGAAACCATTTTTGTTGGAGATGGCGGTTCAAATGAGCTGGACGGAGCCAATGATGCAGGTTTACGAGTTTATCATGCTATATGGTTCAATACGTATGTAGAAAGTAACTATAAAAAGATTGATGACCCTAAAGAGATAATCAAAGAAATCTAATAACTTCAATAATGGATAGCTTTAAGAAACGAGCTTAAGTCCGTAAGGCATCAGGAATATAAAAAAGTTATATGCTACATCCATTAAGGAAAAAAACAATTTGAAGGTGAGGATATTTATGAATGCAGGATATTCAGGAACTCCGCTTATCAAAAAGCTTGGAATTAAAGAAGGATGTACAATTTGTGTAGTGAACGAACCGAATAATTATTGGGAGCTTCTCGGAACTTTGCCTTCGACTATTGAGAAAGTGGAGCAGACTGAAGAACAAATAGACTTTATACATATTTTTGTGAAATCCAAGTCTGAATATGAAAAGCATCTGGAAATTAAAAGCCAAATGAAGCAGAATGGTATGCTGTGGATCTCTTGGCCAAAGAAATCCTCCAAGATCCCAACAGATATTAATGAAGATGTGATAAGAAATACAGCCTTAAATAACGAATTGGTGGATGTTAAAGTTTGTGCTGTAGATGAGACATGGTCTGCACTTAAATTAGTAATTCCAATAAAACATAGAATATAAATTTTGAGATCAATCAGACTTCATGCTGTTAAAGTACCGCCAAAAACTCCATACAGAAAGGGCGATTTTGTGTTTAGTTATAGAGACTTAAAAAAGGAAGATTTAGACGTCATTGCTGCTTTTCCTGAGAATCGTGCAGAATCATTTTATATGTATCCGAAAGGAACATTTCCTTTAAACCCACTACAATTATTTGAAGTTTCCAAGACGCGTTATTTACCCACGGTAATTGAATATGACAAGGAAATTGTTGGATATAGTAATTTGTATATCGAAGAGGATCATTATTGGTTAGGAAATGTAATTATAAGTTCAAAATTTAGAGGGCGCGGCGCAGGGCGATATTTAGTAAATGCATTATTGGAAAGGGCTAAAAATGAACTACAAGCAAAGGAACTCCGGTTAGTTTGTCACAATGTAAATACCAAAGCTCTATTGCTTTACAACAAGCTGGGATTCAAGCCTTATGAAATTAAATGCGTAACTGACTTTGACAATAACGAAATTGCAGGAATAAAAATGACCAAATCTATATGAAGGGACAAGTGGGTAATTTAACAAAGGATGGGGAGAAGGTTTGTGGGTACCCGAAGCAGCGTAGCAATCATAAAGAATGATCAACTATTAATGGTAAGGCAGCTGTATAAAGGCGAAGAGATATGGACATTTCCCGGAGGAAGCATTGAAGAAGGAGAAACATCTGAACAAGCAGCCACGGGATTAAAAGTCGAAATAACAAAGCCCCTACTGCAACTTTATAACGAGAGAATACAAGGAATGTATTATTGCTATTTGGGTACTGTTTTAGAAGGTGACTTACAATTAGGATATGATCCTGAACGGATTCACGAGGAACAGGAATTGAAGGAAGTAAGATGGATTTCTATTAATGAGCTTTTGGATAACAATGAAGTAAAGAGAATATTACCCTATCTAAGATAAAATATGAATAATAATAACTTGAAACTAAAAAACATCCCGAGCCGCGATTTTCAGTGGGACGGGATGTTTTATTTTTAAGAGAATAGTGCATCTTACCTCTATTTTCAGTTAAAATTAAACGATATTCACCTGCAAAAACCAAGTTAATGTTAAGATAATAGGTAGAGTTGTTAACATTTATCCATGAGTAAAACCATAGGGTAGGGGGTTGACTATGTTTCAAGTGCTGGTGGCAGAGGATGAGCTATGGATTCGTGATGCTGTTGCGGAAATGGTCGATAGGCTGACCCCTCATTTTACCGTTGCAGGCGAGGTTAGCAATGGGGAGGAAGCATGGGATTTCATTCAAGAGCATTGGCCGAGTATTGTGATCACAGATATTATGATGCCGCATAAAAATGGGATATGGTTAAGCGAGCAAATCTATCAGGCTAATCTGCCCTTGGTCACCATTGTTGTAAGCGGATACGATAATTTCCAATATGCCAAACAGGTGATGCGCTTTGGTATTACCGAATACTTGTTGAAGCCGGTTGATGAAGAGGAGCTGCATGCCGCTCTAAAAAGGTCGGTTAAGAAATTAGAGGGAATGAAGGAAATACACGAGGGTGTTTTACATATACAAAGATTTGTGGAGCATATGTCCGAAATGAGTCAATCGAATGTTCTTGCCGAGATCAAAGCTCTCTTAGCTTCCATCTTGAGTCTGAGAGTTACCACGCCAGGAATGCGTAAAAGCTTGCTTGCAATTTTGTCGGCGAAGCTTAACGGGCTGCTTCAGGCGTATGATCAGCGCCATGTCTTTATACCATTGACGGCTGAGGATGAAGCAGGAATCCATAAGCATTTTGCAGATCTGATGGATGAATGGCTGCTTGTTTATCCGCAATATTCGAATCAGCATGTCAATTCTGCGATCAAGAGAGTTCGGGATCATATTGATGTTCATTACTTTGAAAATTTCTCTCTGGCCAAGATGGCTGATATTGCTCATATGAGCGTATCCCATTTTAGTATGCTTTTCAAAAAAACAACGGGCCAAACTTGTTTAAACTATTTAAATATGATTCGGATCACAAAGGCTAAGGAGCTTCTGAAAGAACCGGATTTAAAAATTTATGAGATTGCCGATATGATTGGCTATTCCTCTCTGCCGTATTTTAACCGTATTTTCAAGCAAATGGTGACTATAACTCCTGTCGAGTATAGAAAGAGAATTGGACTATAAGCCACGCTAGGATCCTCATGAACTGAGGATTCTTTTAACATACAAGAAAGTTTAAGTACTTTATAGCACTAAAGCGAGTTGCCCTTTCTAATATAAGCTTGCCGAGGGAGGGTAACCTATTTATCCCGCAAGACAAAGCGGATTGTTATATGGATAGCGGCGATGAGCCCTGGAGGATTTTGTACGGAACGGAGAGTTCCGCTATTCCATCTGCCGCCGCCAATCTGGGGCGATAGCGGAAGTGGGAATTCCGTTATGTTGGCCGAATTGGAGCATTTATGCACAAATCAGAGCAATAACGGAACGGGCTGTTCCCTTATCACTCTGATTTTTGGGCTTTTCAGGTGATAAAGGAACAATTACTTCCGCATTACTCTTCACTTCCGTGAAAGCAGTACTGGTGTGTTGATTAAGGTTTAACAATTGCTTCCGTATTACCCTTCACTTCCGTGGATGAAGCACTGCCGTGTTGTTTAAGGTTTTACCAGCTTTTTACTCTTTTAATGTCGTTTATTCTTGGTTTTAAGCCGATTTTCAACACAGTTCAAGAACTGTCACTTACATGCAGTCGGGGATACGACTATGATAAAGCCTGAAATCGTTGCCTGCCATTTGAAAATGAGAAGGATTGGCGTACCGATTCAATAACAAGATATGGGGAGGTCACTATGAAGGTTTTATCTAGTAAAGTTTTCAGCATGACTATGTTAATGGCGCTTTCAATGGGGGTTGTCGCCGGATGCAGTGGAGGAAGTCAACAGCCGCAAGCAGGAAAAACTCCTGAACCAGCTTCTGATCTTAAGGTTAAATTCATGGTTCCGTCGTATGCCGATATTCCGGATATGAATGATGAATATTGGACGAAATTTCAAAAGGATAACAAAGTCCAATTGGATATTGACTGGATTCCATCCGGCGATTATGATACTAAATTTGATCTGGTGCTGGCTTCAGGAAACATTCCGGAGGTTATTGTGGCCAATAGCATTACACGCCCTACTCTGCAAAACGCTGTAAAGCAGGGTGCCTTCTGGGATTTGAACCCTCTGCTTGGCGACTTCAGCAAGTATCCGAATTTGAAAAATAACAGCTATAAGGAAGTATGGAAATACATGAGGTCCGAGGGTGGAATTTATGGCGTGCCGAGAAACCGTCCGCAAATCGACTTGAGTATTAAAATGCGGAAGGATTGGCTGGATAAGCTCAATCTGCCCATTCCCAAAACATTGGATGAGTACACAGCTGCACTTAAAGCCATTGTTAACAATGACCCGGACGGGAATGGGAAGAAGGACACGGTAGGTCTTATCGGCCAAGGCTTCATTCTTGCTGACGGCGATGGCAGCTTCTTATCAGCCTTTGGGGGATTGGACGCGGTTTATGACAAAGACGGAGGTCTGATCAATAAGCTGCTTACGCCTAATTATACCGATATGGTAGCTTATTTCCGCCAGCTGTATGCGGATGGCATATTGGCTAAAGATTTTTCGGCAATCAAACAGACGCAAGCGGAAGAAATGTACAGTACCGGCCGCGCTGCATCCTATGCCCGTAATATTTGGCGGGATTATACGTTTGAGCAAAGCATTAAGAAAGTACAGCCTGGTGCGGAGGTCATCTCTCTGCCGCCGATGAAAGGGCCAGGCGGAGTAAGCGTTCAACTGGCGATACCTTTTTCCGGCGCTTTCTATATTTCCAAAAAAGTGCCGCAGGAGAAAGTAAAGCAAATTCTGGACTTTTTCGAGAGAACAACAACGATGGAACAGACCGATTATAACTACTATGGTATAGAGGGAGTCGATTATACGATGGTCGACGGTCAGCAGCAGCTCACGGAAATTGGCAAAAAACAAGTAACTGCCAACGGTACGGGCGCCATTTTCCCGCTTGCCTATAACAACAAGATGAAGGTAATCAACCCAGCCGCACCGAAAGCGTATAACGACGCCAAATCAAAGTCAGTGGAGGAATATAGTAAAGTCGGCAAATTTGACTTCTTCTCGATCATTAACTCGAATACTTGGACTTCCGTCTGGCCGAAATATACAAGTGAATGGCAGTCGATGGTTGTTAAAGCCATTGTAGGGCAAATATCGATGGATGAGTACAAAGCTTATGTCGATAAGTTAAACAGCAATGATGACTTCAAGAAAGCTTATCAGGAATTTAACAAGGATTATAAAGAGAAGTTTGGCAGTTAAATGAATGTCTAATTGGATGCCGTGAATCTGAGGGGATGACATCCTTAGACCCGCGGCGCCAGCTTGATCTTTTGTCCAATAACAGGAGGATTTATGGCTAACTGGAGCTGGAGCAAGTATATATTGAAATATTTAGGCATCGAACGGCTGACGAATCCTAGGAAGTATTTATACAAGCTGATCTGGCTGGGCTGTATCTCTGTGTGTATTCCCGTTATTTTGATAAGCATGGTTTACTACCAGCTTTCAATGGACCGCATGGAGAAAAGCATCGGGTCCGAAAGCGATTCGTCCTTGACCATTATGAAGGATCGTGCCGAAATGGTTTTACAAGAAATCGAGCAGGCCTCTCTCCAGTTAGCCAAAGATCCGATGCTGCAAGAAGCTTATACCCGTTCTTCAAGCGAGAATGTCATCCGCAATATTCAAATTATGAATAAAATAGCTCTGGCCAAAAACTCGAACAGCTTTATTAATGATATCTTTTTGTATAACAGCTCAGGAGATGTGGTTCTATCCAATGATTATGGTCCCGTAACGAAGTCTGACTATAAATATAAGGATGATATAGACCTGCTCTTGCGAAGCAAGCTTCCTACTCAATGGCTCCAAATTAGCGGAAGAGATGGTTATATTACATTTGCAAGACTGCTTCCGTTAATCGGCACCAAAGGGCCCGAGGGGGTATTAGGCTTTGAGGTTGAGACGTCTTTGCTTAGCAAATTTCTTGAAACGGACACCGTTATTCTTACAGGCGATCAAGAACTGACTATTGTGAAATTGCATGGCCCCTTTGCAGCAGAGCGGCAGCCGGATGTTGATCTTATACATGAGACTGCCGGATTAAAGGGAATAGAGCTAATAAAAAGGTCGGATCAAAGCATTGGCCATTTTGTAGAGGAGGGCATGGACGGTAAGCCAGCCCAATATAGATATGTTAAAAATGTATTCGCTCGAACATATGTTTCTATTATTCCAGAGCAAGCTATTACGGAGCAATTAGGCTGGATACGCAGAATGATGGTGCTTATCCTGATCGTATTTGTAGGAGTCGGTATCATTCTGACTTATTTCACTTCCAAGAGAGCCTATACTCCCATTGAACAATTGATTAATCACAGCCGTTCTTTGAGTGTTGATGGTATGGAATACAAGGAGAATGAACTCGACATCATTAAGGAGTCTTTGGATTACTTAAGTAAGGAAACCGAGAAGCTGGGTATGTATATGGAAAATATCGAGCCTTCTTTACGGGAAAAGTTCCTTTTTCAGCTTCTGAGCGGTGATTATACAAGAAATGGGACACTAGTGGAGGATTGCAGGACATACGGTATGGAAGTGACTTTCACTAACGTCGTCTTGATCGTGGAAGCCGAAAATATTTACAAAGAGAAGCGGTTTTTGCCGGAGGAGAAGGGGATTGTCGCCTTTTCACTTGCTAACGTTATGCAGGAAATTCTGCGTAATCATTCCCTTAAAGGTTATGCCATTCCATATCAGGGACGTGGTGTAGCAATTCTTCAATTCAAGCCTGATGCGGTGCAAAACACAATGCTCGACCGGACCGTGGAATATGTCGACGAAATCATTGAAGCATTCAAAAGCTATTTATCCTTTGATGTAGCCGTTGGAATCGGTCGGTTCTACGCACACGCTGCAGATGTTCCTGTGTCGTATAAAGAAGCGGAAACAGCTCTGAACTACAGGATTTTTCGTGACTCGGAGCAAGTGCTGTTTATTGAAGATACAGAGCATGTCAAGAAGCAGACGCTGTTTAGTTATCCGTTGGAGCTGGAAGCTGCCATAATAGATTCTCTTGCTCAGGAGGATATTCCTTTTGCTGTTGATAACTTCAAACGGTTTGCAGAAATATTGCAAAGCTCCCAATCGTATGTGTTTATTTACCAAAGCTATCACATCTTATTATCATCGCTCATCATGTCTCTGGAAAAGCAAGGAGCGCATGCAGGCGACGTTATGGAACATAATTTGTTCGGACAATTGAGAAGCAAACAAACCTCCAAGGAGATTTACGATTGGTTTGAAGAGACGTTGTTCCCTCTTTATTTATGGTTAACCCATAACGACCGGGAAGCTACGAGCGATACCGCCATTCAGCATATTTGTAAATATATTAAGGAAAATTGCGGGAGTGACCTGTCCTTGGTACAATGCGCCGAAATTGTTGGGGTTAGTCCTTCCTATTTAAGCCGGCTGTTTAAAAAAAGAATGGGTAAAAACTTCCTGGAATATGTCGTGGAAAGCAAAATTGATGAGGCTAAACGGCTGTTAAAGGACTCGGATCAGAGCATCAGTGAGATTGCAACGGCAATCGGTTATTCGGAAAGGAATTTTATACGGATTTTTCAACGACATGTTCAGTTAACTCCGGGAAATTTCAGAGCACAGTTCCGATAGGCCGCAGCTCATAGAGGGTTAAGAGCCCGTGCAGCAATGCTATTACTGAAAGCCAAATAAACAATGGAGACGAAGGAGCAAATTATGCAAATTAAAAGTATCGAGACCTTTACGACCAAGCAGCTGTCGGTTGTTCGTGTCACAACGGAGGATGGACTGCAGGGCTACGGACAAATCGCACCCTATCATGCCAATATATCTGCACTAGTTTTGCACCAACAGCTGGCAGCTCATGCACTTGGAGCCGCTGCTAACGAGATTGAGGCCTTGGCCGCCGTCTGCATCCGAGAGGAGCATAAATTTCCAGGCTCTTACATTTGCAGGGCGTTAGGCGGATTGGATACCGCATTATGGGATTTGAAAGGGAAACGGTTGGGAAAAAGTGTTAGCGAGCTATTAGGCGGAAAGCCGCGTATGGTGGAGGTTTACGGCTCCAGCATGAAACGCAACATCTCGCCTCAAGAGGAAGCAGAGCGGATTAAGCGTCTAAAAGAGACTAGCGGATTCCGTGCTTTTAAAATCCGCATAGGAAACAACTTCGGTAACGATACGGATGTCTACCCGGGCCGTACCGAAGAGGTGGTACGAGCAGTCCGCGCTGCGATTGGAGACGATACGCTGCTCTATGTCGATGCCAACAGCGGATTTACGCCTCAGAAAGCGATCGAAACAGGGCATATGCTGGCCCAATATGGGGTGTGCCACTTTGAAGAGCCTTGCCCTTATATGGAATTGGAATGGACCCAACAGGTGGCGGACGCGCTCGACATTCCGGTAACCGGTGGTGAACAAGATACAGACTTGTCCCAGTTTAGAAGAATGATCCAAATGCGTGCCGTGGATATCGTTCAGCCTGACATCTGTTATGTGGGAGGCTTAAGCCGTGCGCTTGAAGTGGCCCGAATGGCGGAAGCCGTTGGAATGACCTGCACACCGCATGCAGCTAATTTATCCATGCTTACCGTGTTTACGCTTCACATGGTTGCAGCCATACCGAATGCGGGAACCTTCATGGAATATACAATTGAGGATGATGCGTGGACGCATGACCTTTTTACTCAGCCTTTGGAAGTGCATGACGGCAAGGTGCAGGTCCCGGAAGGACCCGGGTGGGGAATAACGGTTCGGCCGGAGTGGCTTACCAATGCGGAGTACCGGATCAGCCAATGAAACTAAAAGCGTTTACGGGGTGTTTATTATGCTAACGGCTATCAAGAAAAATCAACAACAAATGCGCCCCCGCCTCTGGCGGGCCATGCTGCAGCAAAAATGGATGTATGTGTTGGCTTTACCGGGCATTTTATATTTTCTAGTGTTTAAATTTGCTCCTTTATGGGGGTTATTGATCGCGTTCAAAGAATATAACCCGTATAAAGGGCTCTGGGATAGCCAATGGGTTGGCTTCACGAATTTCACCGAATTGTTCTCCAGTCAAGTTTTCTACAGCATGCTAAGAAACACGTTTGCCATTAATATTTTCGGGATCATTTTTATGTTTCCTTTACCTATTATTTTGGCTGTAATGCTTAATGAAGTGAGACACGAGGTGTTCAAAAGAATTAATCAATCGATTGTATACCTGCCTCACTTTTTATCGTGGGTTGTCGTAGCCAGTATGACCTTCTTCATGCTTTCCACGGACGTGGGCATTGTGAATAAAATTATTTCGGGTATGGGCTATGAGACGGTCTCATTTTTGTCTACTCCTGACTATTATTGGGCCTTGCTCACCGCACAAAGCATGTGGAAGGAAGCGGGCTGGGGGACGATTATTTTTTTGGCGGCCATGGCTGGCGTTGATCCCCAGCAGTACGAGGCAGCCGTTATAGACGGCGCGTCACGAATGAAGCAAATATGGCATATTACTTTGCCGGCGATTCGTCCGACCATCATCATTTTATTGATATTGCGGCTTGGTCACATGGCGGATGTCGGATTCGAGCAAGTGCTGTTAATGAACAATCCGTTGGTTACTTCCGTTTCACAGGTGTTTGATACTTATGCTTATACGATAGGAATCCTCGGGGGAAAGACCAGCGTTGGTGTGACGGTTGGCATGTTCAAGGGGGTTGTTGGCTTGATCCTGGTGTTGCTGTCGAATTATACGGTGAAAAAAATGGGTCAAGAGGGTATTTATTAGGGAGGGAAATAAAAATTGAGTTTCGTAGCGACTAAAAGGGCGACTCTTTTTGATTATGTGAATTACTCGCTGCTTGGAATCATTTCCTTGGTTTGCGTATTTCCATTTATTTATGTGTTCAGCGTTTCCTTTACGGACCCGGAAGTGTATATACCACTGCAGTTTTACTTATTACCGGAGAAATGGTCATTGTCGGCTTATAAGTATATCCTGTCAACGAACAGCTTTATTAATGCTTTGAAAAGCACGGTGTTCGTGACGGGCATAGGGACCGTACTTAGTGTGATTGTATCGTTTACTTTTGCCTACGTCTTGACCAAAAAAGCTGTACCAGGCCGAAATCTTATGCTAAGCGGGGTCATATTTACACTGGTTTTCAACGCTGGCATTTTGCCCAATTATTTGCTGATTAAAGAGCTTGGGCTTTTAAATTCGCACTGGTCCTTAATTTTATCCGGGTTAACCAACGCGTGGAGCTTGATCGTTATTAAGAGCTTTCTGGAATCGCTGCCTCCTGAGCTGGAGGATGCCGCTCATATTGACGGCTGCTCCGATATCGCGGTTTTCTGGCGCATTGTCATTCCGTTGTCCATGCCGGCGATCGCCGCTTTCACTTTATTTTTTGCGGTTGCCTACTGGAATACCTACTTCAATGCGTTGATTTATTTGACTGACGCTAAGAAATGGACGCTGCAGGTGCTGATCAAATCGTTGGTAATCGATTCGGATTCTAACGGCGTTGGCGGAGCGGGCGGCGGGAACGATGACAGAGTTATTCCACAGGAAACCATTCGTATGGCTTCTATAGTGCTCGCGATGGTGCCGATTCTTCTTGTCTATCCTTTTTTGCAAAAGCATTTTGCCAAAGGGGTAATGATCGGCTCAGTTAAAGGGTGAAGCAAGCAAACGAACGAGCTCAGCAACTATCACATTGCTGAGCTCGTTATATTTTGTCTGGGGATGCGGGGGCTGGAGATTTGGAGCAAAACCGGGAGCACGTGCGGCATTGCATGGCGGTCGGTCGAGCCCTACGCAAGCGAATCTGTAAGCTTGATCCCCAAGGATTATTATTCATCAGTCAAGATTATCGTGGTTTTACGCTTTTTAGGCCGGCAAGACTGAATTGATTATAGACTGCAACTGAATGAGGGCCCTATCCTTAAGGAGTCAGAGGGAAAATGGGGAGGCGTGCAGGTTGAGAAAGACATTAGTATCCGGTCATACGAATCAGGTTGTTGCTTCGGGCACCAAAATAAGGTCTGAGCTGTTAAGCAGAATATTAAAAAACAGGTGGCTGTACATATTGCTGTTGCCCGGAATGATTTACTTTTTATTGTTCAAATATTTGCCTATGTGGGGAATTGTCATTGCTTTTCAAAATTACCAGCCCTTTCTCGGGATCAGCGGCAGCGACTGGGTAGGGTTCGAGCATTTTGAACGATTTTTTACGGATGAAAAGTTTTGGGTTTTGTTAAGAAATACATCCGTTTTGGCAGTTTTAAATATTATGTTCTTTTTTCCGCTGCCGATTGTTATTGCCTTAATGCTCAATGAGCTGCGCAACGAATTGTACAAACGATTTTTACAAACCTTGATTTATGTTCCGCATTTTGTATCCTGGGTTGTGGTTGTCGGTATCGTATACATTTTTTTCAGCACGGAGGAAGGCGTTATCAATCAAATTGCAGCTCAGCTCGGTTTTGAGAAAATCAACTTTTTGCTGAGTAAAACGTGGTTTCCTATAATGGTCACAGCTGAGGTTATATGGAAGGAAACCGGCTGGGGCACCATTATTTTTCTGGCAGCGTTAGCCAGTGTAGATGTAAGCTTATACGAATCAGCCAAATTGGACGGGGCAGGCCGTTGGCGGCAAATGTGGCATATTACGCTGCCAGGCATCCGCAGCACTATTATTATTTTATTTATTTTGCGGCTGGGACAATTTCTCGATACAAGCTTCGAGCAGATTTTTCTTATGGTGAATGCAGCAAACCGCGAGGTGGGGGATGTCTATGATACCTACGTTTATATGACAGGGATTCGTCAGGGACAGTTCAGCTACAGCGCTGCGGTTGGATTATTTAAATCATTGGTCGGTTTGGTGCTTGTTGTCATGGCCAACACCCTGGCTAAAAAATTCGGTGAAGAAGGGGTGTACTGATGATGCTTGAAGATAAACACTGGGGCAGCCGTATTTTTAACATGATAAACATCGTTTTGCTGCTGGCGATTGCGGTTGTAGCCATTATTCCTTTTGTCTATATCATTGCTGCTTCCTTTACAGCCAAGGAGGAGCTGCTTAACAAATCGTTTGTGCTGTTTCCGACCCAATTTTCACTTGAAGGCTACAAATATATATTCAGCAACAATCTGATCATCCGCAGCATCGGCGTCTCTGTGTACATTACCGTAGTAGGAACGCTGCTCAATTTAATTTTCACTTCGTTTATGGCTTTTTCACTGGCCCGGCGCGATTTGGATGGACGAAGATTTTTGATGCTGGTTGTTTTGTTTACAATGCTGTTTAACGGCGGAATGATTCCGACTTACCTTGTCGTTAAAGAGATGGGCATGCTGAATTCGTTGTGGTCGCTGATGATTCCCGCTTTGATCAGTCCGTTTAATTTAATCATTCTAAAAAACTTTTTTCAGAACTTGCCAGGTGAATTGGAGGAAGCAGCGAAAATTGATGGTTGCAATGATCTCGGCATTTTATTTAAAATCGTATTACCTCTTTCTTTACCGGCAATGGCAACTTTTGCATTATTTTATTCCGTCACGCATTGGAACACCTATATCCAGGCTGTGTTATATATTAACGACTCCAAGCTGTGGCCTGTACAAGTTTGGCTTAGACAAATTGTAATCGTTTCCGAAGGCGGCTTCGGGGACGCACAGTATAACGATACCAACACAGCTCCACCCGCACAAATTATTAAAATGGCCGTGATTGTCGTCAGCACGCTTCCTATCTTATTCGTTTATCCATTTTTGCAAAAGCATTTTGCGAAAGGCGCACTGCTTGGTTCCGTTAAGGGGTAATACTTGGGGACGGAGGAATTAGAGTGAAAAAAAGAAAAACGTATTTTTTTAAGCTGCTTGCGTTCAGCTTATTCCTTGCGATGATACCCGTTATCTTTCAAGGAATTTTTTCATATCATAAAGCTTCATCCATGATTCAGGATAAAGTGCTCGAAAGCAACAGACTGCTGCTTCAGCAGTCGCAAAGCCATACGGAGCAAATTCTGAAATCGGTCGAATCCACGATGCTTAATTATGTGAATTCAACGGAGCTGCTTAATGCGATGAATTCGCCGGTACAGCCAGCCTTGTTCCCGTTATTTACGAAGCTGAACCGGACGGTTTCCTCCATGAGCTTTTATGAATATGGAATTAAACGTGTGTACCTGATTAATTTGGAGAAAAATTGGGTTGTCGATGGGGAAGGAACTTATTATTTGGATCAAATTGATGACGAACGTAAATATAACGAGCTGCTGAATGTCATCCAAACCCCGTCGGCCTGGGTATTGAATCAAGGCCTATTGCCAAATACAAGCGTCAACCGCAATCAAAGAGACGGCGACAGCCTGCTGCTGATTCAAAAAATCCCTCAATATTCTTCAAATCCAACGGGACTCGCCATCGTAGTGTTTCCTAGCAAAGCGTTAAATTCAATGGTTGCAAACAGCGATAAGCTGGGAAACTTTATGATTACCGACAGTCAAGACCGCGTTATCGCCCATTCAGACGTCACTAGGATCGGACAAACGTTATCCGGCGATGAGGTGATCAGCAATATTAAAGAGCAGCCGACCAAGAACGGATTTAATACGTTGAATGTGGACGGTCAGGAGGTCGGTTTTACATATATTCGTTCCTCTTATAACAACTGGACTTATATATCCGTTGCTCCGTTTACGCAAATTTCCAAAGATTCGCGGGCTATCGGCTCAATAGCTTTGGTGATCGGTGCGGTTATGCTGCTGCTTATTGTGGTTCTTGCGCTGCTCGGGTCACGGAAAATGTACAGGCCAATTGCCCAAATTTATGAATTTGCGACAGAAGCGGTTCCCAATGACCAAGGAGATGAATTGGAGCTGATCCGTAAACAATTTTTGAGCATGAGGTCCTCGCAGTTTTCAATGAAGGATCAGTTAAATATCCAGCTCCTGCAATTAAAGGATTTTTTTCTGCAGAAGCTGTTCAGAGGCGAGTTAAGTCATGAAGAGGCTCATGAAAAATGCAAGGCATTCCAGATCTCCGAGGATTGGTCTATGCTAAGCGTCTTCACAACTCAAATTGACTCATTGAACGACACCCGGTTCCAGGAAAAAGACCGGGATTTGTTAATGTTTGCTATTAACAATATTGTGAAAGAGCTGATTGCATCTGGTAACCGCTTTCAATCGGTTCTGATTGATAAATTTCAGGCAGCCATTATCGAGCATGATAGTACAGACGAAGATGAAATAAAACGGGAAATGTATCATATTTGCGAGCATGTGCAGCAAACGGTGAAAGCCTATTTGAATGTTCATGTAAGCATCGGAATCAGTAAGCCGTACCATCAGATCGTCCACACTTCACGTGCCTATGAAGAGGCTCAGGAGGCTTTGCATTACCGGATTAAATATGGCGACGAATCCATTCTGTATTTGAAGGATGTGCAGCCGGATGAGGATGACAGTGCTTTGCCGGCCTTTCCCAGGCATATTGAAATGGAGCTAATTAACGCTCTGAATATCGGAGATAAGCAAACCGTTGAACTTAATTTCACGAAATTTCTTGATTGGCTGCTGTCCCAGCAGGTGAGCTACCGTGAACAGCAGGTTTATTTGGCCAGAGTTCTGATCGATGTGCTGAAAGTTGTGCAGGATATGCGAATCAACGCGAAGCATCTGCTTGAGCATGAAAGCTCGATTTTTACCCAGCTGTTTAATCTGCGAACGTCTGAGGAATTAAAGAAATGGTTTCTCGATGAGGTTATCGAGCAAATTCTAGAGCTGCTGAATAACCGTAGAGAAATTAAATATGTCAAGGTAGCCGAAGAGCTTGCCCATATCATCCGTGAGGAATATGATACCGATTTGAGTCTGGAGCTTTGCGCTGATCGGCTCGACGTTCACCCCAGTTATTTGAAGCGGGTATTAAGAAAAGAGCTGGATACGAATTTCAGCGATTATTTATCCCGATATAGGCTGCAGAAAGCACGGGAGTATTTGCTGGAAACGGATATGAAAATTGTTGATATTGCCAACCGGCTTAGGTACAATAACCCGCAAAATTTTATCCGGTATTTCCGCAAGATGGAGGGCGTGACACCCGGTGAATATAGAAAAAAAAGAAATCCGCCCGTGATTAAAGGCTTCATCGGCTAATGGCATACAGCAGAGCGGGCGGCTGCGAAGATAACTATTCGGTCTGTTATGATTATGTGCGGTTTGGGGGACGGTTGGCCTTAAGTGATTATAGACTGATTCTGCAGCTTCTCCCTAGAATAGGAGTTGCCGGTAGAGGAAGCAGGCTGCTGCACAGTATTGTTAAGTAAAGGGAAGAAAATTCAAAAATGACAGGGGGTTTTAAGCTTGACAGGGAACAAATTAAATCATCCGGCAGTAAGGAAAGGTATGGCGGTAACAGCGTCACTTGTTCTTATTTCCACGGTATTGGCTGCATGCTCATCTGAAAACGCTGCGCCTGCAACAGGAACTTCTGCAGCTGGAAATACAGCGGCGCAGGAGAAATTTACGATGACCATGGTCAACCAGTTTACCCAGAACCAGCCGCCCGGAGAAGACGATGAATTCGTTAAGAAAATTGAGGAATTCACCAATACGAAGCTGGCGATTACTTGGATTCCGGGCGGTAACGTGCATGAGAAAATCAACGCCATCATTGCTTCAGGCGATATGCCCAAGGCATTGCTGGTATTTGAGAACAAATCTACGACATTGATCAATGCAGTCAGAGCGGGTGTGTTCTGGGAAATCGGGCCGTATATTAATGAATTTCCGAATTTGAAAAAGTATTTATACCCCGAGGTGCTTGAAGGCGTTAAAATTGACGGCAAATTGTACAGTCTATACCGTTCACGCCCGCTGATCGGCGATGGAGTCGTCATAAGAAAAGATTGGCTGAACAACTTGGGCTTAAGCCAGCCTAAAACACCGGATGAGCTTTACAACGTCATTAAAGTGTTTACACAAAACGATCCGGACAAAAATGGCAAAAATGACACAATCGGATTAGTTGATGAGAGCGCTTTGCGCGGATTTGGCTACGTGGCGGCCATTCATGGAGCGCCTAACGAATGGGAGCTGAAGGATGGCAAGCTGTCGCCTGCGCAATTTCATCCAGGATATCTGGAGGCTTTGAAATTTTACAGGAAGCTGTATAAGGAAGGGCTAATGAATAAAGAATTTACGCTGCAAAGCCGGACTCAAGCTCATGAGCTGCTGCAAAAAGGGCAAGCTGGCGTGCGGATTGGTGATCCCGATATGATTATCGGTATTTCGGCGGGTACTACAGACCCGAAAGCACAGTGGGACACCTTTGTGAAAATGCAAAGTACTACCGGGAGTGAACGCGTCTTCATGTCCAACGGTTATACAGGCAACTTCTTCTTCCCGAAATCCGCAATCAAAAGCGAAGCGGAGCTGAAGCAGGTACTCGGCTATTTTGACAAATTGTCGGCTCCGGAAATGCAAACGATGTTTACATGGGGGCTTGAGGGCAAGCATTATTCGTTAAAGGATGGCAAAGCCTCCGTTACTCCAGAGCAAGCAGCCAACAATGCGGTTGTTAATAACCGTCGTAATGAGCTTCAAATTGTCGATGGCTTGCAAGCTTCCATTCAAGGCCAGCGGAATCCCGTTGATCAGGCATGGATATCGGCTAAACAAGAAATGAATTCCAAGGTCGTAACGAATCCTGCCATCACTTTGATTTCGAAAACGTTGACCGAAAGAGGCACCGAGCTGAAGCAAATTCTTGAGGATGCCCGTGTGAAGTTTATTATTGGGGAGATTGATGAAGCAGGCTGGGATAATGAAATGAAAAAATGGAGATCGGCCGGCGGTGACAAGGTCATTCAGGAAATGAACGAGCTTTATGCCAAAATGCCTAAATAATCACAACGGATGGGGAGGAATACGCTTTGTTAAATGTATCGTTAGTGAAGATCGAAGCTTTGAACGACATTCTGAAGCTTGTGGAAGCATCCGGGGAAATCGATGCAGCGTTCAAGGCGGCTGTGAAGCAGGAGCCGCATTTTTTTCTAATGGGCGATGCGACTGAAGCAAGCCCGAATAATGAGCAGGATTTACTGGATTACAGCCGGAAGGTGTTACAAAGCCAAACAGAGGATGAGCGTCTGTCGGCCAAGCTGGCATTAGGGCTCGGGCTGGCAGCATCAAGGGGGATCGAAGAGTTGAATCCCGGGAGCAAGCTTGGAGAAAAGGCGCTTTATGCGGATGCTTTCCTGTATAGCTTGTATTACATCACCGCAGGGAATACTACGCCTCAAGCAAGCTCGATTCGTGCCATGTTTACTTCGATGCGGCAAAGAAACACCATTGAGCTTCATACCTTCATTGCCAATATAGCTTCCGTTGACGAATGGATCGAGCTGATCAGCAAGTGGGATCGTGACTTTGGACCGGATGTTGAAGCTTTTGCGGCAGCGGCAGTTCACCCAGATCTGGCGGAGCTTACCCGCAATGTGGATGGGATTCCGTTTTATTCAAGCGATGACGCATTGCTGCAGCTGCTGCTGGAGCTTAGAAAAGGACAGAGCGTGGAAGCACAGGCTGTTCATTCGGCTCTTAGCACTGAGCCTGCCAGTCTTTATGGGCAAATCGTACGAAATGGATTTAACCGATTATTGGAGATCAGCTCCAATTACAAGGAAACGGCTGTTTAAATTTGACCGAAAGCAGAGAGGAGTGGAAACGATGTCAGAAAATATTACGCATTTTTCCTCGATGGAAGATTGTTTTAATTTTATGGAAGTTTCACCGGACATTTGCTCCGAATTCAAGAAGGCTGGCCAAATGAATTACAACTTGGCAAGGCTTGCAAGCGTGACCCGTTATGGGGACAAATTTACCGCCCCCCTGATGGGCGAGCTGCGGGAAGCATATCGCAGCGGCAAATTTGACGAGGCTCAGCAACGCAAGCTGACCTATGTGCTCGGATGGCTGTGCCATCGTGCCGCTGATCGCTGCATGAAGCCTGTTTTCAGCTCCTTTGACGCTTCAACGCTCCGGCATGCGGAAAACATCGATTATTCACCGTCGGAGTGCAGTGTGTATAACGATGCTTTTATGTATCATTTGTATTATGCCAAGGAAGAAAACGGCTTGTATCCCAAGTCGGTATTCGAAGATCAGATGGACAGCGGTCCTGAGAATGAACGGTTTGACGTGTTAGGAACAAGGGAGCTGAACCGTATGATCATTCAAAACTCTCTTTTGCCTATGCATCACCCTGGAGCGGTAAACGGGGATACGGATGCTTGGTTCGACTTTATTGAACGCAAGAGACAGCGCTTTACACTGGAGGTTGAAAGGTACAGAGACGCGATTCTTAACCCTGTCCTAGCCAAGGTTGACCGCTACATTACGGACGCTGAATTTTACGATAAAGAAGAACCGCTCTTGAAGCTGGCTGTAAGCCTTCGCGCCAAAGATTCCGGTTCACGGGATTATGATGTACGTTCTGCACTTGCGGCAGAACCGCATAGCAGCTATGCGCATATTTTGCATACCGGCTTCCGTTATTTGGCTTCCGCAAGCGAATTTTTTGTTGGCGATATGAGCGTGGAAGAGCTGAAAGACCGCTTTGACATCGGGAAGCTGGGGCGCGATGGTCAGCCTGCCTAACAAGCTTATAAGGATGGACTCTTAATGAATAAAGTGGATCTGAATGGAATTATAGATTTGCATGTCCATTCGGCGCCGGATGTAAAGCCGCGCTCCCATGACGACTTTCAATTAGCCGAACAGGCGGTCAAGCTGGGAGTGCGTGCTCTTGTCATCAAATCCCATTTGGTGCCTACCATGGATAGAGCCAAGCTCGTTAACCAAAAGCATCCGGAGGTTCGGTTGTTTGGAAGCATTACTCTAAATCCGCCAGTAGGCGGCATTAATCCCCACGCGGTGGAAACAGCCTTCCAACTGGGGGCCAAAACGGTCTGGCTGCCAACCGTGTATTCGGCAAGGCACCGACAGATGGAAGGGAAAAGCGGCGGGATAGATACAGTGGTGAACCGGAGGATAGTCCCGCCGTTAAAGGATGTGCTGAAGCTTATTGCGGAGAACAACGGCATACTAGGCACGGGTCATTTGTCAGCGGCGGATATATTCGTTGTTGTTGAGGAAGCGCGTAAGCAGGGCGTCCGTAAAATTGTTGTTACTCATCCCGAATCGTATTCAGTAGGGATGACACTGGAGGACCAACGTAAAATGCTGGAGCAATACGGTGTATGGTTCGAGCGTGTCTATGCCCAACCGGCAGGAGGAGGAAGGTATACAACAAATCTGGCCGTCAATCTGCAAGCCATAAAAGAGTTAGGCTATGAGTCAACGATCATTGCCACGGATGGGGGACAGATAGAGCTTCCTTCCTGGAGCATGATGCTGACGGAGTATATTCAGTATTTATCCGATCACGGCATCACTGCAGAGGCTATTGACAGGATGACCAAGTTTACCCCGGCTGAATTGTTGGATTTAACGTAACGTGACAGAAGCTTTTCATTTTATATAGAGTTCACATTATCGGAGATAAGGAGGAAGCGGTTATGACAGATCATTTTATCGGCATTCAACTTGGTCCACAAAGCGTATATGACGAAGGAGTGGACCATTGTCTTGATATTATTCAGGAGCAAGGGAGAGTCAACACCATTATAGTTTCGACCCATTCCTATTATGGAGCGCACGGCAGGTCGGCTCAAGCACTCGCGCCGGATCACGGAGTACCCGTTCGCGATGAACGCAGCCGCAATACGACCAAAGTGTGGATTAAACATCATGAGCAATATTTTGGAGGCACCTTTCTGCGTCATAAGAGGGATCCGGCCACAGAGGAATATGCAGACCGAGATGTGCTTGAAGATCTGCAGGGACCTATTCGCAAGCGGGGCATGAAGCTGTACGCTCGCATCCTTGAGCCTCATCAACGCAGGCCGGTGCAATTTATTGATAATTGGCCTAAAATTATGTCCATTGACGTGTATGGCCGCATTTATCCGAATACATGTTTTAATAACCCGGATTACAACAACTTTTGGCTGTCCACTGTGGAGGATATGTTCAAAAGCTATCCGTTGGATGGCCTGCAGTACGGATCGGAACGATCAGGGCCGCTGTCGCGTGTGTTATTGCATGGAGAGGTTCCAAGCTGCTTCTGCGAGCATTGCTGCACCCGCGCGCGGGCCAAAGGAATCAACCCGGAGAGAGCTATTGAAGGGTACCGGAAGCTGTATGAATACATAACCGGGCTCCGAAATAAAACGGTCAACCCGATTGACGGCGTCTTCGTAACACTGATGCGGATATTGCTGAAATATCCTGAAATTCTCGCTTGGGAGTATGATGCTTATACATCCAAGGAAGAGCAGACCAAACGGCTCTACGGCACGGTGAAGGCTATTAATCCCGACGCGCAGTTCGGCATTCACATCGACCACCAGCAAAGCACCTATGATTTATTCCAGCTGGCTGAGCTGGAGTATGCTGAGATGGCGAATTACTGCGATTTTATTAAGCCTATCGCTTATCACGATATCGCTGCTCCGCGAGTACGCAGATGGCTGCTGGATAGCGTTCACGGGTCGTTTCTACGTGAATTGCCGCTGGAAAATTTATTGTCCGGCTTCTATGACATTATGGGGCTGGATAAAAATAAAGAGCCTAAGCTCGATGAACTTGACACTACTGGCTTTACCGAGGATTATGTATACAGGCTGACGAAACGGCTTGTATCCAATGTTGGGGGCAAGGTACCGGTATATCCGGGTATAGGTTTTGATGTGCTGTGGAATGCCGAGCATGTTCCGGCTAATCCGGATACCGTATATAAAGCCGTCCACAAAGCGTTCGAAGCTGGAGCGGGAGGTATCGTGCTTTCACGCGAATATGCCGAGATGCGGATGGCAAACATTCAAGCTGTGGGTCGAGCTCTAAAGGATTTGAATATATAGCACCTGGTGCTTCATTCACGAACTGCGTAGAAACTAATTCTATGCAGTTTTTTTCTTTTGAGAGCTAATAGTATAACGTTACAATTGTTTCCGCCAATTTCCGACAAAGATTTCATAAGAGTTGCGCTAATATAAAGGGAAGTACTAATTGTATCTATTACCAAGACTATAAGGGGATGACAACAGAAATGACCATGACTCCTATCGAATATAGAAAGAGAATTGGACTATGATCAGCCCTACATTGCTTAGGAAGCTATCGATTAAAATGAAGATGGTACTGGCTTTTCTCAGTGTGAGTGTGCTTTCTGTGCTGCTGCTGGGGCTCTTTTCCAATTACTATTACAGCAGAGCGGCGGAAAAGGAGTTTTTCACAATTTCCAATGAAGCGACAGCGAGGTTGAACTATCATTTGGATTACTATTATCAGCAGCTCCAGCAATCTACACATTCGCTGATTCAAAATGATATTGTGCAGGAATGGCTTACTAGCCAAAGCTATACGAATGTGGACATTCAAAACGTTGAGAAGGAAATGAGGAGATACCTGGTACTGAACTATTCGGAAATCCAGGGCTTGTTTCTCATATCCAAAACCAATCATATCGTTTCAATGGCGCAATATTTCGGTAAGCTGGACCGGTTTGTAGACGAGCCCTGGTATGGGGTTCCCGCATCCTCCGATGTTTTGATTCTTCCTACACATACGGCCAAATATGAAGGGGCTTATGGTCGGCCTGTCATGTCTATGCTGATGCCTATCTATAATAAGGAGACGATAGAGCTGATTGGTACCCTTGCAGTGGACATCTCCTTGCATGAAATCGACAGATCCTTCAGAGGCTCCAAGCTCGGCGGCTCGGGGTTCTTTTTCATTGTGTCCGACAACCATTCTATTGTCTACCACCCGAACGAAGAGTGGAATGGGGTTCCCATGTCACAGACTGAGCTTGCTTCACTTAGGATTCCGGACAACACGGAAGCTTCCATCCAGCAGTTTCGCGGCGAGGACTATTTAATAGGCAGCTCACGATCACCTGTTACCGGCTGGCGGATCGTATCTTTAGTTCCGTTTGCTGAGGTGGCGGTGGGGCTGAGCTCTGCAAGATTTTCCACACTATGGGTGTTGGGAATTATTACTTTACTTGTCATTCTGGTTGTTCCGCTGCTCTCCAATCGTTTCGTCAATCCGATTTTGACGCTTAGAGGTTTAATGAGACAAGTTTCCAAAGGAGACCTGAGCGTACAAACCGAATCCGTACCGGGACAAGATGAGCTGCAGCAGCTGTTTCACAGCTTTAATGTGATGGTCAAACGTTTGGATGAATTGATCGTTACCAACTCGGGATTACAGATGAAGGAAATGCAGGCATTGCTCAAACAAAAGGAAACCATGATCAAGGCATTGCAAAATCAGATTAATCCCCATTTGCTCTACAATACGTTAGGGATTATTACGAGTATGGCGTATCTTGAAAAGGTGCCGGTTATTGAAAGAATGGCGCGCAATTTATCGGATGTATACCGGTATACGGCCAAATTTACCGATATGGAAGTGAAGCTGGAGGATGAGCTTCGACAGCTGCACAAATATTTGGATATTATCCATGTTCGGTTTCCCAAGCATTTTCAAAGCCGTTTTTTCATTAATGATAAATTTATCAGCTGCCGTGTCGTAAAGTTTATTCTCCAGCCCATTGTGGAAAATGCGGTGAAATATGCTATTGAGCCGAGAGGAGGGGAAGGAGTGGTCATTATAAGCGCCTATGACGAAGGCTCGGATCTCATCATAGAAGTAGCCGATAATGGTCCCGGCATTGAGGAGAATGAACTGCTGAGAATCAATCAGCAATTAGAGGGGATTTCAGCTTCTCTGGAGCAGAATGAGGCTCAGCAGCAGGATTCGCTTGGTATTGCTAATGTGCATGCGAGGCTTGTATTGCAATATGGAAATCATTACGGGGTTCAGCTAACCTCCTTTCCTAGCAGGGGAGCTGTCGTCTCTATTCGGATACCTATTCATCTTGAATAATAGGAATTGCGCATGATTTTCCAACCAGGACGACGGCTGTTTGTTCCATTTCATCAGTTCCTAAATAAGAAGATTGGAACAGGGATCATAAGAAATGCTCATAAGGAGTGTAAATACGCTGGGTCCTTCTCATCAGCTTTTCGCTATTTAACATATATGGAAGCAGAATGCTTGAAGGATTGCGAGAAATCCAGTACGAACAAGGGCATATGCAGCTTGGAAAACATCCCTGTGCAGAATGACAATATTGGATAAGAAATCATAATATATGGTAATGTATTCGCTTACATATTATCGTATGTTGTAGAGGCGAGATTTACATTTACAAAGGGGGAATGTCCAATGAGTAAACGGATGAGGACAATTGCAGCCATTTCAATTACAGCCGGCTTAATCGCAGGATGCTCAGGAGGTCAAGGAGCGAAGCCTGCCACAGTTGCACCTGCAGATTCGAAGGCTGCAGACACACAAAGTGAGAAGATAAGTATTAACATGATGTCTATCGCCTATGAGGGTGGTGCTTGGTCGGATAAGCATCCCGTTATCGATGAATTAAACAAGAAGCTTAATATCGATTTGAAAATTCAGTGGGTTCCCTCCGATAATTATACGGAAAAATTGGGTGTTATGGCCGCTTCCAATTCATTTCCCGACGTATTCCGAATTAATAGCGCTGAATTTCTGAAATGGCGTGATAAGGGAGTGTTTCTCGATATAGCGCCGATGCTGAGCAAATATCCCAATCTGGTGAAAACCATGGATGCAGAAACTTTAGCTATAGGCAACCCCAAGGGTAAAACCTATGCGCTGCCTAACTGGACCCCGGAATTCAGGGAAACGTTGCTCGTTCGTAAGGATTGGCTCGATAAGCTTAATTTGAAGCCGCCAACGACGATAGATGAATTTTACGAAGTGGCCAAAGCATTTACGAAAAATGATCCGGACGGAAATGGCAAAGACGATACGATGGGCTATTCCTTTGCGATTGCGAATAACCGCAGCTTTACACGCGGCGCGGACCCGATTCGATTTGCTTTTGGACTGGCCAATGGCTGGAAGGAAGTTAACGGTGGAATCGTCCCTTGGCAGGCACAGCTTAAGGAATTGAAGGATTTCTTAGGTTTTACACGCAAAATGTATGCAGATGGGCTACTGGACAAGGACTTTGCAATTAATAAAGGACAGGATCCCGATTTTAAATTCGAGGCCAACAAGGTAGGCTTTACGGATGTTCCCGGAACGAATATTTATGACACCGGTCTTCCGAATCTCCAGAAGGTCGTACCTACCGCTCAGGTGCTCCAACTGGCACCGCCGAAGGGGCCTACCGGTCTTCAAGGAAATACAACCTATGCAACTACGAATAAGGTTGTCATTAATGCCAAAATTGACAAGAAGAAGCAGGAACGCATTATGGCGCTGATGGACTATATGGTAACCGATGAGGGACACTCTCTTATCACTTACGGGGTTGAGGGCATCCACTTCAAGAAGAACGGTGACAAGTATGAAATGCTTCCTGCCTTCGAGACGGATCGCCCTATGCTGATAAACTTCTGGTTCTTCCATCGTTTCGATGCATTGAATACTGTCCGCCCTTGGGAAGATCAGGAAAAGCCGAAAAAGGTTCAAGCCTTATTTGAAGAGAACAAGAAATATTTGGTCAAGGATAAAGGTGCGGGGCTATTCTCAGAAACCTCAACGAAATCAGGAGCTTCATTGGATCAAAAGCTGATGGGTGAGATGGTAGCTATCATTATGGGACAGAAGCCGCTTGAAGCTATAGATGCAGCAGTAGAGGCTTGGAAAAAGGATGGCGGTGACAAGATTATTGAAGAAATGAACGAACAATTCAAGCTGTCCAAATAGGAAAGGAACATACTTTATGAAGGCGATAAGTCTAAAGGGGAAAGAGGAAAGTGTACATTCATTGGCAGTAAGGAAAAGGAATACTCGAGCTTGGAAGCGTGGAATTCCACTATACCTGATGATTTTTCCGGGGTTGCTTTACTTTATTGTATTTAAATACATTCCTATGGGTGGCGTAATCATAGCCTTTCAGCAGTTTGACCCTTTTGACGGATTTCTGAAAAGTGATTGGGTGGGATTGGATAACTTTCGCAGGTTATTCGGGGAGCAGGATTTCGTAAGATTGCTGCAAAATACACTTTTACTTAGCTGTATGAATTTAATTTTGTTTTTCCCGGCGCCGATTGTTTTAGCCTTATTGCTGAATGAAGCGAGGGCTGCATGGTTTCGGAAATTCGTACAGACCGTTGTGTATGTTCCCCACTTTCTATCATGGGTTATTGTCGTCAGTCTCACCATCCTTCTGTTCTCAATGCAGGAGGGTGGTGTCAATAAGCTGTTAATAAATGCAGGCTTTGCCCCGATTGAGCTGCTTACCAACAGCGATTATTTCCGATTCCTTTATGTTTCGCAAAGTATTTGGAAAGAAGCCGGGTGGAGTGCAGTTATCTTTTTCGCGGCACTTGCGTCCATTGATCCAACCTTATACGAAGCTGCTGTTGTCGATGGTGCCAGCCGGTGGAGACAACTGTGGCATATTACTTTACCGGGCTTACGAACGACAATCATTATTTTATTTATTCTCAGGGTCGGCTACTTGATGGATACCAGCTTCGAGCACATCCTCCTGATGCAAAATCCGACGAACCTGCAATTATCCGATGTGTTCGACACATATGTATACCGGATAGGGATTTTGCAAGGCGATTTTAGCTACACAACGACGGTAGGACTTTTCAAATCCGTTATCGGATTAAGTCTGATCCTCATTGTGAATCGAATTGCCAAAAAACTCGGAGAGGAAGGAGTCTATTGAGATGAAAGCACATGATTTCAGAGGTAGAGCTCCTATATACCAGACGGTAGTTTACATGCTGCTGATCCTCGTCCTGATTATTGTTTTGATTCCATTTCTATATGTTGTATTTGCCTCATTCGCAACCAAGCAGGAAATTTTAACAAGGGGCTTTTTCCTAATACCGAAGGTATGGACAACGAACGCTTATGCTTATTTAATGGTGAATCAGAACTTTCTTACCTCCTTCCAAAACTCAACAATTATCGCTATATGCGGCACAACAATCAGTATGACTCTCACAACCTTGATGGCATATGGCCTATCCAAAACCTGGTTGAAGGGGCGCAAGCTATTAAATTTCATGGTGTTGTTTACGATGCTGTTCAGTGGAGGCATTATACCACTCTATTTGCTTGTAAGAGGCTTAAATCTGCTAGATTCTTACTGGTCCTTATTTCTTACAGGTGCTATCGCTCCGTTTAACTTGATCGTTATTCGAAGCTCATTCCAAAATTTCCCTTCTGAAATAGAGGAATCTGCCCGGATTGACGGCTGCTCTGAATTCGGCTTGCTGTGGAAAATTGTACTTCCGTTATCGAAGCCGGTCCTGGCAACCTTTACGCTCTTTTATACCGTTGATTACTGGAATTCCTATTTCGGCTCGATCCTTTACCTGACTTCTGCTGAAAAAATGCCGCTTCAAGTTTTTCTTCGTCAAATGCTTATTCAACCGAGTGAGAATATGGGCCCGGCAGTCGAAGGCTTGGAATTTAGCCCGGCCGTCCGAATGGCTGCCGTGGTGTTCACGGCGATTCCGCTGCTCGTTGTGTATCCTTTCCTGCAAAAGTATTTCAATCAAGGCATGCTGCTTGGCTCGGTAAAGGGCTAATGTTTGCTGCATGTAACAAAGGCTGATGAAGCTAAATATACAATTCAAAGGAGTATGAAAAATGGAAAAAAACTTATTGGATACTAATTTTATAACGCAAATCGGTATTTTGGTTCACGATATCGAGAAAACCTCGCAGGCTTACGCTGATTTTTTCGGAGTGGATAATCCGGGCTGGGCGCTTACCGCTGCTGTAGAATCGGCACAAACGGAATATAGAGGCGAGCGTTCAGAAGCGAGAGCGAAGCTGGCTTTTTTCAAAATGGGCTCGCTGCAATTGGAGCTTATTGAACCTGATGAGCACCCAAGCACATGGCGCGAATATTTGGATGAGCATGGCGAGGGTCCGCATCATATCGCATTCAGAATTGAGGGTATGAAGGATAAAGTTATGACGCTGGAGCGTAACCAGATGCCTCTGCTGCAAAAAGGTGAATACACCGGAGGCAGATATGCGTATATCGATACCTTCGAGCCGCTAAAGGTCATTGTAGAGCTGTTGGAAAACGACAAGAAGTAACATCTTTCTAATAAGGAGCTGTCGGAATTTGGAGCATATAGAAAATAATCAATTGATGAAGATAGGCATCCTTGTAGACAACATTGAGGAGGCGGTCAAGCATTATTGCGAATTGTTCGGTACTGAGATGCCAATCATTCGTGTTCCTGATTTGAACCGCGTGCCGCAGCATACGGAGAGTGGCTATACGTGGTATCGAGGCACATTTATCCCCGGTCGTGTCAAGCTGGCCAATATGCAGATGGGACCCGTGACGGTTGAATTGCTGGAAGCGTATGATGAACCGGGTCCATGGAACGAGTTCAAGCAGCAGTATGGGCAAGGCGTTCATTTCATAACCTTTACCGTTCCCGGTTTTGAGCAGCATATCGATTTCGTAGAAAGCAAAGGGTTTCCATTGACTCATAAGGGCGAATATGGAAAAGGGAGATACAGCTACTTTGATACGATTGCCAAGCTTGGGGTGACGCTTGGACTTCAGGAGCTAGGCGAGCCTAAGGATATTCCCATTATGCCGAATCTGGAGGGGCAATCATGAGAATTGTCATTACAGGAGCGAATCGCGGCCTTGGTTATGAGCTCACAGCAGAGGCTGCGCAAAGAGGTCATTTTATTGTAGCTGGTATTCGTTCTGCAAAGCCTGAAGGGAAGCTGCTGGACCTCATCGGCCGCTTCCCCGGCCAGATCGAAGCCGTAGAGCTGGATGTATGCCGTGAAGAGACGGTTGCGCAATTAGCGCGAAATCTAATAGCGGATGGGCAAGCAGTCGATGCCATTATTAATAATGCAGGCATACTGCTGGGCCGAGGAGTTTCAATTGAGGCTCTGCAGATGGAGGATGTAGCACGGAGCTTTGAGATTAATTTGTTCGGACCGATGAGAGTCATCAAGCATTTACTGCCATTGGTGCCGGATGGCCCCTCTCGCGCTATCATCAATATTTCATCAGAAGCGGGAAGTCTGTCGAATGCATATGGGGGTGATTATCCTTATGCCATCTCCAAAACAGCGATCAACATGCTCTCCAAGCAGCTCAAAAAATACGTAAGGGGCAGAGGAATTCGTGTCTATGCGCTTCATCCGGGGTGGATCAAGACCGACATGGGCGGTGAGAAGGCTCCTGGTGATCCGGTCGAAAGCGCGCAGGGTATAATCGATATTGTGGAATTGAGAAAGGACATCGATCCGGAGCATTTTTTCATTAATTTTAAAGGTGAACCGATGCCAATCTAATATCCTGAAGCCTATGGAGGAAATAAACGGATGAAAACTATTTATGCAATCGTTGGAGATTACTATCATTCTGAAGATATTATCCAACAGTCTTTGAGCTTGGCGCTTGATCCGGTTATAGAGGGTGGGCACTATCAGATCGAATATATATCAGCTGATCATTTGCTGGAACGATTGGATTCAGGTCCTGCTGCTGTGATCCTGTTCAAGGAAGATCGGGTCAATCCTCGAGACGAGGCTGTGCATCACTGGTTAACCGAGGAGATAGCGGCAGCTATTTCCCGCTACGTTGAGGGGGGAGGGGGATTCCTGGCATGGCATTCAGGGCTCGCCTCTTATCCGCAGGATTCACTATTTATTGAAATGCTAGGGGGGTATTTCGATTACCATCCGTCCAAGCATCAAATGGTGAGCTACAGAGGGGTACTTCCAACGGATCATTCCCAAGAAATATCGTTTGAAATTTTGGATGAGCATTATTTTGTTATTTGCGATGAGACAAGGACGACCGTGTTTCTGCAATCGGATTCGGTTGACGGCCACTCGATAGGCGGATGGACTCATTCCTATGGCAAAGGGACGGTATGCTGTTTAACGCCGGCGCATAACAAAGAGGGACTTCTACATGAAGGAATGCTGGAGCTGCTAAGAAACTCGGTACTGCGTTGCATTCAAATCCAATAATAGGAGACGGCAAACATGGAAAAAATTTCAACAGACCAGATCGTTAAAATCGGTATTGTAGTTGAAAATATTGAGGAAGCCGTAAAACATTATGCAGAAATCTTCAACATTGAAGTGCCGAAAGTGAGTGTGCCTAAACCGGATACGCAGCCGGATCCACGGGCCTATACGATATTCCGGGGAGAGAAGCGGAAGGTTCGCTGCAAAACAGCCATCGTGCCGTTAAAGCCGATTTATATCGAACTGATTGAGCCGCTTAACGAACCAAGTCCATGGAACGAGTTTAAAGAAGCACACGGTCAGGGAGTTCATTATGTTGCGATGAACATCGAAGGCTTTGAAGAACATATTCAACTGATGGAACACAAAGGGATGCCGGTCATCCAGAAGACGGAGAAGGGAAAAGAGCGGTACGCCTATTTCGATACAGTCCAGAAGCTGGGCGTCACGCTGGAGTTTAAGGAAGTCGATAAAAACTAGTAGGGGCAAGGAGATATCCAATGAATACTTTAAAGGAGCCTCGTAAGATGGCAACCCGCAATGTGATCAGCACACTTGAAACAGTGGATGTACAAACCGGCGAACGCACGGAGTTAGCCCAATTCGATTACTTGATCGAAGCGCCTAACTGGACGCTTGACAGCAAACGGCTTATTTATAACAGCCTGGGGCGCATTTATTCCTTCGACATTAGCGCACGAGAAAGCACGGCTATTGAATCGGGACATGTCACGCGATGCAACAACGACCATGTGCTGTCTCCCGATAATTCGCACATCGCGGTTAGCCATAACACGCTGGAGGATGGCTTGTCCCGCATCTATGTATTGCCGCTAACGGGTGGCAATCCCGTGCTGATTACGCCTATTGCGCCAAGCTACTTGCATGGCTGGTCACCTGATGGCAGCACACTGGCTTATTGTGCGGAGCGAAACGGTCAGTACGACATCTACACGATCCCGGTAACCGGAGGCGTTGAAACGCAGCTGACGGATTCTCCGGGTCTCGATGACGGTCCTGAATACTCGCCGGACGGTAAGCACATTTGGTTCAATTCGGTGCGTACAGGCTTAATGCAGGTATGGCGGATGAACGCCGATGGGAGTGAGCCGACACAGATGACTTTTGATGAGAGCAACAATTGGTTCCCGCATGTGTCTCCGGATGGCGAATCTGTAGCCTTTATTTCTTACAGCAAGGGTGATGTTGCTCCCGGCGACCATCCTGCCAACAAGAACGTTGAAATTCGGCTGATGCAGAGCGCTGGAGGCGAATTTCGCACGCTTGTTAAACTGTTCGGAGGACAGGGCACAATCAACGTTAATTCCTGGTCGCCTGACAGCAGGCAGCTGGCGTTTGTGAGCTATCAGCTAAAAGAGTAGAGGAAGTTTAGACTTATAGCGAACGGATAACAAGAATTTCTGGAGCTCATTATACTCCTGTCAGATCCTTGGTGAGGGGGAGTTTCCCAGATTGCCCTTGTATTTGCCAGGGGAGATCCCGACGGTTCGTTTAAACATTTTCAGGAAATTGGAATAATCATTAAATCCGCATTTTCCACAAGTATCTGTGACACTATAGCCTTCAGACAGGATTTCCTTTGCTTTGGAGATTCTTTTGAAAAGAATGTATTCATGAATGTTGCTGCCGATATATTTCTTGAAAACTCGTCCCATATAAAACCGGTCCACATAGAACTTTTTGGAGAGGGATTCAAGGGTAAGGTCATTTTCCAAATTCATATCAATATAGTCCAATAATGAAATTAATAATTCCGGCATAGTGGAGATGTTTTCCGAGAGGTTATTGTCCATAAATACAATATTGATCAAAACTAGTACTTCGATGAGATAATTTAGCTTTAAAATTTCATATCCGGCATTGTTTTTGAGCTGCTCCATTTGATTAAAGAGACGCAGCAATTCTTTGATCTGACTTGGTTTAAGAGAAATCTTGTTTTGCTGGCCTTTTGGTTTATTTAGAAAGCAGCTCAGGAGATCAAGCCGTGGGGAATTATAAGTGCGGACGATATGGGGGGCAAACTGTAACGTTATTCTTTCATATAACCTGTCATTTTTAAAGGAGGGCTTATGAATTTCCTGATTATTTGTGATCATTAAATCCCCATACTTTAAAGGATACATGCTTTTTTCAACAAAATAGTTCACATCACCTGATATTAAAAAATAAATTTCAAACTCATCATGCAAATGAAAGTTAACGTTGTTCAGGTTGGGATTATACAGTTTATGCTCATAGAGAATGCATTCGTCTATACTTTCATAAGCCAGGTTCATCAGCATTACCTCACTTTAGAATAAAATAGGTTCCCATTTACATTCTTTGTAATAATAGAGTAGTATATAGGATTTACAATTTCCTTGTATATTTTGATGATAATATGGACTAAATTGATGATTTCGTGAGTGACTATACTAAAAGGTTGATTTGCATCCATCTCTTCAGGAGATAGATGCATTTTTTTGATATTGAACATATTTAAAAGATTCAAGCACGGGCTGAACTCTCCTGTCTCTTCATGAAATACTGGTTTTAAAACATGGCTTCAAAGTGCAAATTAATGTCCGTTTTTGATAAATACAACCAAGTGAAAAATAAATTAAACTATCTTTAGATTAACTGTCCATGTAAGTGTAAAAAAGGGGCAGAATCATCTATAGTACGAATGGAAACTGCACAAAAAACAATATTTTAATCACAAAAAACTATGATATATCTTTAAATCTATTTTAGAATAGCAGTGTAATGGTATTTATCCTTTATCTTCCTAATTTGTATGTAAATCTTGTTTATGTATGCGCTTTCGTCATGTTTTGTACATTTTGCACTTACAGTTCAAATTAAATGGAGGGCTATTGTATGAGTACATTAAGTAAAGTGAAGCTGGGAGTCGTTGGATTAGGCGGGATGGGAAACAGTCATCTAAGGTATTTGAATCAAATGGATAACGTAGAGCTCGTAGGCGTATGTGATGTTGTCCAGGAAAATGCCGATAGCACAGCAGCGGTATACAATACTAAAGCTTATTACAGCCATACGGAGCTTTTTGAGCAATCAGGCATAGAGGCTGTGTTAATAGCAGTGCCGCATTACGATCATACGCCTATATCCATTGATGCCTTCAATAGGGGGATTCATGTTCTTTGTGAAAAACCTATTGCCGTGCATGTAAATGATGCCAAGAAAACGATCGCTGCTTATGAGTTGGCAAAGGAAGAAGATCCATCCCTTATTTTTGGGATTATGTTTCAAGAAAGGACGCTGCCTTTTCATAAGAAGATTAAAGACATCATCGATGGCGGAGAGCTCGGGAAATTAATAAGAGCCACCTGGATTAATACCAAATGGTTCAGATCCCAGCTTTACTTCGATAGCGGCGATTGGCGTGCTACTTGGGCTGGGGAAGGCGGAGGGATTCTGACCAATCAATGCCCGCATAATCTGGATCTATACCAATGGTTATTTGGCGTGCCGGCACGCATCAACGGATTCGCTCATATTGGAAAATACCATGATATCGAAGTCGAAGATGAAGTGACGGCATACTTCGAGCATGACAATGGAATGGTTGGACATTTTATAGTAACCACAGCAGAAACTCCTGGATCAAACCGAATGGAGATTGTAGGAGAGTACGGAAAACTGATTTATGAAGATAATAAAATTGTTTTTTATAGAACCCGGGAGTCCATGCTTCGGTTTATCAAAGAATCTCAAAGCAGGATGGGTAATGTCGAGAATTGGTACACTGAAATCCCTGTAGATGTAAGCGTTCCCAGCGGGCATAGACTAGTTACTGAGAAGTTCATTGCAGCTATCCGGAATGGTGGTGGAGAACTCATCGCACATGGACCAGAGGGGATCAACGGGCTAACCATTGCCAATGCGATTATGCTTTCTTCGTTTAACGATCAAACCGTTAGGCTGCCTATGGATGCAGATGAATATGAAAAGAAACTGAATGAGCTTATCAAAAGCTCGAAATACGAGAAGAAGGTTAACAGGGATGGAGCTATGGATATCAGCTATTCCCAGTGATAGCCTTGGTAACTAAAATAATTTATAGGGGGAACTATCAATGAAAGGTAAATTCCGTAAGGCATCAGCTTTTACACTTTCCTTTGCATTACTCGCAAGTGTATTTTCGGGATGCAGTTCTAATACTGCACAGCCGACGAGCTCGACACAGAAAAGTGATGATGCAAGCATCAGTACAATTCCGCTACCGATAGTCAGTAAACCCATTACTTTAAGAATGTTTGTGGCGATGGATGCCAAAGTAGCGGCAACAATGAAAAATTATAATGAAATAGCCGTGTTTAAAGAGTTGGAAAAAAGAACGGGCATACATATTGATTTCATTCATCCCGCGTCTATGGATGCGGCAGCTGTCAAAGAGCAGTTCAATCTGATGATTGCGTCAGGCGATATACCAGATCTTATTTACTATAATTGGATAGGCGATTATAACGGTGGTCCTAACAAAGCTATCAAGGATGGCGTAATTATGCCGCTTAATGAGCTGGTGGACAAATATTCGCCCAATCTCAAAAAATTTATGAATTCCGATCCCAGAGCTAATAAACAAATGCGTACAGACGATGGTACGATCTATGTGTATCCCGAGGCACAATCACCGGATCAGTTTGCGAAGGTAAACCCAAATCCTAACCCGGCTTTCCAGACATTCGGATGGCAGATAAGACAGGATTGGCTGGAGAAACTAAGCTTAAAGTCACCGGAAACAATTGAAGATTGGTATGAAGTGTTAAAAGCTTTTAAAACCAAAAATCCTAGCGGCAGCGGGAAAAATGACGAGATACCTCTCGCACCTAAAGGAGCGGGAGACCTGCAGAACTGGGTAAGGGCATGGGGGATCAATTATGGTTTCTATCATGATTCCGGTACAGTTAAATTTGGACCTTATACGCCTGAATATAAGGAAGCGCTTACGACATTAGCCAAGTGGTATAAAGAAGGCTTGATTGATCCGGATTTTGCATTAACGGACGGCAAGCAATTTGATGCCAAAGTAATGGGGAACCGTGCAGGCTCTTGGACGGGATCCACATCTGGAACATTCGGAAGATTTGTTCAGCTGATGAAAGCCAAAGATCCCACAGTGAAATTATTGGGAACGGTTCCGCCTTATGTCAAAGGAACAAAATCTTATAATTTCAATGTAGATGAAATCAAGATTGCCAGCGGCGGCGGGGTGGCCATCTCCGCTAAAAGTAAATACGCCAAAGAAGCTGCTATGTGGCTGGACTATGGCTATAGTCCTGAAGGATCGCTGCTCAATACATTTGGTATCGAGGGACAGAGCTACAAAATGGTGAATGGCTCGCCTCAATTGCTCCCTGAAATCACGAATAATCCGAAGGGCTTGTCTATTGATGAGGCATTATCGCAATATTCCAGAGGGTCTGGCGGCTTAGCCTTCGTAATGACACCTGAGATATGGCATCAACGTATGGCATTGCCTGAGCAGCAGCAAATTATTGGCTTATGGAAAGCAGGTTCATACGACAGAACAATGCCTCCTGGAGTAACGCCAACGGTTGAGGAATCTACCAAAATAGCATCCATTCTGTCTACGGTCAATACCTACAGGGATGAGCAGTTCCTTAAGTTCGTTATGGGTCAGACGCCACTCAGTGAGTTTGATAATTACATGAAGTCATTAAAAGGTATGGGGATAGAAGATGCAATAAAAATTCAGCAGGCCGCATATGACAGATATATAGCCCGTAAATAATATAATTTCCGTCTGACCATAACCATACGGGGTGACCGTTCATCCCCGTATGGTGTCCTTGTTTAATAGAAATCTAATAAGTTATTTAGGCTGATTAAAAGGAGAATGCAGATGGGGGAAGTAAAGACTGGCGAACAGATGCTTTACGGAAGAGTATCTGTAAGGAGAAAAGACAATTTTATTAGCAGACTGCTGCGGGATTTATCCAAAAACAAAATTATTTATTTCATGGCATTGCCCGTGATTGCTTACTACTTAATCTTCGACTACGGGCCTATGTATGGCGCCTCGATTGCATTTAAAGATTTTTCCGCTATTAAAGGAATATCCGGGAGCCCGTGGGTAGGCTTTCAAAATTTTAGCGATTTTTTTAAGGACGTATATTTCGTAAGAATATTTCGTAACACATTACTGCTCAGTTTATATAACATTATATTTGGCTTTCCGGCACCCATTATATTAGCGCTTTTACTAAATGAAGTACGAAAACAAATATTTAAAAGATTTGTACAATCCGTAACTTATCTTCCGCATTTTATCTCAGTCATGGTATTATGCGGCTTGATTGTAGATTTCACTTCAAGAAACGGCATCATTAATGATTTGTTAGCTTTCATGGGCATGGAAAGAGTCACGATGCTGCTTAAACCTGAATTATTCAGATCTATTTATGTAGGCTCCAATATATGGCAGGAGCTAGGCTGGGGCTCTATTATTTATTTGGCGGCGTTAGCCGGAATAGACCAGGACCTGTACGAGGCTGCGACGATTGACGGGGCGGGACGATTCAAGCAAATGCTGCATGTTACGCTGCCTGGGATCATGCCAACCATCATCATCCTTTTTATTTTGAAAATGGGGAGCATGATGAATGTCGGATTTGATAAGATATTTCTCTTGTACAATCCGATTACTTATGAAACCTCAGATGTCATTTCAACCTATGTTTATAGAAAGGGTATTCTTGAAGCGAATTACAGCTTTAGCGCAGCCGTAGGGTTGTTTAACTCGGCTATCAATTTTGTGCTCTTGGTAGCAACAAATCAATTCAGTAAGAAGGTCAACGAGACAAGCCTTTGGTAAGGAGTGGACAATAATGAATCAAAAAAGAAATATGGGTGAAAACATTTTTGGGGTATTTAATGTATGCTTTTTGTTGTTTCTGACTCTAGTTACTCTGTACCCGTTTCTATATGTTGTTTTTGCATCCTTAAGCAATCCGTCTCAATTAGCAAGCCACTCCGGGCTGCTGTTGTCACCACTTGGATTTAATGTGGACGGCTATATCAATGTGTTTAAAAATCCCAATATTATAACCGGCTATACCAATACGATTGTTTATGTGATGGTAGGAACAAGCATCAATCTTTTCATGACCTGCTTGGGTGCCTATGTATTGTCCAGAAAAGGTGTCATGCTTAGAGATCCGATGATGATGATCATCGTATTTACTATGTTTTTTAGCGGCGGCTTGATCCCTAACTATTTACTGGTAAAAAATCTTGGCATGTTTAATACGATGTGGGCTCTTTTAATACCGGGAGCTATCAATACTTATAACTTGATTATTATGAGAACGTCTTTTGCAGCTATCCCGGTTAGTTTGGAAGAATCTGCGAGAATTGACGGCGCCAATGATTTTACCATTTTGTTTCGAATTGTATTGCCGCTTTCAAAGGCTGTATTTTCAGTCATGGTTTTGTTCTATGCTGTGGCTCATTGGAATTCCTGGTTCAGCGCTATGATTTACTTGCAGAAAAGAGATATGTACCCGCTGCAGCTATTTCTACGTGAAATTCTCGTAAACAGCAGCACGGATAGTATGATTACAGGCTCGGGCGGCAGTGATAAAGAGGCTGTCAGCGAAATTATTAAATATTGCACCATTGTAGTGGCAACAGGTCCGATCATTGCCGTGTACCCGTTCTTACAGAAGTACTTTACTAAAGGAGTTATGATAGGAGCGGTGAAAGGATAATGTTATACATCTTAAAATCCATAAGGGAAAGAGGGATCGCATGATTACTGCGGAACAGATGGAATTTTATCATGAGAACGGTTACCTGCTGGTGAAAGGAGTGTACGACACTTCAGAAGTCGAAACGCTTAGGAATTCGGTGGACACCTTCCTGAAGCGGGCCGCTGCCTCCAAATATGACCGGAGCCATGCCTGGCAAGGAGACTATTTACCGCCGGAGGAATTGAAGAAGCTGGTGCTGAAGGGCTTCCATGATGTACAGTACCATGACGCCCAATTTACCCGGATGATAACACAACCGAATCTCGTGCATGTATTTACCAAGCTGATCGGTGATAATGTGCAACTCCACCATACCAAGATGATGGTAAAGCCGCCGGAGAAAGGCGCTGCCTTCCCGATGCATCAGGATTATCCGTATTTCCCGCATGAGAAGCATACGATGATGCTGGCAAGCATCCATTTGGATTCAACGAACGAGGAGAACGGATGTGTGCATGTCATACCTGGCTCCCATAAATCCGGCCCTCTTCCGCATGTCGGAAGCTATTATTTAAATCACCAGGAATATCCGATACATAGCGGGGTTCCTTGCTTGGCTGAAGCAGGCGATGTGCTATTCTTTAACTATTTAACGATCCATGGCTCTCCTATTAATCGCAGCGAACGGACTCGAAGAAATATTCTTGTCCAGGTTCGTGATCCTGAAGATATGCCGACCAAAGATACTCATGTAAATTGGGGACAGGGACTTATGCTGAGCGGAATTAATCCACTGTTCAGAAAATACAACTATACCGGTAAATTGGCTGAAGATTGAATTCGGCTCTTGTATGGTCTTAAGCCTTATAAATAATGATGAGGTGAGGCAAATGGATGCCCATAGTTTATTGGAATCAAACCATTTGTTAATAGCAATTACCAATGAGGTCAAAGGCGAGCTGGGTACATTCGAGGTCCATTATTGGGCGGGCAACGAGCTGCATTTCAGCAACAAACCCCATAAACATACGTTTTATGAAATCTTTTATGTAATCGCTGGGGAAGGTATTTATGCGGAGGGGAATGTACAGCATGGGTTAAAAAGCGGAACGTTGTTTTGCTCCCGGCCGGGAATCATGCATCAAATTATTAGTGAAAACGGATTATTTGTGTTATTTATCGGCTTTGAGATAAAGCCGGCTTCATCTTCTGCGGAGTTGAATGCTAAGTATCAGGAATTAGAGAGCTCTGATAAAGTGATTTGTTATGACTCTCATGAGACATTAACCGTATTAATGTGGAAAACATTGCTGCATCAAGCGGCGCTAAATACAAAAGGTGACAAGGATAACTTTATCCGCGACTTGGCTTACCACTTTATCTTATCTATTCCGGACAACTTTAAACAGCAGAAAATAGTGCCGGTGAAAAGAAAGATAAGGCGTTTGAGGGACAATACATTAGCTCAAGCGATGACCTATATCGGAGATAATATGGCATCCAATTTAAGCTTGAACGATGTAGCCAATTATGTCCATTTGTCGCCCCGGCATTTAAGTCGGCTGTTTTTCGAAGAAAGGGGACAAAGCTTCTCCAATTTTATTCGTAAAACTCGTCTTGAAAAGGCGATCGAGCTGCTGGTTACAACCAATCTGCCTGTAAAATTAATCGCTGAAATAGCCGGCTTTAAAACGATTCATTATTTTACACGTATTTTTTCCAAAGAAATGAAAATGACTCCTACCTTTTTTCGAAAAAAACAGGTTGTTTGATCGGAAGATTCGGAGCAGCTTGTAGAGGTTGTCCCAAAAGTCATTTCTGGAATTTCGAATCCCCCTCTAATGGGAATTTTCTTACGAACAAACGCTTCCATCCCCACTTACATAGTGGATTTGGAGGCGTTTTTGTACATAGTTTGGGACTGACTCATTCACTGACACTTATTTGGGACAGCCCCTTTTTCTCCAGAGTCTATATGGTTTGGGGTGAGCGAAGCTTACCCCTTATTTCAATTTTGGTTGGGTAAGATATGGACTCGAACGTATGGCAGCAAATAGATTTCGATGAGCCTACGGGTCTTCGATCCGATACGGATAGCCGATTCTATATACAGTATAGGGGAAGTCTTTCTCTTGTGGCCGTGGGGATATTATGAACATTTTCATCCATCATATGCCATGTCTTGGTTCCATCTAACATGAATTCCGATGACTAACGGAACGTCAATGCTCTATTGGTTGAAAACCCACCCTATTTCATGAAGTTGCGGAACTATGATGCGTTATTCTGACTTTAATAGTCGTAAAATCCATATTAACCAACAAATAAGAGATCCTAGTTCCGTTTCACTTGAACAATAACGTTAAAACAATGAAATAGCGCACCTTATTTCCTTTCAGATTCCCTCCCCACGCTCACACGTATGCGTTTGCACATAAAAGCCACCGCTTAGACACGAATGTATCTTCATCAAGCATCGAGAGGGCTTTGAATAGAAGCTTTTCTTTCCTCAATAGAAAACCTCGCTCCCCAAGAACTGACGCAGATTGTACAACAACGACTCCGCAAGGGCATGGCGGTTACTTTGTCTTTTTCTGTGCTTTTAAGACAATTTTACAGCGTTTGTTTTCAAATTAAGGGAAGTAGTATAAGATAAGTCGGAGGGGCCTCTTCCTGAAATCACAAAGGGGTTTATTTCTACGACTAGAGCAATAAGGTGGATAGAAAGCATGAAACGTCTGTTATTTTGGCTCAAATATACGATGAAAAATTCCCAATCACGATTGCTGGTTACCTTAACCTTGGTCATTTCTGTGTTAATACTTTCTCTTGGTCTGGCATCCTATGCAATTTCGAAGAGCATCCTGATGAAGGAAATGGCTGTTCCAGAATTGACCAAATTAACTATTGATCGTGACTTAACGGATCAGTTTGTGAAAAATGTGGATATGACAGCTGTACAGGTCATTCTTCACACGGCAACCACTGAATTCCTGCAGAGCAGCAATAATGATTTTGATAAAATAACGAATATTACCAATTTTCTTAATGCAGCAAGCATTTCCAACAATATCGAATCTATTTATATATATGATATCGAAAAAGAAAGAATCGCCGCAAGCAATCCGGTAGGTTATATATCGAACATGAATCTATTGGCAGATCGTGACTGGCTTAAGGATATTGATTCGATAACGGGGATGGTTGTCAAAGAGAGGCTAAATAAAAGCCGGAAAGAGATGTATATTTCTTTATTCAGACCTATCCTTTTGAACGCGCAGAAAAAAGGCATTCTCGTCATTAATATCCCTGTACAGAAATTTTTTTCCAGTCAGATTTATGTTGAAAATGATTTTGGGCGGAGCCATTTTGTTTTTGATGCTGCTTTCGAGCCGATTCTGGCTAAGGATACCGCCGGGCTCCAGGAAGCGCAGCTGGGTAATGCAGTGAAGCATGCAGATACCGCACATAACCCCACATTTTATAGCAATGGACAAAAGTATTTGCTGTATGTTTTGAAATCGGACTACACGAGTTGGAGCTTTGTTTCCGTATTGCCTGAGCAGCAATTATTTAAAGGCATGTATTGGATTCGGAATGCTGTATTGTTAGTTTCGGTTTTGTTTGCCATCGTGAGTGTAGCTCTCATCGTTATAACGAATAACAAAATGCTGCGTCCTATCAGACGGATGAGAAAGCTTTTGATCCCGATTGAAAAAACGTATAACGAGCCCGAGCTGCTTGATTTGGAAAATTTAACAACCAAAATTTTGAATGATCATTCCTTTATGTCCAAGCAGATCAAAACCAGCATGCCGGAAATCCGCAAGAGATTTCTTGAAGATGCCTGCTTCGAACAAGCGGATGCTGTGGAGCTGTATCAAAAGTGGAAGGACCATTTTGCAGATTGGCAGCAAGGCCCGCTCTACATAGCGACTATTTCTATCGATCATTACATGGAATGGTCCAAGCCTTACAGCCTGGGAGATTCCGAACTATTGTTATATGCTCTGGGAAATATTACGGCGGAGTGCTTTAATGAAAGCAACCGGAGCGTTATGGTACAGCACGGGAAAGAAGGGTTTTACTTACTTTTGCAGCCTAACCATGAGAATGCCGATGATACGGAAGGGATATGCGGCAGGGTAGTCGATGAAGCGCTGAGGTATTTAAATATGTCTGTTTCAATCGGACTAAGCGAACCGACCCACGATGTATTACATTTATCTCAGTCTTACCGGCAATCGAACATAGCTTTATTTGAACGGCTTTATCACGGATACGGCAATGTGTATATCGCAAAGACACAGGAGGAAAGAGTAAAGGCCGATGTGGATGAAGCACTCATTCAAGCGGTCTGTCAGCCTCTCCAAACGGGGAACGACTCACAGGCATGGCTCGGGGTCGATCGTTTATTCAATGCCATCTCTGAAAAAAACTATTCGCCTGTGGCCGTGATGGCTGCCCTTGAGAAGCTTCAGATTTCGTTGGAGAAAACGGCCGAAGGATTAGGCAGACCCATTCAAGCGGCTATGAAGCCTTATTTTTACCCCAAAATTAACTCAATGGACATTCATGATCTGAGGAACTATTTTAATGGCATAGTCAGTCAAATCTTATCCAAATTCCAAGAGAAACAAGTAAGCAAAACGAATATGACCATCCAGGGGATGATTGATTTTATGCTGGAGCATCTGAGTGAAAATATCGGAGTCAAGGATATCTCGGATTCGGCGCAGCTTAGTGTTTATCAGGCCAACCAGTTGTTTAAGCAGGAAACCGGACAAACCGTTTATGATTATTTCACCAAGCTGAGAATTGAACATTCGGAAATGCTTCTTAAAGAAACGGATTATAAAATTTTTGAAATCGCCGAAATGGTTGGTTATCAGAATGAAAATAGCTTTATTCGGGTCTTTAGAAATATGAAAAGCATGACCCCCGGAAAGTATAGGGATTGGCTGAAAGAACAGTCATAATAGCCTTCAACTATAGGCTGCTCAAGGGATATGCTTAAAATAAACCGGTATGCTTATATTAAAAAGCCCCGGTTTTTTGCTATTTGCATATGCCTGAGAATATGAACCGTTGCCCGGCTGTCCACATTCAATTAGGATTTGAATCAAGGCTTTACATTCATTATTTAAATTGCGAGGGGCGGTTTACCGTGAAAAAAAATCAAAGACAAAAAGGCATTCTATTAATGGCTGCTTGCCTGGTTCTGGCAGGAGCGCTAGCTGGATGCAGCAAGACGGAGACGAATTCGACTGAGGGCAACGCCGACAAATCGAAAGCGGCGGATTCTATCCGCATTATTAAAGGACCGATTGATCCTGATTCTACACCATCAGAAGCTGATACCAAGTATGTATCCGATAAGATCGGGGTTAACTTGAAAATTGAAACCTTCCCATGGAATGATTACACGCAAAAGGTCCAAACATTAATTGCCTCCGGAGATCTTCCTGATCTCTTGAGACCGAATGGACAGGGCGGTAATATTGATCAAATTATGATTAAGCAAGGCGCGGCACTGGCTCTTGACGATCTGCTTCCGAAATATGCTCCTAACTTGTGGAAAACGATGCCTAAAGAAGCTTGGGATAAAGTGCGGGCGGCATCTCCGGACGGTAAAATATATTACCTTCCTAAATATGATCTCTTTCCAAGGTTAGGCATCATGATGCGTAAGGATTGGCTTGATGCTGTTGGTATGAAAGTCCCTACTACGCAAGCGGAGCTTGTGGAAGTGCTGAAGGCGTTCCGTGATAAGGATCCCAACGGCAATGGACAAAAGGATGAACTCCCTACCAGCGGACGTGAAGGCGCACGATGGATGGATGAATTGTTCTCCATGTATGGAGTGGGAATGTATGAAGGCTATCCGGATTGGAACTTAGTCGATGGGAAGCTTGTATACTCAGGGATTACACCTAACATGAAAGCATCTTTAGAGTTTATTAAAATGCTTTATAAAGAGAAGCTTTTGGATAATGAGACCTTCTTGAACAAGAGCGATACATGGTCTGCCAAAATTAAAAATGATCAAGTGGGTATGTGGTTCCATATTCCGAGCGAGGGAACACTTAACTTCAATGCAATGAAGCAGAAAAACCCGAAAGCCGACGTGATCGTCATCCCTGTGCCTAAGGTCGAAGGCTACGAAGGTTTTGTTTCCCAGAAAGCAATGGGCTTCGTCGATTATATGATTCCTAAGAGTGCAGAGAAGAACGCAGCTAACGTACTGAAATATTTGGATTGGTGGTATACAGAGGAAGGGAAGAACTTCCAATTATATGGCCAAGAAAATCAAACATGGGTTAAAGAGAACGGTCAAGTAAAGTACTTGGCTGAGAAGGATACACCGGCTCAAATTAAATCCAGAGAGTTCGCTTTAAGCGGCTTATCTTATTGGGATATGGATTTCCGTAAAAAAATTGTCGCTATAAACCAATCGGAATACGGCAAAAAAATTCCTGCTATGTGGGAAATATCCCAGCCTGCTCAAAAGCTGCTTCCAGCAGACGGTATGCCTAACAGCGTTTTCGATGGCTTCGGAGATATTAGCACTCATAAGATTTTCCAGGAATATGCAATTAAAATCATTATGGGTGATTATCCAATCGAAAAATTTGATGAGTTTGTAGAAAAATGGAAAAAATCCGGCGGCGATGAAGTAACCAAGAAGGCAAATGAATGGTATTCGAAAGTAAATAAAAAATAATTAGACAAGGTCATACCCGTAATCATACGGATATGGCCTTAACCTTGCCCAGAATAGGAGGACGGACCTTGGAAACTGCAGTAACACAGCCTCAGAATGCCCGTTCCGGAAACAAAAAGGAGACCTTGAATCAACGGATTTTGGACAATATAAGAAAGCATTGGGCTTTATATATATTGGCTTTGCCTGGTGTTTTATGGTTTTTGGTTTTTCGTTATGTGCCTGTATTAGGCTCCTTAATCGCATTTCAGGATTATCAAATATTTAACGGATTTTGGAAAAGTCCGTGGGTTGGATTTAAGCATTTTGAATTTATTTTCAGCTACCCCGAGTTTTTAAGCATTTTACGAAACACACTGCTTATTGCCTTATACCAGCTGGTGTTCGGTTTCCCGGCTCCGCTAGTGCTGGCACTTCTTCTTAACGAAGCGAAGCAGAAGCTTTTTAAACGGACGGTTCAAACCTTCTTCTATCTTCCGCATTTTCTTTCCTGGGTTATTATAGGTGGGATTATGTTTGAAGTGTTATCCACCAATGGGGTGATGAACAAGCTTGTAACGTTATTTGGCGGTGATCCGATCCTGTTTATGCAAAAGGAAATTTATTACCGTACTATTGTTACCGTCTCTTCAATATGGAAAGAAGTGGGCTGGAACGCAATTATTTATTTGGCGGCTTTAACAGGCATCAATCCTAATCTATATGAAGCGGCAACTGTGGATGGAGCAGGCAAGTGGAGGCAATTATTCTCCATTACGCTGCCTTCCCTGGCTCCGACGATCATGATTTTATTTTTGATTAAAATTGGTAATTTTATGGAGCTTGGCTTCGAGCAATCCTATGTTTTATTGACTCCAATGACATTTTCGGTGGGCGATATACTGGATACTTATGTTTTCCGTTCAGGTGTGCAGGAAGGAAACTACAGTGTGACAACGGCAATCGGCTTATTCAAATCACTGGTAGGATTTATCCTCTTATGGGGCGCAAATTTATTATCCAAGAGAACTACAGGACAAGGTCTTTTCTAGGAAAGGAGAAGAAGCAATATGATAAGAAGATCGTTTGGGGAAAACTTGTTTCATTATTCCAATTATTTCGTACTGCTAGCTATTTCTTTAACGATGTTCCTGCCGTTGGTTCATGTGGCGGCTATTTCATTGAGCTCTCCGCTTCAGGTAGAAGGAAGGCATATCGCCTTCTGGCCGGTTGAGTTTACACTGGCGTCATATCAATTTATTTTGGCCAAAAATGATTTGTGGACCGCGCTCGGCGTTAACTTGTTCGTTACGGTAGTGGGCACTTTGTTTAGTATGCTGATCACGGTTATGCTTGCTTATTCGATATCCAAATCGGAGTTTAAAATGAGCAAGCCGATTATGATCGGCATCGTTTTCACGATGATATTCCATCCCCCGATGATTCCGTACTTTTTGACTATTAAAGGGCTTGGCATGCTTGACAGTATATGGGCTCTAATCATCCCTAGTGGTATATCGGCATTTAATCTGATCATTGTGCGAACCTTCTTCCAACAAATACCGGGTGAAATCGGAGAAGCTGCCAAGATGGATGGCTGCGGCGATTTCCGTACCTTGTTCAGCATTGTTCTGCCCTTATCCAAGCCGGTCATGGCGACAGTAGGGTTATTTTATGCTGTTGCGTATTGGAATATTTTTTACCATGCCATATTGTTTATCCGAAATACGAAGCTGTACCCGCTTCAGCTAAAAGTGAGAGAATATATCGTCAATCAGGAAACGATCATGGGATCATTAAGCAATGTCATGCTGCCGTACAATCCCGAAACGCTGCAGACTGCGGTCATTATTTTCTCGACGCTGCCGATCGTGATATTGTATCCTTATTTGCAAAAATATTTTATTCAAGGTGCTACCTTGGGATCTGTGAAGGAGTAGGTGATAGGATGGGACCTGCAAATATGAAGCTTAATGTGGATTGGCCGCAATTTCTTGCCAAGCATGATCTGATCTGGGACCGTTGTCCGGAGAAGTGGGAGGACAGCCCTTATTTGGGTAACGGGTTGATGGGGGCCATGCTGTTCAAGGAGCCGGGGGAAGCTGCTTGGCATCTGGAGATTTATCGGAGTGATGTGCAGGACCATCGTGATGATTCTCACGGAATTCCGGGTTTTAGCAGAGCAAGGCTTCCTATTGGACATTTTCTATTGGTTTTCGAAGGGAATGTTACGGGTTGCCAGATGAGGCTTGAGTTATGGAATGCTGAGCTTAACGGAACTATTTTCACGGATAAAGGTCAAGTTGATATTAAGGCGATCGTTCATTCGGAAGAGTTGGCTATTTTAGTAGAAACCAAGCCTGATTCAGGTGAAAAGAACTGCTTCTGGCAATGGTTTGCCGCCGAAGCTGTAAGTCCGCGACAATCCTATGGACTGCGCCATGGAGACAGTACGAGAACAATGGCTTCCTATTTGCCTAATCCGAAAAGCTTGTTCCGACAAGAGGAGGGAATATCTTTATCAGTTCAGCCCTTATCGGCAGGGGGTCAAACGGCTACGGCCTGGATAGAAAAAACGACGGATGATAGACGCTTGCTCATTGTAAGTGCAGCTCACAGCTATCCGCAAGAAATTGCCGACAGAGATGCATGGGCCACAGTTAAACAAGTAGCAGCCATTGCATCGGAATCACTATGGGAGTCTCACCGCCATTCTTGGCACAAGTATTACCCGTTAAGCTTTGTTTCCTTTTCCGATACGCAGCTGGAGAGCTTTTATTGGATTCAAATGTATAAATTATTTTCGGCTACCCGGGCAGACCGTGCCCTTATCGATAACCAGGGACCGTGGCTGGATGAATCTCCATGGCCATACGCTACCTGGAATTTGAATGTACAATTAAGCTATTGGCCGCTGTTCGCCTCCAACCGTTTGCCATTGGCGCAATCCTTATGGAGAACCTTGCATAACGGGTTGGATAGCTTGATAAGCAACGTTGCTGAACCGTACCGTCATGATTCCGCAGGAATTCCGACATCGACCGCACTGGATTTATTGGCTCCAGTAGTTGTACCCGGAACTGTAAAATCCGGCTTCGCGGAAGCAGGGAATTTAACATGGGCACTGCATGACTGCTGGCTCTACTACCGGATGACCATGGATGACAGCTATCTCGAAGAGGTGCTGTATCCGTTACTGCGGCGTTCTATTAATTATTATTTGCACTTTTTGTACGAGGATGAGGAGCAGAGACTGCACTTATTGGCAACCTCATCGCCCGAATACGGCGCAGTGATGGAAGACTGCAATTACGATCTGTCTCTTCTGAGATGGGGATGCGAAGCTCTCATATACAGCTGCCAGCGACTTGGTATCCGAGATGAGCTGCTGGAGCGATGGGGCGAAGTGCTGGAGAATCTCACTGCATATCCTGAGAACGACAGTGAAGGTTTCCTGATCGGCAGGGACCAATCCTATGAGAAATCGCATCGTCATTACTCCCATTTACTTATGATCTATCCATTATATTTAATTCACGCTGAACAGCCGGGGAATAGAGAGCGCATCGAGAAATCGCTCCTGCACTGGCAGAGCAAGCCGGAATATTTGGAAGGCTATTCGTGTACAGGCTCTGCATCCATATCGGCAGGGCTTGGAGACGGCGATAGGGCATTGGCTTATTTAAAACGCCTATGGGAAGGCTTTTTATCTCCAACTACGATGTATCGGGAGCTTGGGCCCGTTATTGAAACCCCGCTCTCTGCTGCGCAATCGATCCATGATATGCTTCTCCAGAGCTGGGGCAACACGATTCGTGTGTTTCCTGCATTACCCGAAGCATGGAAGGATGCCGCCATCCATGATATGCGTGCGGAAGGAGGATTCCTGGTAAGCGCCGTAAGAAAAGAAGGCGTTACTCAGTTTGTTCGAATTAAAAGCTTAGCTGGAGAGCCATGCTTGCTGAGAACAGGAATTTCAGAGCCTTATCAGGTAGTTACCGCTTCTAAGGCTCAGATTGAGCCTATCAGTGAGGGGCTGATCAGGCTGCAGCTGCTAAAAGGTGAGGAGATTGTCTTCGCTCTTGGGCATGGGACGGAATGGACTGTTGATCCGTGTGCACCTACAGCGGAAGCCGTGAATAGCTACGGCTTAAATGCAAGAACAAGAGTAGAAAGAAACCACGGGCGTAATCCGGAGTTATAGGGGCAGGTCGTCAGCTCGATTCGCACACCGATGAAGGATCGGCGGAACTGAAAGTTCCTCTATTCAAGCTGCGGGCTCCATTTTAGGTCGATAGCGGAAGCGGGAGTTCCTTTATTTGGAGAAAGCAGGGGTGATATGTGCAAAAACAGAGAGTTAGCGGAACTAACGCTTCCGTAAACTCTCTGTTTTTGATGTTTCCGAGGCAATAAAGGAACTATGACGGTCTTATATGACAACAAATTAGCTTTCGTGCATAATGTCTGGTGATTCCAATTACTGCTGCTCCTCACTGGGGGAACGTGGATACGCTATTTTGTCAAATGCAAGTGATCATTACGGTGGAACGGAAGTACGATGCTTTATTTGCATCCAAATGTTGCATTTGGGCGAGATAGAGACGAAATAACGCATCGTACTTCCGTAAAATCATAAATTCGATCGTTTCCAAACAAATAACGGAATGACGTTCCGTAAGAGGATAACCTATTGAGGATCGTGTTCCCACCACCGTAGGCATCTCATAGAAAAGAACGTGACTTCATCATCAGCCCTAATCCCATACAGGATTCCCTCTTCAGTTTGAAGGGATTAAGCAAGTACGCTAATAATAAACTTCTACTATTCCCAAAAAACTAAAAAAACGGAATTTTTCTTATAAAAAGGGAAACTCCGTTTTTCTGATAATATTTAGAAAGTATAAGTTCGAACCGGAGGTTCACCTTTCTAATATTGCAAGAAAAGCCACCGCTAAGACACGAATGTATCTTCCTCGAAAGGGCTTCGATCTGAAGCTTTTCTTATTCTATTCCTGCTTTAGCAAAATTCCGTGCAAGATCACCTCTAGCCCCCAACGAAACCGTTCTTCACCATCGGAGGAGGTCATCTCGTTCCTCAAACTTGCAAGCATCGGATATTGAATGGCATCCAACGATTGGTAAGAAGAGGAAATAGCAAGCAGCGTTGTCCCTTTCTTATCACGGGATGTTTGTTCGAACGCCACGGAAGATGCATATAAAAGCAATAGATCTGCACCCCATGCTGCTGACGTAGAATGGACTCCTCCTTCATGCAAACGCTGAAGGATGTATTCCGTGATCGCTAACGAGTGAGGACCTATTGGAATCGTAGTTAGCGAGAGCTCGGCAATACCCGGGGATTTGTATAGAACCGTTAAATAAGAGTTCAGCATATCGAATAGCCTTGTTTTCCAGGAACCGTCTTGAGAGCTTGGAAATACGACCTTATCCAGTCCATAATCCAAAACATAGGCGCTAAGCTCCTGAAGGTTCGTGACATATACATATAGAGAAGAGGGGCCGGTATCCAGCACTTTGGCGATTTTACGCATGCTCAACCCGGCTGAGCCTTCATTTTTTAATAATTCCAAGGCCGTTTTCACAATGAGATCTTTGCTTAGCGGCTCCTTGGCAGGCCGCGAACGACGGCTGATCACGGTTTTAGGTGGATTATTCATAGTTTTCTCCTTTATAGCAGCTCGAATGTAATAGAAAAATGTAGGTAGAGTGATTTACTGCTGTACATAATACTGGTTCATCAGATCCGTTAATTTGGCTGCCGCATCATCGGAGAAAATAAGCTTGAGATTCGCATATGATTCCTCAGCTGATTTGGAGGAGTATTCGTACATTTTCATCTCGTAGCCATCTACCGCCTTGTCGAGATCACCATGCTGGACGATAGACAAAGCGAGCTCCATAGCATCCAGCATAGCCAGATTCACGCCTTCTCCGGCAAAAGGAGACATCAAATGCGCAGCATCGCCGATCAACGTGACGCCTGGCTTATGGGTCCATTTGAGGCCGACAGGCAGCATATAGATGCGTCTCGGGATCATGGGGCCGTCAGCGGATCGGATATAATTCTGAAGAGATTCGTCCCAATCATCAAAATGCTTCAGCAGCTGTTGTTTCGCCTCCTCGGGCAGATCGAACGGAATGCCGCAGGTATCCAGCCACTCTTGTTCAATTTGAAATGCCAAATATACGCAAATGCGGCCGTCTCCGTTCAATTGCCCCATTATGCCTTTATGGTCCGCAAGAGCAAACATTTTGCCGCGTCTATTAAAAGCAGCGATCTCTGGATGATCGATAGCTGCATTGTCCAGATAGAGTTCAACCATGCTAAGTCCGGAATAGGCAGGTATGGAATCCGTGAGGAGCGGACGAATCCGGGAAAAGGCACCGTCTGCTGCCACGACAAGGTGGACGGTATCCACATGACCGTTTTCAAAGTGAAGCTCATGCCTACCATTTTCCATAGGGATAGCTTGGACCAAATTGTGCCCCCATTGAATGATATCAGGGTCGAGAGAATTTAGTAGAAGCTCGCGAAGCGTTCCGCGATCAATTTCGGGACGCTGGCCTTGGGATTCAGCGAACTCATCTATATAGACTTTGCCTGTTTTATCGAGAAGGCGGAAGTCTTCGCCTTCAAATCGGGCAAGCGCTTCGAATTGTTCGAATAAACCAGCTTCTCTTAGAGCCATTTGTCCGGAATCGTGATGGATGTCTAATGAACCGCCTTGCTGGCGGCTGTTAGGACCGGGCTCTCGTTCATAAACGACGGTCTTTATTCCATGCTGCTGCAAAATCCGGGCCAACGTCAGCCCGCCTGGGCCTGCTCCTACAATTGCTATGCGTTGTTCTTCCTTTACTTGTTCTATTGTCATGATTATCAACACCTCAAAGTTAGATTATGATTGCTATGTCTTATTTATATCACAACGAACACCGTTCGTAAAGAACAATGTTCGTTACGGTCGATAGTAATTTTATCCTTGTCTTGATCGTTATTTTGCAGCTATTGTATGTAGTTATTGTATCCAGTATGTATCTGATGCCTTCATGCCGAAGTCTGGGTTCATAAAAAGCTTACCGAATGACCGCGAACAGCCGCGGTTAAGCAGCGCTTCTTGACGACGTAAATAGTACGAGGTTCTTCTATTGTCGACACCTGTATGCATATCGTGGATGCCCTGACCTGATTTTTTGGAAAATGTAATGTTGCTGACATGGGCGTCTAAAGCAGTGAAGGCATTATTTAGTTGAGGGAGCATATCGTTCGGCAAGTCAGGGTACATTATGAAATAATGATTGCAGACCCATCTTTGACAAAGCTCGGCTCATAGAGTTTTTATTTTTAAGAAGCTCGCTTATAAACAGGAAATTCCTTTGTTTTGTTGAAACTAACAGTTATACCATTTTTGGAGGACTGCTTATGGTTCACAATCAAAGGACGGATATGCATGATCCTATGCTTGAAAGCGAGCAAGTTATTGTTGTGGAACCGGATAATCCCGGCTCTTTTCACGCAACTGTGAAGTTGTTTGAAAAGATTAATGGACAATGGTTTCAAACGATGGAGAGCTTCCCTGCTGTCATAGGGAGAAACGGAAGCACTAATGACAAAACCGAAGGTGATGGGAAATCTCCGAAGGGGATGTATGAGCTTGGCGAATCATTTGGTACAAAACAAGCTCCTGAAGGAATCACTATTCCTTATCATCAAGTGACTAAGTATGATTACTGGATTGATGATCAGTATTCCGATGATTATAACCAATGGATGCATTATGAAGGAAATCCATCGGATCATTGGAAATCCTTCGAAAGATTGAACCATCGCTTGTATACGCATGCTATTATTATCAAATATAATATGGCTCCGATTATTAAGGGAAAAGGGAGCGCTATTTTTATGCACCAATGGGAAGGTGAGAACAGCCCTACTGCAGGCTGTGTTGCGATGTCCTATAATAATTTGGTGCGTCTGATGAGAGCGATTTATCCGCAAAAGCATCCTATAATAAGGATAGGTTGAACAAGACACAAGCCGATTGCTATGAAGCAGTCGGTATTTTTTTGCACATTTTTATAAACAAAGAAATAAAATTTCAAAAATACCTTTACATCAAGTAATAAAATTTAATATACTTTTGTTAAGATATTGTAAATTTATAAAAAGGGAGCATGATAACATGAAAAGGAATAAACTATTATTCGGTACTATGCTGGTGCTGCTGAGTTCAATCGTTAGTGCTTGCAGTGGTGGAAGCGCTACCAATCCGACGGCTAATAAGCCTGCCGCAGGAGGCGAAGTAGCTAAGCCGAAAGGCGATCCCGTAAAGCTGGTTATGTACAGCTGGAGACCTGAAGATAAAGACGGCTACGCAAAGTTTATTGCAGAGTTCGAGAAAGACAATCCCGATATTAAGGTGGAATTCAAGCCCTTCAAAGCGACGGAGTACAACACAATTCTGGCCAACTCTCTGCAATCGGGCACAGGCGTAGATATTTTGCAGCTTCGGCCTTATGACGGCGCCAAAGCTCTTGCTGACGCGAATTATTTGACTCCTGTGGATAAGGTGAAAGGTATCGAGAATTTCACGGATAGCTATTTGGATGCGGCCAGAGGTACAGACAATAAAGTATATGGCATTCCTTTAATGTTGAACAATGCGGTTATTTTCTATAATAAAAAGATTTTTGACGACAACAGCTTGCAGATTCCGGAAACATGGGAAGAATTCGTGAAAACATGTGAAGCTCTAAAAGCCAAAAATATTATTCCAATCGCTCAATCCGGTAAAGCTGCTTATTTACTTTCTACGACTCATACTGTAATTGGTCCAAGCGCATACGGAGGAACTGAATATTTGCAATCGCTGCTCAAAGGTTCTACGAACTTCAAGGATGCCAAATTCGTCGAATCCATCAAGCGTATGAAGCAGCTGGAGACTTTTTTCCCGAAAGACTTCATAGCTATTGAAGATAAAGATGCGCAGGGGTTATTCTATACGAGCAAAGCCGCAATGTACATAAACGGAAGCCAAAGGCTCGAAACGTTCGAAGCCAACAAAGTAGCATTCCCTATCGAATTCATGCCAGGCTTTTCCGCTAAAAAAGGAGAGCCTGCTCAAATCGCTGCCTGGGTAGACGGCTCCTATGGTATTGCCAAAAGCTCGAAACACCAGGAGCAAGCAACGAAGTTTATAGAATTCCTGGCATCCAAGAAGTTTGGCCAAATGTTCAGTGATGAGCTTACCCGAGTTAGCCCGATCAAGGGAGTTGAGCCTAAGCATCCGCAGCTTAAGAAAATGGCCGCGCTTAACGAGAAGAATAGCACCCCTTATTTGCTGCTCACAGGCTTCAGCCAAGGCACACCTACTACAAAGACGACATTCGAGGACTCGTTGCAGGGCATGTATATCGGCAAATTGACGCCTGAGAAAGTGGCTGAGGATACACAAGCATCGGCTGACAAATGGTTTAAACCGAAGAAATAATACAAAATACGGTTAACCTGCAAGTTAAGTTTACTGCAAAATTTCTACGAACCTGCAAGGGAGGCGGCAATTTGGAAATTCGGAGCATCGACACAGTGCGCCAATCTGTTCCTCTGATCAAGCCTTTTAAAACAGCTCTGCGAACCGTTCATCACGCTGAGTCTGTACTGGTTCGTATCACATTAAACGACGGAAGAGTGGGGTGGGGCGAAGCTCCGCCCACCGTTGTTATAACTGGGGACAGCTTGGAAAGTATTGAAGCGGCGATTGCCGGAACGTTCACTCCGCTTTTGCTTGGCAAGAACGTGCTTGCATATGAGCAGCTGCTGCAAGCGATGCATCAATCGATGGTCGGCTGCAGCAGTGCTAAAGCGGCTGTTGATATGGCTATTTATGATTTGGTAAGCCAGCTCAGCGGCATGCCGTTATACAAGTTTCTTGGGGGCTACAGAGATCGGCTTGAGACGGATTTCACGGTAAGTGTTAATTCTCCGGAAGAAATGGGAGAGGACGCCGTACGATATGTGAAATGTGGGTTTTGCGTGCTGAAGATCAAAGTGGGCAAAGATTCGATCGAACAAGACATAGAGCGAATTCGTGAGGTTCGGCAGCGTGTAGGCGGTGAAATCAAAATTCGGGTCGATGCCAACCAAGGCTGGCAAGCCAAGGAAGCGATCCGATCGATTCGTCGTATGGAGGATATGGGTTTGAATATCGAGCTGGTGGAGCAGCCCGTGAAGGCACATGACATTGACGGCTTGAAACGTGTAACGGATGCTGTAGAAACGCCTGTTATGGCAGATGAGAGTGTGTTTTCTCCTCTGCAGGCTTTCGAAATCATCAGGCGTCGTGCCGCGGATATGTTAAATATCAAGCTTATGAAATCCGGCGGTATTTATAAAGCGCAGCTCATCAATCAAATGGCGGAAGAATTCGGCATTGAATGCATGGTCGGCAGCATGATCGAATCGCGAGTAGCCGTTACGGCGGCTGCCCATTTTGCTGCAAGCAAAAAAAATATTACCCGGGTCGATCTCGACGCCCCCCTCATGCTGCTTCATGACTTGGTAACAGGAGGGGTCAAGTACGACGGTCCGACTATGATACTTCCGCAAGAAGCGGGGCTCGGCATTTTGGACGTGAAGCCATTTTCGATGGGGGCGGTGTAATGAACGGGTTAGTAAAGAAGCAAGTGGCGGTTTCGGTAGCTACAGTTTGGACATCGGCTGAATCTCCAAGACATATTGATGAGCCTGCTCTGCAAAACCCAGCGGATATTGAGGGCTGGATTAGCAGCTTATCCATTCAAGATAAGCTGGATCTTTGCGATGGGAACCGTGTGCAAACTCAAATGCTGCTGGGAACGGAAGTTATCGTCGTAGAAGAGAGCGGGGATTGGGCGAAGATTTGCATTCCCGAGCAGAGCACCCGCAATAACCCTCTCGGCTATCCCGGGTGGGTCCCGAAATGTCAACTGGCCCAGCTGCCGGATCGGTCCGCAGTGATGCAATGGGCTGAGGTGACGTCATTTCGAGCTATGCTTTCCTTAGGAGCATTGGAGCTGGAGCTAAGCTTTTTAACCCGGCTTCCTTTAATCGAAGAAAGTGATGAAACCGTCCGCGTAGAAACGCCACTTGGCATTGGCCTGCTGAACCGGAAAGATGTCCGGATTAGTTCGGACCCGAATGACGAGCCGATTCCATTTCATACGGGAAATCGCATAGCCGAACAAGCCGTTAAATTCATCGGGCTGCCTTATTTATGGGGCGGCATGTCTTCCTTCGGCTTCGACTGCTCCGGCTTTGCTTACCAATTACACCGCTCACAGGGTATCCTGATTCCTCGGGATGCTTCGGATCAAGCGCGTCATGGTATGGAGATTCCCCGAGATCGGTTGGAGGAGGGGGACCTGCTGTTTTTTGCACATGATGAGGGAAAAGGGCATGTCCATCACGTAGGCATCTATACAGGGGACAACTGCATGATCCATTCACCGGATTCCAGAAGCGCCGTGGAGCAGGTCCGATTGGACGAATACAAGCTGGTCAAAGAGCATTTCCTGTCAAAAAGATATTGGAAATAGATAATCCGCATACGAAGGCGGTGGAAACGGTAGGGAGCGATTATGGAATGGATAATGTAGATAAAATGCTGGAAGGCTGGGTTCAAGAACAGAAAATACCGGGCGGAGTCATAAGCATAACTTTGAAAAACCGAGTCCATTTCCATAAAGCATATGGTTCTTATTCAGACGGTACAGCCGAGAGAACAATTGCTTTGAATACTTTATTTGATCTTGCATCGTTGACCAAAGTGGTGTCCACATTGCCGGCAATCCTTACGCTCGCGGCTGCCGGCAAGCTCAGTTTGGAGCATAAAGTGAGATCCTATATCCCCGCATTTAAACATGAGCAGGTTACGATTCGCCACTTGCTGTTGCATAGCTCGGGACTGCCAGCCGATCTTCCGGTTGAGCCGCGCTCGGCGCAAGGACGTCAGGTTCTTAACGATATTTTCAAACAAGAACTATTGGCTCCCGCAGGCACACAAGTTTTATACAGTGACCTTGGCATGATATTGCTTGGCGAGATCATCGCCCTCGTTTCCGGTGAGCCGTTGGATCAATATGTGCGCAGAGTCGTGTTCGAACCGCTGAGGATGACTGATGTAGGGTTCAATCCGGGTGAAGCCTTGAAACAGCGAATTGCTGCCACAGAGCTTGTGGATGGAGCCTATATCATTGGAGAAGTACATGACGAGAAAAGCTATCATCTAGGTGGTGTTTCGGGAAGCGCCGGTTTGTTCGGAACAGCAGGTGATCTTTCGAAATACGCGGATTTATGGCTGGCACCCGATAAGTATGGGATTATTCCGGCGGCTTACATACAGGCTGCGCTTAACGAGCCGTTTCAAAACAGAGGCTTAGGCTGGGAGGTGCTGGACGACACTCAAGCGATCCCCTACAGCTGCGGAACATTATGGCCGCGGGGAAGCTTCGGACATACAGGCTTTACGGGTACGAGTTTATGGATGGATCCTTCCCATGATCTTGCAGTCGTTTTTCTAACCAATGCCGTCCATTTGGGGCGAGACAATCCCGTCAGACATTTGCGGCGCCAGCTGCATGATGAAATATTTGCTTCGCTTTTTCACTCATAGGGTGGGTGTTGAATAAGCTTATTTACAAAAGGAGCTGCCTATGACAAGTACAGAGATAGATCGCGAAAAGGAAGTCAACTTATCTAAGCTGCCGAATAAGAAAAACAGGCGCTTCATGAAGCATATGGTCCATCTGTTTTTGCTGCCTGGGTTGATTTTTTATGTAGGGTTTATGATTTATCCTATTTTTCAAGCGCTGATCAATAGTTTTTTCTCATGGAAGGGACTTACACGCGGCGACTTTATTGGCTTGACCAATTTTATCCGGCTGTTTACTGAATCCCCATTTAAAGAAACGTTTACCCGGGCTTTAGGACATAATGTAGTATTTTTTATAGGGACTATGCTGTCCAAGCTTGTCGTTGCATTTATGCTGGCATTGCTGATCAACAGTAAAATACGAGGCAAAGAACTTTTTAAGACGTTGTTTTTTGTTCCTAAATTGCTCTCTGTCATTGTGGTTGGCTTTTTATTCAGTTTGATATTGAATCCGACCTATGGAGCTCTAAATACATTTCTCAGGACCATCGGGCTTGAAGAGCTTGCCAAACCATGGCTTGGGGACCCTAACACGGCACTTTACACGATCATTCTGGTGAACAGCTGGTATGGCTTCGGCTTCGCCGTCCTTATATTCCTTGTCGGCCTGCAGGCCATTTCCCAGGAAATTTATGAAGCTGCGAGAATCGACGGGGCTTCTGGCTTCAAGATGATTTACAAAATTACGATCCCTTTGTCCATGCCATCCATAATGATTATGTCGATATTAACGTTTATCGGAGCCTTTGAAACATTTGAACTCATTTTTGCCATGCAGGGCTCGTCAGGTGGGCCGTATTTCTCAACAGATGTGCTGGGCCTTTATTTTTACCGTTTAGCGTTCGGCTCTGTAAGCGGGGGAGAGTCTATCGGTCTGGGTTCCGCGCTTGCCGTTATCTTATTGCTGTTGATTTCTGGAGCAACTGCGGGTTCGATGTTCTTTTTTAAACGCAAGCAAGTCGAGCATTAAGTAAAAAAATCATCGGAGGTAATCCATGGCGCTACGGCTGCAGCAATCGGTAAAGTATGTCATCTTATCTTTTTTTACATTCGTGTCGATATATCCGATATTTTTGATGATCACCTCATCCTTCAAAACAAAGCAGGAAATTACAACGCATCCGTTGGGCATGCCAAGCAGCTTTTCGTTTGAAAATTATGTATCGGTATGGAAAAAAGTCCACTTTGCGGATTACTTTCTAAATAGTTTATATATTAGCTCGGTGTCAGTGCTTCTGATTTTGTTCGTTTCGTCTATGGTGGCCTTCTATATATCCAGGTACACGTTTCGCTGGAACGGTTTCGTCTTGTTTTTCTTTATGCTGGGTTTAATGCTCCCGATGAAGCTGGCTATTTCTCCGTTATATATGATGATGCTGAAGCTGAATCTTCTGGACACGCTCACCGCGCTTATTATCGTTTATGTAGCGGGGCATATTTCATTTGCTGTGTTTGTGTTTTATGGATTTTTCCAGACGCTGCCGAAGGATTTGGATCAAAGCGCACGGATCGACGGCTGTAACGATTTTCAGGTTTATTACAAAATCGTACTGCCGCTGATGAGGCCGGCATTAGCTACGGTCAGCATTGTCGACTTGATTGGCATTTGGAATGATTTCTTTTACCCGCTTATTTTCATTAAAAGCACGGAGCTGGGCACGATCCCACTCGGTATGTTGACATTGTTCGGGGAATATGACACGGATTGGAACTTGCTGTTCTGCGGGTTAACGTTGTCCTCTCTCCCGATGATTGTGGCATTTCTATTTGCTTCCAAACAATTTATTGAGGGTATGACGACAGGAGCGGTTAAGTAATGAAGAAATGGATTACGTTTGATCTAGATGGAACTTTAATGCAAAATCCGTTTGGAAAATGGGTTTTTCCGGAGGTGGAGGAGCTCATCTCGAATAAATTGCAGCGGCAATTCAAATCAACAGAAGCGCTGGTACGCGAGCATGAGCTGCGCATGCAGCAGAACAGGACCGTGGAAGCTTACGATTGGGATGAGATGGTTCAGCAGCTGCTGAGGGAGCAGCAGATTGACCTTGAAATCAATGTGGAGCAGTTGGTGCTGAAACATTCAATTGATCCTAAGATATATGTACTCGAAGATGCCGTAATCCCCACTTTAAGAAAGCTAAAGGAACAAGGCTATTCGCTCGCGACTGTAACCAACGGATTTTACAAGTATCAATATCCTGTGATGAAGGAGCTTGGCCTTAGCCAATGGTTTGATGAAATCATTACACCTGAGAAGGCAGGCTGCGGCAAGCCGGATGTCAACATTTTACGCGGACTGCAGGAAAGCGGGCAAATTGTTGCTCATGTGGGAGACCGGCTTGACCATGACGTATATTTAGCCAACGCAACAGATGTTCCATCCGTGATGATTTATCGCAAGCTGCCTGAAGCGCTTCGGACTATGAGTCCGCAATGGCGTGTGGCCAGCGCTGAATTCATGAAAATTTGCGAGGAGAAGCTGAAAGCGGAAAATCCGCATATCCGTACGACACCCTATCCTCCCGCCTATATTCCGACTCATGTTTTATATCAAATAGAAGAACTGCTGGAATGTTTATGACAACCTGGAAGGAGGGCTACTGATGGCAAATACAAAGGCTGCATTATTGATTACAGAGCAAAGAAATGAGAAATCTGTGCATTTAGATCAATTATCCGTTCGTGAAACGGTTGAGTTAATGAATCAAGAGGACCAGACGGTTGCCCTTTCCGTACAGACCGCCTTGCCTCAAATCAGCAGCGCGATCGAAGCCATAGTTCAAGCTGTGAAGACGGGAGGCAGAATTTTTTATATTGGGGCAGGATCAAGCGGCAGACTGGGGGTATTGGACGCTTCCGAATGCCCTCCCACCTTCGGTGTTGATCCCGGACTTGTTGTTGGCTTGATCGCAGGTGGGGAAAAGGCTATAACCAGATCCATCGAAAATGCCGAAGACGATTATGAGGCGGGAAAACGCGAACTGGCGGATAAAGTAACATCCAAAGATGCAGTTGTCGGGATTGCAGCTAGCGGCTCAACCCAATACGTAGTCGGCGCACTGCAGGAGGCTAATCGGATCGGTGCTTTAACGGTGGCGCTAAGCTGCAACAGCAACACGCTTATAAGCGCCGAGGCTCAATATCGCATTGAAGTTCCAGTAGGACCGGAAATCGTAACCGGGTCCACCCGGCTTAAAGCCGGAACCGCCACTAAGATGGTGCTTAACATGATTTCGACTGCTGTAATGATCCAGCTTGGCAAAGTTTATGGAAACTTGATGGTGAACGTACAAGCCACCAATATCAAGCTGAAGGATCGTGTGGTTCGAATAGTTAGGGAGGCTACCGGGGCGAGCGAGGAGACCGCTTGCACCATTGCCGATCAGGCAAAAGGTGACGCAAGAGCTGCGATCCTGATGCTTAAATATCAAATCAGCTATGAGGAAGCCATGAAGGAGCTGGAGGAGGCTAACGACCATTTTGGCCATGCTTTCATCAGCTTAACAAAAAGGTGAGCCGCAGGCTGTTGATGCGATGAATGGAAGGCACTGAATAGGGTTAATGCAGCTGCGTGGGGTTCGACCGACCGCTATGCAACGCCGCAACGCGCGCCCGGAATTCGCGCACGATGGAAATTAGGGGGAGTATGACCTGCGGCTGCATTTTTTTGCGAGATTAGAGAGCATAAGTGTGGTGAACCGGAGATGCATCTTATCTCGCAAGCCAAACATCCGTTGAAACACGAATCTATGAATGCTTGAGATTTTTACGTATTCAATCATTCATTAGACGAGTTCCTTTTTATATTCGGATAGCCGGGAAGTAGCTATATGCGCTAAAGGTCCTGTACGGAACTGAAAGTTCCGTTATTTAATCTGCCACCTCCAATTTAAGACAATAACGGAAGTTGGAATTCCGTTATTTGAGGAAAATAGAGGTGAAATGAACAAAAACAGAGTGATTACGGAAGAAGTTGTTCCGTTATCTCTCTGTTTGTTGTGCTTTCCATGGAATAGCGGAATGATTACTTCCGCTAAGTCTTCATTAACATCGGCGCTCTGCTGTTCAATTTCAGACGAGATGTATGGCCCCTCATCCTTAATCACTGCCTGCATGGCTACAGGGCGGGGGATCTGGAGGTACGTCAGGATTGTAGAAAGGGTCCCAATAGAAAATGGTATTGACATTTTGTAAGAGTCAGTTAAAATAAAAATATGAAGTTAGTTAGTTTTATTAACTAACTTAACCTACAAACCCATATGTCTTTACCAAGAAGGTGTGCTGAATGAAAAATACTAAGATGATAAGTAAAAATGATATGAAGGAATCTAACCGGATGAGTATTTTGAAAACGGTTAGAAGCGGGATTTGTTCCCGTGCAGAAATTTCTGCGGCTGTTGGTTTAAGTAAGCCGGCAGTATCTGCTCTTGTGGATGAGCTGATCCGGGAGGGCTTGGTCTACGAGACTGGAAGGGGAGATTCCACTGAAGCTGGTGGTAAAAGACCCATCCTGTTGGATTTTCAAGCTGATGCCGCACTGATCGTTGCTGTTTCCTTCAATAATGAGCGGTACGAGGTGGCTCTAACCAATCTAGTCGGTGTAGTGAAGTTTTACGTTAAGAAGAAAATTAAAATATACGATGATTTCCGCCAGACCTTGGATCTAATCGTGCAGGACGTTCGTCAGCTAATTCAAGAGGCACGCGGACAGGGTGTATTGCAGCCTGTCATCGCTTGCGGTATGGCAGTTCGTGGATTGGTTGACACCAAGCTCGGGATTATGCGGTATTCAGCGTCCATACCATGGACGGATGCTCCGATCGGTGATTATATGCGCGAATGCTTGGAAATCCCCATCTTTATTGAAAACGATGCTCGTGCCGGGACTTATGCGGAATTGCTTCACAGCAATGGAGAATATAAAGATGCACTCGTTTGCGTAAGCGTTGGTCTTGGTATAGGAACGGGAGTTGTCATCCACAACGAGGTGTACAGGGGAGCGTTCGATGGTGCTGTGAACTTCGCCCATACGGTAATTTCGCATGACGGGCCGCTTTGCCGATGCGGCAATCACGGTTGTTGGGATGCGTTGGCCTCGATCACTGCCTTTGGCGAAGAGTTGTCCCGCAGAGACGAGAAATACGCTTCGCTTGATTTCGACACCGTCTTAAAAATGTATCATGACGGAGACCCTTTGGTTGCAGATGTGCTACTTAACCACACGGGCTACTGGCTGGGAGTGGGGATCGCCAACATTCTAAATATTTTTAATCCGGAGCAGTTGATTATACAAGGGGATATCACCAGTGCAGGGCAGAGGCTGGAACAGAAAATCATTGAAATCGTTCAAAGGAGAGCGCTATCTGCTGTTTCGAAGGATGTCAAAATTGGATTCTCCCAGGACTCGGAAAAACTTCAGGTAAGAGGGGCTGCGGCTGTGATCAGCAAGCATTTTTTCTCGGACACGTACCACCGCATCATTTGGAATTAATTCATACCATGGAGGGATTTGTTAATGCAATTGGAAACGAAAGCAAACAAGTTCTCGCTGAGATGGTCACCGGCTAACTTGTTTTTGTGGCTATCTTTGTTAGGGATCATTACTAATGTGTTCATGTTGAAAAGCAGTGTGGACCCGGCAGCTAAATTCGGTATTATCGGTGTGACAATTGTTTTGATCTTCCTGTGGTCTTTGTTTTTCTTCGGGGATAGAAACATTCGTTATACGTTGATTATTCCAGGGTTTATAATCCTCTTTTGTGTGACATCGGTCCCTGCTGTGTTCCTGCTTTATCTCAGTGTGTTCAATGTGTCGCTGCTGAATTTTAAAGGGGATTGGTCATTTGTTGGTTTTACTAATTATATGTATTTCTTCACCAAGGACAAATTATTTTATGCAGCTATTGTCCGTACCGTAGAATATATGGTCATTGTGCTTGGACTGCAAATTGTCATTGGGATGTGCTTGGCGCTTCTGCTGCAGCGGGAATTTCGGGGGCGCTCGTTTGTATCAAGCATCCTGGTTATCCCGGTTATGACCTGTCCGATTGTCATTGCCATGCTTTGGAAATATATGTACAGCAGCTATAACGGTTTCATCAACCTGGTGCTAAAGGATCTTGGATTTTCTGAGGTGCCATGGCTAACTAATCAACCGCTTCCCTACGTGAGTAATATACCGATTGTCGGGGATTTCCTAATTACTCATTTGAACGCCAATATTGGTTTTGTATCCGCTATCATAGTGAATATTTGGCAGTGGACGCCATTTGTTTACTTGATGTTTTTAGCCGGGCTAAGCGCTTTGCCGAGAGAGCCTTATGAAGCAGCCAAAGTAGATGGAGCCAATAGCTGGAAAACATTTTGGCATATTACGTTTCCGATGCTGCGGCCCGTAATTGGAGTCGTATTCCTGATCCGGATTATCGACCTGATGAAAGTATATGATCAGATTTGGGCGTTGTTTGGAGATTCGGTTACGATGCGTACGCTTAACATTCATATTTTTTCCGTCGGATTAACGGGTCAGGACTACAGTAAAGGTGCGGCGTTATCGATCATCGTGCTTGTTTTCATTATTTTAGTCAGCCTCGTGTTTTCCGGTATTGGCAAATGGATTTCCAGGAGGGGGGCTTAAACGTGGATCGGTCTATAAAAATGGCAGCCGCCAAAATTGCTATCGCTTGTGTCATCGCAGTCATTATAGCTGTATGGGCTGTACCCATACTTTGGATGATCTTAAGCAGCTTCAAGTCCACTCAGGCGATTATCGAGCCCAAGCTAGTCGTATGGTTCAAGCCGACATTGGATAATTACAAATTTATTTTTGAAACGCAAAATTTTTTCCAGTACTTGATCAACAGCTTAATCGTTGCCTTAACGGCTACGTTCATATGCGTCACTACAGGCACACTTGCGGCTTACAGTATCGCCCGATGGCGGACAGGCGGAAATGCATTTGCTAACTGGGTCATTTTTACCAAAATGGCACCTCCGGCTATTTTAATCATCCCCTTTTTTCTGATGTTTAAAAGCATCGGTTTAATTAATACGGTTTGGGCTCTGGTGATTGCCAATATTACATTTAACATTCCGTTTGTAATCTGGACGATGAGAGGTTTCTTTGATGAGCTGCCGGAGGAGATGGAGGAAGCGGCTTTGATTGACGGGTGCACAAGGCTCGAAGCATTTTGGCGTATATCGCTGCCTGTTGCCCGTTCGGGGTTAATTACGACCAGTATTTTCTGTTTCTTATTTGTATGGAATGAATATTTATTCGGTCTTACATTGGCGCTTTCTGAAAAAAGTAAAACGTTACCCGTGGCCACTGGCGATTTTATTACCGGGTATTCGATCAATTGGGGGCCGGTATTCGGTTCCGGAAGCTTAATTCTATTGCCTGCATTCATTATGGTTTTGTTCCTGCAGCGTTACATTGTGCAAGGCTTAACAGTGGGTGCGGTTAAATAGATTCAACAAAAACCATTCATGGAGGGGTACAAAGGATGAAAAATGTAATGGGCAAAAAAGCAACGGCGTTGCTGCTGGTCACCATGCTGGCATTTTTAAGCGCTTGTTCATCGGAAACCGGCAAACCTGGCGACAAAGGTAATGCTGAAGGAGGCAAGCCGGCTGGAGACAGTCAAAAACCGCGTGAAATTACGATATTTACGCGTACCGGTCCGGATACAAGCGATTATGTAAAGGAGCAAGCCAAAGAGTTTACCAAGCTGACTGGGGTCAAAGTCAATTTCACTGAGCAAGGCGCAAGCAACTATTTCACTAACCTTACGAATCAATTGGTCGGCGGAACAGATGCGTTTGATTTAGCGACAACCAACAACACTTATGTAGCCCCGCTGGCAGAAGCCGGTGCGATTGAACCGTTCGACGAATACATGAAAAAATTTGATCCGAACTATGATTGGAAGGACGTAGCCTTTCAATACAAGTATAAGGACAAAATGATAGCTATGCCGTATAACCTTAGTATTCATATGTTCTATTACCGTTCTGATCTTATTCCTAATCCTCCGCAAACCTGGGATGAATTTGTTGAAGAGTCGAAAAAATGGACGAAATCCAAAAATCCGAATTCACCAACACAATTTGGCGCCTCCTGGACAGCTTTATCGGGATCTGAGCAACCGAAAGTGTTCTACTCCATGATGTGGTCTTACGGTGCTGAGCTTGTCAAAGACGGTAAAACCGGCATTGGATCGGAAGGAGCCATCAAGGCAGGGGAAATTTGGCAGACCATGATGAAAGAAGGGCTTGTTCCTAAGGATACGCCGAACTGGGGTTATTCCAACGTATTTGATGCTTTGAAAACAGGTACGATTGCAATGGCGGCGCCGATGTGGAGCGCAGCCTACACGGAGATCAAGAAAAGCGACAGCCCATTCAAGGATAAAATCAAGATTGGTGTAGTTCCGGGCGTGAAGCAGGCTGACGGTAAAATTTTGCGGACTCCGCTATACCATTCTTGGTCTTTGATCATGAATAAAAACGCGAAAAACAAAGATGATTCGGCTAAATTCGTTGAGTTTATGACAAGCAAAGAAGGAGCCATGCGCCAAGCAAAGCTGGGCGGACTGCCTATTCGTTACTCCGTTCTGAATGATCCTTCGCTGCAACCGCGTGAATTTTACGATGTGGTCATGGAATCGCTCAAAGTGGGTAAAGATGAACCGCTTGTTCCTTACTATTTGAAGCAGCATGAGCTGATGAATACGGCTCTTTCCGGCATAATGACAGGAACGATCAAGCCTGATGCAGCATTGAAGGGCGCAGAGAAGGAATTGCAAGCAATCATTGACAGCAGCAAAAAATAATTCCATTCAACAGCTATGACAAGTGTAGGTTCGCTTGTCATAGCTGCCAAAAGGAAATGACCAGGGAGTGAAAGAATGCCGGAGGTATATGGTCAGTACGGTAAACAGAGCCTTCTCGAGCATGTCTCGGATATTCGTCAAATAGCTGGATTTCAGCGCATGGAGCTCATTCAAGGAAAGGGCAAGGGCAATGAGGTGATTCAGGTACGCAATGGTTCCGGATTGCAGTTCCAAATCTCAGTAAGCCGTGCTTTTGATATTGGAATGTGCGAATTTTATGGCATACCCATTGCCTGGATGTCACAAATCGGCCCGGTTTCTCCCTTTTCCTATGAAAAAGAGAATTGGAATCACAGCTTTGAAGGCGGTCTGCTCGCTACCTGCGGGCTGACCACTATGGGGAAGCCCAGTGTGGATGAGGGCAAAGCTTTCGGTCCGCATGGGCGTATATCTTCTACGGCAGGCGAGCTGCTGCAGGCTGAGGGACGCTGGAACGGTGGACAGTATGAGCTGATCTTTCGCGGACTTGTCCGTGAATGTGCGGTGAATGGGGAAAACATCGCCATGGAACGAACTATCGTTACGCGGCTCGGGGAGAACCGGATTTACATTACGGATAAGGTAACGAACGAGTCGTTTCAGCCAGTTGAGCATTTAATGATGCATCATTTTAATTTCGGATTTCCGCTGATTGGTGAAACCTGCTCGATTAGTATACCACCCGGTCCGAAAAGATGGATCAACGGAGAAGGAGCTACCGATGGATGGAGCGGCTTTTCCGCGCCAACAGAGAACGGACAGCCAACCGTTATGCTGCATGAGGACGTGAAGGCCGATACAGGCAATGGCAATGTTCAAGTTCAAATAAGCAACAAAGTTATGCACAACGGGCAAGAATGTAATCTCGCGTTGAAGCTTGATTACGATAAAGCTGCAAGTCCTTGCTTGACGCAATGGAAGCACCCCGGCAAGGGTGTGTATGTACTAGGCATCGAGCCGGGCAATGCGTCCACGGAAGGCCGGGCTGTTCACCGCTCCAGGGGAACCTTACCGATGATGGCTCCAGGGGAACAAAAAACATATTCGTTTTGTATCGAAGTAAACTTGACTCATGGTTGTGAAATGTAATTAAAAGTAATGAAAAGTAATGAAAAGTAATTTCCCTAAGGGAAAGTTTGTAGGAGGGGTATATCATTAACGTCATCTGCATCTTAGTAGATACTTTACGGCGGGATCATTTGGGCTGCTACGGGAATTCATCGATAGAAACCCCGAACCTGGATCGTTTTGCTGAAGGCAGCGCTCTTTTCAGTAATGCGTACATTGGATCATACCCTTGCATGCCTGCACGCCAGGACTTATGGACAGGACAGCTCAATTTTTTGTGGCGGGGCTGGTCTCCTTTGGAACATGACAAGTCGGATATGGTCACACTGCTGTCCGATCACGATAAGACAACTATGCTTATTACCGATCATTACCACCTGTGGCAGTATGGGTCAGGGAACTATCATTTTTCATTTAACGGTATGGAAATCATTCGCGGGCAGGAAATGGACAATTGGATCACCAGTCCGGATATTCCTATAACTTATCCCGCCTCCGAACATAAATTAAACCGCAATTGGCCGAAATATGCGAGAAATACGGCGCATTTCCGTAAGGAAGAAGATTATTTCGCGGCTCAAGTATTCCAGAAATCGATCGATTGGGTGGAGCAGAATAAAAACTTGCCGGATTTTTTCCTGATGATTGACTGCTTTGATCCCCATGAACCGTTCGATCCTCCTCCGGGATATGTAGAGAAATATAACCCGGGGTATACCGGTGAATCGGTAATTTGGCCTAAGTATGGGGAAGCCGATCGAATGACCCCAGAAGAGTTGGAGCAGGTTCATGCTTTGTATTGTGGGGAAGTGAGCTTTGTCGACCATTGGTTCGGAAAATTTTATGACAAACTGGATCAGCTGAATTTACTGGATAACACGATGGTAATTGTGACAAGTGACCACGGTTTTCTATTCGGTGAACATAATTGGCTGGGGAAGCACGCCAGACTGTTGTATCAAGATATCGCAAGAACACCGCTGCTGATCCATCATCCAGGTGTCAAGCCCGGTGCCGTGTATGAGCAGCTGGTGCAGATGGCTGATCTGACGCCAACTATCATGCAGACGATGGGCGTTCAGGTTCCGGCACATATGCACGGGCAAAGCCTCGTTCCACTGTGGGAGCCTGATGAGGATTCCGGTTTTGATGAAGCCATAGCAAGACGGGATGAGACAGAAGCGGGCATCGGTTCAACAGCAGTCGGGTTAACCTCAAGCGGTGGAATTCGCTCACGTCAGGAATTGATATTTGGAGTGTTTGGCGGTCCGGTGTATTGTACGGACGGGGAATGGCTGCTGGTGAAGAAGCCGCTGCCAGGCAACTCGCCGCTCTATTGGTATACCCGTTCGCATTATAACAATTGGGATTTTGGCCAACAAAATTTATACGCGGACAGCGAGGAACGATTGAAGCAGTGGGATGGCGAACGCTTTCCTACGCAATATGAGAATGCACATCCCGGCCATGCGGCACCTAGACTGATTCGCAACGAATGCGATCGCGAGTCATCGCCGTTAGTGGCGCACGATGAGCTATATTACATCGCTCGGGATCACGCGCAGCAGCATGATGTTGCAAGCGAGCACCCTGACGTCCTGGAACGGCTGAAGCAGGGAATACGTAATAAGATCACTCAGATCTCAGCTCCTCAGGAGCAGCTGCAGCGTCTAGGGCTGGATGAGGCTAGCGCGGATAATGACATATAATTGAGGGTTGATCAATGAATATCAGGATGTGTGTGAGTAACCTGGATTTGTTTGCCGGGGAGAGCGCGAAGCAGGCTGCTGAAGCACTTCTTGTCGGCAAATGCAGCGGCCGAGAGGTCGAAGAGGTCCATTGTCTGGGATATTGCTTTTGGTGTCCGCAAAGCTTGATGGCATTAGTGGACGGAACGCTGGTTAGAGACTACAAGAATTATAAATAGGAGTGGATGACGTATGAACTTATATTGGGGTGATTTGCACAATCACTGTGGCATTACCTATGGCTTTGGCAGCTTGGAGAATGCACTGGCGGCGGCAAGAGAACAGCTTGATTTCTGTGCCATCATTGGCCATGCTATGTGGCCGGATATGCCGGAAAAAACAGAGGAATTGGAATTTCTAGTGGATTTCCACATGAAGGGCTTTGCCAAGCTTCAGAAAAATTGGGAATATGTACGCCGTACGGTGAGTGAGTCTAACATTCCTCATCAATTCGTTACATTCCAGGGCTACGAAATTCACTCCAGCGAGTTTGGCGATCATCATATACTGTCGCCTTCAGACGAATTGCCGCTGATCCAGGCGGATTCCCCGGCGAAGCTGGTCGAGGCTCTTGCTCCGCTGCCGGTGATTGCTGTTCCCCACCATGTGGGATACACACCCGGCTATCGGGGAGTGAATTGGGATGCGTTTGCTGAGGAAATAAGTCCGGTCGTAGAGGTTTTTTCCAAACACGGCTGCAGCATGTCGGATTCCAGTCCATATCCATATTTGCACACAATGGGTCCGCGTGATTCGCGCAATACGATCGTTTCTGCTCTTCAACGCGGTAAAAGATTCAGCTTTGCCGGATCTACCGATCATCATGCCGGTTATCCGGGTTCATATGGAGACGGCCGAGTTGCTGTTATGGCTGCTGAAAAAACACGTGAAGCTATATGGGAAGCTCTATTGGCACGGCGCACCTATGCGGTAACCGGCGATAAAATCATTTGCCAATTTACCGTCAATGGAGCGATTTATGGCAGTGAGGTGAAAGACAGCGGACGCAGGCAGCTGAAGCTTGATGTAACGGCTTGTGACGGGATCGAAAAAGTGACGGTATATAAAAACGGCAAATCCTGGAGCATTGTGAATGGGGTTAGCGCGGGTAGTCAAGTGCAGCAGCCAAGCAATGGCAGGTATAAAGTACGTGTGGAAATGGGCTGGGGAGAAAATAAGGACGGATTTCTATGGAATGGCCGTGCACAGCTGGATGGAGGACAAATCGTCTCGGTAGAAACATGCTTCCGTGGGCAAAGTGTTCTTGCCCCAACGCCGGAAATGCGGGATAACCCGGATATTAATGCATTAAGCAATAAGCTTATTTCTTCTTCAGACAATAGTGCGGTATGGACTTGCACCACGTTTAAAAATCCATCTACACAGCATCCGCAAACGGCTGCGCTCATTTTTGAAATCGATGGTGATTTGAACAGCAAGTTGGCGATTGAGGCGAACGGCCAAACCTTTGCCTATTCGATTGGAGAGCTGCTAACGGGCAGCCGTTCCGCTCACCTGGAAGCATACAATTCGGAAGCGGTCCTCTTTCATCGCACAGTTCCTGAGAACGAATATTGCTTCCAAGGGGAATGGTCGGATGATCAGAAGGAAACAGATTGCGATGCTTACCATGTGGAGATCAAGCAGTGGAATGGACAATGTGCCTGGATATCCCCTGTGTTTGTACTGGCATGATGAATATGAAAAGCGTAGCGGGTAAAGTCAACCAAGAGAATCAAGTCATTCATCAAGGTAATCTACATCTGACAATCGTTAAAAATGATGAGGAGATGTCGCAAGCTGCTGCAGAGCTGGTGCTCGGCCAGCTGGCACAGCGCCCGAACAGTGTTCTGGGCCTTGCTACCGGCGGCACCCCCATCGGAATGTATCGGCAGCTCTGCAGGAACAAAGCCGATTTGTCTAAGGCCACGACATTTAATTTAGATGAATATTATGCTCTTCCTCGTCATCATCCGCAAAGCTTTTTCCATTTTATGAGAGAGCATGTGTATAATCCGTTGACTCCTTTGAGCTATGACATTCCTAATGGAGAGGCGGCGAATGTAGAGCAGGAATGCACGCGTTATGAAACGGCAATTGGCCGTGCGGGAGGGATTGACCTGCAGGTGCTTGGAGTCGGACGCAATGGGCACATTGGGTTTAACGAGCCGGGGACATCCTTCTCATCGCGAACACGGCTCGTTGCTTTGAAGCGGGAGACGGTCGAGGACAATGCACGTTTCTTCGGGGATGTTGGTCTTGTGCCAACGCAAGCTATCACTATGGGGATTGGCACCATTCTCGAAGCGAAAGCGATTTTGCTGCTGGCTAGCGGTACCGTGAAAGCGGAGGCGCTTTACCAACTGCTTTATGGAGATCTATCTCCCGAAGTCCCAGTGACCGCACTGCGGTTGCATCCAGCGGTACGAGTAATCGCAGATGAAGAAGCGGCCTCATTGCTGCAGCGATCATCCGACTGTTGAGGGACGGACGGCTCCTAACTCGAAAGGGGGATTCTAGGATGGCTAAGGAATTACGTGTTGGCATTATCGGCTGCGGTGGAATTGCCAACGCCAAACATATGCCGGGATTAGCTAAATTACCTCAGGTGGAGATGACTGCTTTTGCCAACCGAGGATTGGATAAAGCCCGTTTGGCAGCTAGTACCTACGGTTCGAAAGATGCCAAAGTATATGCGGATTACCGTGAATTGCTGGAGGACGATGCGATTGATGTCGTCCATGTGTGTACCAGCAACAATTCCCATGCAGACATTGCGATTGCAGCATTGGCAGCCGGCAAACATGTAATGTGCGAGAAGCCGATGGCCATAACAACCGCCGATGCGCGGAGAATGGTAGAGGCGGCCAAGCATTCGAATAAAAAGCTGACGATTAGCTACAACAACCGATATCGCCCGGACACACAATATTTGTACCGTATGTGCCGTAACGGCGATCTTGGGCACCTATATTTAGCCAAAGCACATGCACTGAGGCGTCGCGGAGTTCCGACCTGGGGAGCCTTTCTCGATAAGGAAAAGCAGGGAGGCGGTCCGCTGATCGATATTGGCACCCATTCATTGGATATGGCGCTCTGGCTGATGGATAACTATAAGCCTAAGGCTGTGCTGGGAACAGCGTTTCATCAGCTAGGGAAAATAGAAAACGCAGCAAATCCTTACGGATCGTGGGACCCTAAACAATTCACAGTGGAGGACTCAGCCTTTGCTATGATTACGATGGAGAATGGCGCTAGCGTGATGTTGGAGGCGAGCTGGGCATTAAATATTCTGCAAGAAGGCACAGCCAAAGTGACCTTATGCGGAACCGCAGGCGGCGCTGATATGTGGGATGGATTAACGGTTAACGGAGAAAAGTACGGTAATCTCTATACAAACCGTATCCAATTGGAGCTTACTGGAATCCCCTTCTACGAGACCAGGAAGGAGAGTCCTTCCGAGCTGGAAGCCCGGCTATGGATTGAGGCGATATTAAACGACACTGAACCGGTAGTTAAACCGGAGCAGGCGCTGATCGTGCAGGAAATATTGGAAGCGATTTATGTTTCATCGGAAACCGGTAAAGCCGTCTATTTTTAAACCAGTGATAATAGTCCATATTTGCAAAAGCAAAAAGCAGCTGATGCTTATAATGAAAATTTTGCTGAAGCCAAGCTCAGCTAATGCTTACGAAGATAGTTTTGTTAAAGCAAAACTCAGCTGCTGCTTACGAAGATAGTTTTGCTAAAGCAAAACTCTGAGGAGGGTGATTATGTTAAAGGTGGCTGTAGTTGGACTGAGTGGAAGCGGAGAAAGATATGCTCAGCATCTGCTGAGCATGGAGCAGACGGAAATCGTCGGCGTTTATGATATGCAGCCTGAAGTGGCTTCGGAGTGGGCTCAACGTTTCGGGTGCCCCGCTTTTGGATCGTATGATGCGCTGATTGCTGCATTGCCTTCAGACGCAGTTTGTATAGGTTTAGGTCTATCCTTGGACAGCCAGCAGCCCTATATATTGCAGGCGTTAGCCAGTGGTCGGCATGTGATCGCTCGGATGCCGATCACTCTAGATGCGGCGGATGTTCATGAGATGCTGGATGTTTCCAAAGCGAACGGGAGCCGGCTGTTGTTCAGCCATCCGGAAAGATTTTATTACCATAACGTTGACTTGAGAAAACGTATTAAAGCCGGTGCGATAGGCAATATTGGCGTGGTCAATGTTAAGCGTTATTGTCCATTTCCTAGGTCTACTTGGGCCGCCCTACAGCATGAATCGGATACAGATGGCGTACGCTGGACAGGAGGACTGAACGGCGAGATACTCGAAGGTGTAAAGGGCGGCGCATTGTTCCGTCTCGCACTGCATGATATCGATCTGCTGCGCTGGACAGTCGGCGAAGTTGCGAATGTGTATGCGATGCGTACAACTACCGAGTATTTGGATTATGTCCTGGTGACGCTTAAATTTAATACTGGGGCAATCGCCAACATTGAAGCGTACTGGGGTTATCCGGGGGGATATGCATCAGCGGTTGAATTTGCCGGCTCAAAAGGCGTTATCCGTAATGACAGCCGGAAAACAAATGGATTAAGCATTCAGAAAGCAGCTGATAGGAGGTCTGAGCAGCCGATAAAGGCTGAATTCAGCCCCTCCTTTCGCCAACCTGAGCGGGATGAGCTTGTTCATTTGATGAGCTGCATAAGGGATGGCGGCAAACCGTTTATGACCGCTGAGGATGCCTGCGAAACGCTGAAAGTAGTCAGGGCAGCGGAGCAATCGCTGCGCACCGGACAGCCAGTGGAATTGGCATCTGCAAGCACGGATAGCTTTGTTAACGAAGAAGTTCGTGGAGGTGGGGATTATGCATAAGGTGAAGGTAGGAATGATCAGCTTCGCCCATCTTCATGCGGTCAGCTATTTGCAAGCTTTAGCACTGCGGCCGGATGTGGAGCTGGTTGGGATTGCCGATGAAAACCGCGAGCGTGTTGAACCGTTTATACAGCAGCATCAGCTTCCGTATTTTGCTGATTATCGAGAGCTGCTGGCTGGAGATGCGGATGTGGTCATTATCAGCTCTGAAAATTCCAGACACGCACAGATGACAATCGAAGCGGCGCAGCATAAGAAGCATGTGCTGTGCGAGAAGCCTCTTGGTCTTTCCAGAGAGGAAATGCGCCTTATGATTGAAGCGTGTGAAGAGAATGGAGTTCAACTGATGACTTCTTTTCCAAACCGTTACATTCCAATGGTCGTTGCCGCCAAAGAAGCCATCGACCGTGGCGAGATCGGCCGGGTTGTAGCTGTTAAAGCAACCAATAAAGGTGAAATGATTGGCGGCTGGTTCAATGACCGGAACCTGTCGGGCGGAGGCGCACTAATTGATCATACCGTACATGTCATGGATTTGTTGAACTGGATTCTCCGCTCACCGGCGGTGGAAGTGTATGCTGAATCGGGCAGCATGTTTCATGACATCGATATCGATGATGCAGGGATGGTTCATGTCAAATATGAGAACGGGATCATCGCTGCTCTAGATGCAAGCTGGTCGCGGACGCACGCCTTTCCTTATAAACGTGATTTAACTATGGAAATAATCGGTACGAATGGCGTTATTTCGATCGATTATTTTGCCCAGATCAATGAGGTGTACAGCGAAGCAACGGGGCATGCAGAGTGGAGCTACTGGGGCGATAATAAAGATGAAATGCTGATCGATGATTTTATTCATTGCATTAAAGAAGGAAAGCCTGTGCCTATTACCGGGGAAGACGGGTACAATTCAACCGTAATCGCATTGGCTGCTTACGAATCGATTCGTCTTAAAAAACCGGTGAGCCTGTAACCGGCGGATCGGGATCGGTGCACTAATAAATTTACTAAATGCTGGATAGAGGGTGATAAAGTGTATACCATTGGAGTGGATCTTGGCGGAACACAGATCAGAGCAGGATTATTTGACCAAAAGGGCGAGCTTTTGTTTAAAGCCGAAGCGCTAACGCTGGCTCAAGAGGGGGCAGAAGCCGTCATTGGCAGGATCAAAAAAAGCATCCGCGAAGTGATTGGCTATACAGGGGAGCATACATCGGACAGCATCAGCGGTATTGGCATCGGCAGCCCCGGGCCGCTTAATCCATTTACAGGGATGGTGCTTTCCCCATCCAACCTGCCCGGAATGGTGGATATTCCTTTGCAGCAGATCATAGCCGATGAATTCCATGTTCCTGTCTACTTAAATAATGATGCGAATGCCGCAGCCCTTGGGGAATGGCTGTACGGCAAAGGACGTAACACGAAAAACATGCTATACATTACCATCAGCACGGGAATCGGGGCTGGCGTCATTGTTGACGGCCATTTGCTGCTGGGCGAGCAAGGGAGCGCAGGCGAAGTCGGTCACATGATTATAGATCCGCAGGGCCCATTATGCAGTTGCGGCAATTATGGATGCTTTGAAGCTTGCGCTTCGGGGACCGGTATCGTGCAGAGGACAAGGGAAAAATTGGCTCGTTATAGAAGGGAAGGCCAGACGTCTTTTAGTCAATTGCAATTGGTTGAGGAAGAGAGCTTAACGTCTAAAGACATCTTTGCTGCGGCTATGCTCAATGACAATTTGGCTATGGAAATTGTTGAAGAAACGAGAACTTACTTAGGCATTGGCCTTATTAACTTGATTAATCTATATAATCCGCAAAAAATTATTATCGGAGGCGGCGTCAGCAAAGCAGGGGATTTCCTTTTAAAGCCGTCAGTGGAAATGGCACAGCAGCGTTCCTTATTGGGGATCCGTGATGTGGAATTTTCTATGGCATCGCTAGGTGATAACGCAGGCTTGTATGGTGCGGCAGCACTGGTGAACTACCATCAGCAGTTAGGTTAATAGAGAGATAAACCATCGTATTTGAAACCCTGTTCCCAGCTGGAGCAGGGTTTTTGCGAAATAATCCCCCCGTTATAGCATCGTTGATAGGCTGGCTGATCACGACCCTTTTCAAGCAGAGAAAGGAGGATAGGCTATGAAAAAAATGATGACTGGAATGCAAGCTGATAGAAGACGATCGGTTCGTTTTTACAAATATTTTTTGTCGTATGTATTATTGCTTGTTATCATGCTGCTGATTGTTAGTATTGTAGTCTTTAGTAACATTATTAAAACCTTCCAAGATGAAGTGGAAAGCTCAACTACAATCGGGTTAACACAAATTCGGGATACCGTAGAATCGAAAATGAAGGAACTGGAGAAGATTGCTTTACAGATCGCTTCCAACCCGGAGATGACTCCTTTTATGGTGGCGGATGAGGGGTATCCAACTTATCGGGCAATTACGGAGCTGGGCAAGTACCGATCCAGTAATTTCTTAATCTACGATGTGGCCTTGTTGTACCCTTACCGGGACACGGGAAAGCTGTATGCGGCAAGCGGTGTTTACAGCTATGAATCCTACTTTAACTATATATATCGGTATGAAAATTGGGGAAAGTCCCCATTTTTTGAGCAACTCGAAAGGATGACTTCACCTGTTATAAGGCCGGCGGAAATAATCAATATTAATGGTGTAGATTCAAAAAGAAAATTTGTTACGTATATATGCCCGCTGCCCATTAATCAGGGGAAACCATACGGGGCTGTAATGTTTTTAATTGAGGAAAAGATGTTAAGCCAGATTTTGGGCAATGGTTTGAATAAATATTCCGGTTATATGTACATTCTGGATAAGCATAACAATCCGATCATCTCCCTTCGGTCAGGAAAGCTGGAACAAACAGCTCAGCAATTTTTAGGCGGATTGGACGAAGCTGCTTGGACATCGCAAGCGAGTGAGGTTCATAACCGGTACGGGAGCTATTCCATTATTAAAGTCTCTTCGGACTACAATGAATGGTCTTATGTAACGGTGATTCCTACGGATCAAATTTTGCAAAAGGTCCAGCATAGCAGACTTATCTTCATTTATTCTGCCGTGGTTATTTTTCTTATAGGTATTTGTATCTCTTTTATTTTGGCAAATAATAATTACGGATCCTTACGAAGCATCGTTCAAATGATTGTAGATCGCAAAGTGTTGAAGGGAACCTCGGACAATATGGATGAAATTTCTTATTTGTCCCAAGCTTTTAATGAAGTTATTACGGAACAAGAAGGTCTAATGAGCCAACTGGGAAGCAAAAGAGGGATGATGAAGGAACGTCTGTTACTTTCATTACTAAAAGGCAAGCAGGATGTGCAGCCTCATCATTTGCAAAGCATGATGGAAGCCTCAGCCTTAACTTTTTCTTATTCTTCCTTTAGCACCCTTCTCTTTTTTATTGATGATTATAACCGGTTTCGAACTGAAAACAGCGTCTCCATGCAGAACTTGTTTAAATTCAGCATTATTAATATTGCCGAAGAGCTATCCGGAGAAGTGGGAGACGGATACGGGGTCGATTTAATCGATGACCGCGGAATCGCGCTTGTTTTAAATGTGAAGGCTGATAAGAACAACAGAGAGCATATTACAGCACTGGCTGTTAAAATAAAAAACTTTTTTAAAGAGAACTATAAGTTTTCTTTGACGGTTGGAGTTAGCCGTATTTACAATGATTTGTCGATGGTATGCGACACTTATGCAGAAGCACAGAAAGCCATATTGTATCGGTTTATTAAGGGGGATGATCAGATCCTGTTTTATGAAGATATTGAACGGGAGAAGCAGCAGCCTTACCGGTATCCGTCAGAGCTTGAGGAGCAGCTGGTGAGAACAATTAAACAAGGCAAAGCTGAAGAGTCTCAAGTGATCGTTGCGGAAATATTTGACGAGATCGTCAAATACTCGCTTTCGCTTGAAGCGGCGAAGCATATATGCTCCGGAATTATTAATAAGGTGTTCAATACGATGGAAGATATGAATGACAAGTTAAATGATTGTTTCCAGAAAGACTTGGAGCTATTAATTTATCAGGAGTTCGAAACGCTTGAAATGGCAAAAAGTGAAATATGCGAATTTTGCAAACAGCTTAGCCATTATATTGACGCACAAAAAGAAAGCAAAAACGTGGATCTGTGCGATGAAATTATGGCTTACCTGAAGGAGCACTACAGCGATAGTTCCTTAAGCCAGGAATCGATTGCAAGAGAGTTTGATATATCCCCGTCCTACCTATCCCGATTTATTAAGGATCAAACCGGTTATACGCAAAAGCAGCACATTGATTTATTGCGAATGAATGAGGCGAAAAAATTGCTGACAACCAGCAATTATACGGTTAAGCAAATTGTCGAGCAGGTCGGCTATGTGGATGAGACCAATTTTATTCGCAAATTTAAAAAGGTCGAAGGCATCACGCCAATACTATACCGTAAAACTAATTATTCAAAATATTTGAATCGGAAATCCACGTGATTTTCGGTTCTTTTTTTCAAAATGTAACCATCTGCATATCGAATGTTGAAATTGCAGATAGGAAAGGCTGCTGCAGTAAAGCTTCTTGATACGGATGTAAAAAAATGCAGATCATTAGTTATACTGCTGATGTACTTCTGCATGGGGCTGTTATATAGTTCACCATGAAGTATGGCTTCACCCTTGCGGGATATTGGAGCAGCATGCGAAAACAGAGCTAAAGCAAAACGCTAAGGAGGGATAAGAAAGAATGAATCGGCCTAATATTGTATTCATCATGAGTGACGACCATGCAGCGCATGCCTTAAGCTGCTACGGCAGCAGGATCAATACAACCCCGCAGATTGACCGTATTGCCAATGAGGGCATGCGGTTCGATAACTGCTTTTGTACCAATTCCATATGCGCACCAAGTCGAGCTGCCATTCTTACAGGGTTATATAATCACCTGAATGGAGTAAAGACGCTGGGCGATAAGCTGGATGGGCGTCAGCAGACGGTGGCCAAGCTGCTGCAGGAAGATGGCTATCAGACGGCAATTATCGGTAAATGGCATTTGGGCCACGGGGGCGATGCCGATCCGACGGGCTTCGATTACTGGAACGTGCTTCCCGGACAAGGAGATTACCATAACCCGACGTTCATTGAAATGGGAGAACAGAAAGTGTATGAAGGCTACGTCACCGATATTACGACTGAGCTGTCAATCGATTGGCTGAACAAGCGGGACAAGAATAAACCATTTTTCCTGATGTGCCATAATAAGGCTCCCCATCGGCCATGGATTCCTGACGAAAAACATGCTCATATGTATGAGGACGCCGACATACCGGAGCCGGAAACGTTCAATGATGATTATTCGAACCGGGCTGCGGCAGCTTCAGCAGCCCGAATGAGGGTGGACCGGGATTTAAGCAAGAAGGATTTGAAGATGGATCCACCGGAAGGGCTAACTTCCGAGCAGCTGAAAAGCTGGAAGTATCAACGCTACATCAAGGATTACCTTCGCTGCATTGCTTCCATCGATGATAATGTGGGCCGGATGCTCGATTGGCTAGAGGAGCAAGGTATAGCGGATGGTACGATCGTCATCTACACGTCAGATCAAGGCTTTTTCCTTGGCGATCATGGCTGGTACGATAAACGCTTTATGTACGAGGAGTCATTGCGAATGCCGTTCATCATCCGTTACCCGCGTGAAATCAAGCCGGGCAGCGTGTGCGAGCAGATGGCGCTTAACGTTGATTTCGCCCCGACGTTTCTAGATTACGCAGGCATACCCGTACCTTCGAATATGCAGGGCGCGAGCCTGCGGTTGCTACTGCAAGGCGTAAAGCCTGAGGACTGGCGCAAGTCGATGTACTACCGCTACTGGATGCACCTGGGGAATCATTATGTATACTCCCATTACGGAATCCGCACCGAGCGTTATAAGCTCATCTACTACTATGGGGAGGCATTGGGTTCTACAGGCGCGATTGACGAGCCAAAGCCGCCGGAGTGGGAGTTGTTCGATCTGCATGCCGATCCATATGAGATGAACAATGTCTATCATGATCCGGCCAACACTGAAGTCATCCGTTCCTTGAAGGAGGAGCTGCACGAATTGCGTGTCCAACTTCAAGACGATGATGGAGTATAGATGATCCTATCCGCTTATTATTTTGAAAGGGGGCATATGTAAATCGATGATATACGGACGGTTAAAAAGTATTCGAAGGAATTGGGATTTGTATGTGCTCATTTTGCCTGTTATTGCTTACTTCGTCATCTTCCATTACCTGCCTATGTATGGCGTGCAAATTGCATTCAAAGATTTTATGGCGGTCAAAGGGATTGGCGGGAGTCCATGGGTGGGCTTGAAGCATTTCGAGCGGTTTTTTAATTCTTATTATGCTTGGAGATTGATTCGTAATACGTTAGGCATAAGTCTGTACCAGCTTGCAGTCTCCTTTCCAATCCCGATTATTTTGGCGTTATTAATAAATGAAGTAAGGAACAATAAATTTAAGAGGATCGTGCAAACGGTCACATATGCCCCTCATTTTCTTTCTACTGTGGTCATGGTCGGGTTAATACTGGTGTTCTTATCTCCGAAAAATGGGATGATCAACTTGGTCATTATTGCTTTGGGAGGAGATCCGGTCTACTTTATGGTGGAAAACGGATGGTTCAAAAGCGTCTATGTACTTTCGGAAGTATGGCAAAATGCTGGCTGGGCTTCGATTATTTATTTGGCTGCATTGGCTGGAATTGATCCACAGCTTTACGAGGCGGCCGTTGTGGACGGAGCAAGCAAAATAAAAAGAATTATTCATATCACGATACCTTGCTTGATGCCTACGGCTATTATTTTGCTAATATTGAATTTTGGACATGTAATGAGTGTCGGCTTCGAAAAAGTGTTCCTTATGCAGAACAACCTGAATCTGGAATCCTCTGAGGTAATTTCAACTTATGTTTACAAAAATGGGTTGGTCGGTGCCCAGTATAGTTTCTCGGCAGCTATTGGGCTATTTAACTCGGTTATCAATTTCACCTTATTAATTGTCGTTAACAGTATTTCGAAGCGGATAAGTCAAACGAGTTTGTGGTAGGAGGAATGGCTTAATGGGACTAGGGGCTAGGGGAAGTTTGGGAGACCGTTGGTTCGACACGATCAATATATGCATATTATCGCTTGTTTTAATAGTTGTGCTTTATCCGCTTATCTATGTAGTAAGCGCTTCAATTAGTAATCCCTTGCTTGTATTGCAAGGCAAGGTTTGGTTATGGCCTAAAGAGCTTTCGTTTGAAGCCTATAAGCGTGTATTTCAAAATGCGGATATTATGGTTGGCTATAGAAATACGATCTTGTATACGGTTGTGGGTACTTGCGTCAATATTGTCATGACCATTGCAGGTGCTTATCCATTGTCGCGAAGGGACTTTTATGGACGCAATGTTATTATGGCCTTTTTCGTATTCACGATGTTTTTTGGCGGTGGGATTATCCCTACTTATCTGGTCATTAAAAGCTTGGGTATTATTAATACTTTTTGGGTTATGATTTTGCCCGGCGCGGTTTCGGTGTTTAATTTGATTATTATGCGGACTTTTTTCCAAAATACAATCCCTTTAGAGCTGCAGGAATCGGCATTTATGGATGGAAGCACGAACATAAGAATTTTAGTAAGCATCGTTTTACCTTTGTCCATGCCCATCATTGCCGTGTTGATCTTGTATTACGCAGTGAGCCATTGGAACGCCTTTTTTAACGCATTGATTTATTTATCGGAACGGCAGCAGTATCCGCTGCAGCTGTTCTTGCGGGAGCTGCTTATCCAAAACCAAATGGATGAGATGATGTCAGGGGATTCGCAATCGATGATAGAACAGCAGAATTTAGCTGAAGGACTCAAGTATGCGATTATTGTAGTTTCCAGTTTGCCTGTTCTGATTTTGTATCCGTTCTTGCAAAAATATTTTGAAAAGGGAATTATGATTGGTGCGATTAAGGGTTAAGCATGGTTGTTAATAAACTTATTGAAAGAGGGATGAACAATGAGATTTACACGAAGCTGGGTACCCGCCTCCGTAGCGATCACAATGGCTGTTACCGCTCTGGGAGGTTGCTCTACAACGAATGATACAAGCCCGAAGAGTAAGGAATCTACAGCTAAAAGCGGCGTTAACGCAACAGGGTTTCCCATTGTGAACGAGCCGATAACGATTCAAATGATGGGATCCAAGGCTCCGCTGCATGCGGAATGGAACGACATGTTGATTTTTAAGGAATACGAAAAAATGACGAATGTCAAAGTCGTGTTTGAGGCAGTACCCGATACCGGCTACAAAGAAAAAAGAAATGTTAGAATTGCAAGCGGAGATTATCCGGAAGCATTTTATCGTGCAGCACTTACTCCAGCCGATGAGGTCAATTATGGCTCCCAGGGTATATTAATTCCGCTTAACGATTTGATCGACAAGTACGCACCGAACCTTAAAGCCATCATGGAGAAGCACCCGGATGTAAAGAAAAGCATTACAGCACCTGACGGAAACATTTATTCACTGCCGCAATTAAATGAACAGGTGGCTCCAAGAATAAACAAGAAGTTGTGGATTAATAAGAAATGGCTCGATAAATTAGGCTTGCCGGTACCGACAACGGTAGAGGAATTTTACAAAACACTTAAAGCCTTTAAAGAAAATGACATGAACGGAAATGGCAAAAACGATGAAATTCCATGGACAGGCGACAAGTCCTTCGATTTGCTGCCCGGTTTAAGAGGGTCATGGGGAATGGGGACAACCGGCAACCGGAAAGGTGTGTATGTGGACGAGGACTCGAATGGAAAGGTTCGTTTTTTCGCGACGGATCCCAAGTACAAGGAAGTGCTCGAGTTCATAGCGCGTTTATTTAAGGAAGGTTTGATGGATAGAGAAGCGTTTGCACAGGAGCTGCCTCAGTTTAATGCTAAATTAACTCAAGGCTTGGTAGGAGCGTTCCATGCAAGCAACGTGAACCAGGCCGGAAATACGTATATGAACGATTATGTACCGGCTCCGGCGTTGAAAGGGCCCTATGGAGACCAGTTGTTTTCTAATGTGGCTCCTTTTACGCAAGGCCAAGGCGCCTTCGCCATTACAAACAAGAATAAACATCCCGAGGCTACTATGCGCTGGGTAGATTATTTCTACAGTGAAGAAGGAAGTAAATTTGTACGGATGGGTATCGAGGGAATCACTTATGAAAAGCTACCTGACGGAGATATTCAGTACAAGGAGGATATTCGGAGCAACCCCAAACTATCGTTGGACCAAGCTGCAGGACAGTTCTCGACGTGGCCGGGCGGAGGAATTCCGCAGATGGTACTTCAGAAATATGACAAAACAGGGAATACATTTCCAAGCTCTTTGGAAGCAGCAAAGCTGTTAGGTCCCAATACCTCTAAAAATGTTTGGCCAAGCTTTTTGTTTACGAAGGATGAACAGGATCGGTTAAATGCGTTGGAAAGCGATATTGTTACCTTTGTCGAAGAGCAGCAATTGAAATTTATATCCGGTGGGCAACCGTTTGCTAACTGGGATCAGTACGTCAGCTCGATCAATAAAATGGGCGTAAAGGATTTACTGAAAATATATGAGGCTGCTTCCGAGCGCTACAAAAAAAATTAATGATGAAGGGAATGGATAAGAGTTATGAAAAAACTGAAGATCGGCATTATCGGATGTGGAGGCATTGCTGCAAATAAGCATTTACCTCATTTGTCTAAATTTTCCGAGGTTGAGCTGAGCGCTTTCAGCGACAGCTTTGCAGAAAAAGCTCAACAGGCAGCTGAGCAATTCGGAACTGCGGATGCGGCTGTTTATACGGATTACAAGCAATTGCTGGCCAATTCGACTATTGATGTGGTCCACGTGTGTACGAGTAATGACAGCCATGCCGAAATTAGTATAGCGGCTCTGGAGGCAGGTAAACATGTCATGTGTGAAAAACCGATGGCCATATGTGCGGCAGATGCTGTACGCATGCTGGAGACAGCAAGACGCACAGGGAAGAAATTGACGATTGGCTACAATAATCGCTTCCGCTCCGATAGTCAGCAATTGCATAAAGTTTGCAGAAATGGCGAATTGGGCACTATTTACTTTGCTAAGGCACATGCTATACGTCGGCGGGGCGTTCCTACCCGTGGGGTGTTCCTGGACAAAGACAAGCAGGGCGGCGGTCCGTTGATTGATATCGGGACGCATGCTTTGGATCTGACCTTGTGGATGATGGACAACTATAAGCCGAAAATGGTAGTTGGCACAGCTTATCATATGTTATCACAAAATAATGAAGCAGCCAGAAACGGGGGATGGGATCCGAAAAGCTTCAAGGTTGAAGATTCGGCATTTGGAATGATTGTTATGGAGAATGGGGCTACCATCATGCTCGAGTCCAGCTGGGCCTTGAATATCCGCCAAGAGGGAGCAGCGAAAGTTACCTTATGCGGTACGAAAGGCGGAGCCGATATGAGGGACGGTCTGTGGATCAATGGCGAAGAGAACGGAAAACTGTACGACAAAGAAATTGTTATGGAGGGCACAGGTATTCCGTCCTTGGATAAAGTCAGGAGCAAATCGATCGAGCTGGAAATGAGGGTGTGGCTCGACAGCGTGTTATACGATCAAGAGCTTGTCGTCAAACCGGAGCAAGCGTTAGTGGTTTCGCAAATTTTAGATGCCGTTTACGAATCTGCTGAAACAGGGAAAGCGGTCTACTTCACATAATATGGAAAACCTGCAGCGCAAGGTGATATAAGGGAGGAATAGGACGATGAAAGTGGCTTTATTAGGCGGTGGCAGCCTAGGGAATGAGTATGCGCAAAGCCTTTGTGAGCTTGACAATGTTGAAGTAACGGGAGTCTGTGACGTCCGAGCAGAAGCTGCAAATAAACTGGCAAGCTTATGCCGATCGATTGCTTATGGATCTTATGAGGAAATGATGGCGAACACCGAACCGGATATTGTTTGTGTATGTCTGCCTACCTACGTGCAAAAAGAATATATTCTAAAGGCTATTGACCATGGCAAGCATGTTATATGTGAAGCGCCTTTAGCCGCTACATCAGCTGAAGCGGAGGACATCATGACGGCGGCGGACGCGAAGGGTGTAAAGATATTTATTGGGATTGCCGAACGATTCTCGCCGTATTATAGAAATTTAAAAGATAAAATAGCAAAGGGATCGATTGGCAGTGTGGGGGTTACACATATCCAGCATTCGGGTCCAAGTCCAAGAGGTTGCGAGAATTGGTATAACGATGAGAGTACAAGCAAAGGGATCATCCAGCAAAGATTAATCCATGACATCTTCTTGATGCGTTGGATTTTAGGTGAAGTCAGATCTGTGTATGCTATGCAACGAACGGTATCGGGGATTGATTATGCTGTGGTCACTTTGCGGTTGGAAACAGGTGGGATTGTTAACCTGGCCGCTCACTGGGGCGATCCGGAGCCATATCGCTGCAGAATAGAAGCCGCTGGAAATAAGGGTGTCATTCGTTATGACAGCAGGAATACGAACAGCTTCGAGCTGAAAAAACAGCAAGGCTCCGCCAATACTATCACAGCTGAATGCCCAATGCTTCATAGTCCTTACTTTTATCAATTGGAGCACTTTCTCGATTGCATAAGGCTCGGTACAGACTCTCAGGTTGCTGTTAAAGATGTGCATCAGGCGCTTAAAATTGCGGAAGCAGCTACTCGTTCGGTATTAACAGGAATGCCTGTACCTTGGGGAGGAATGAATCATGGCTAAATTAAAGGTAGGCATGATCGGGTTTGCTCATACGCATGCAGAAGGCTTTCTGCGTGCGCTGGCCAATCATCCGGAAGTTGAGATTGCCGGGGTCGCAGATGAGAATCGTTCCTATGTGGAACCCTTCGATAAGCTGTACCCTTATTTCGAGAACTATAAGGAGCTGTTGGCAACCGATATCGGGGCTGTATTCATTTGCTCGGAGAATGTCCGCCACGCTCGATTGACTATTGACGCCGCTAAAGCCAAAAAGCATATTTTTTGTGAAAAACCATTAGGCACCACAGTGGCAGAAATGGAAGATATGGTAGCAGCATGCAAAAAGAGTGGGGTTCAGCTAATGACCGCTTTTAATAATCGCTATGTTCAAGCGGTGATCCGGGCGAAGAATGCGGTGGAAAGCGGCGAGATCGGTACTGTCATTGCCGTGAAAGGCACCAATAAAGGAGCATTACCTCGTCGGGAGTGGTTCGTTGACCGAAACTTATCCGGCGGCGGAGCTATGCTGGATCACTCTGTCCATGTGATGGATTTATTCAACTGGATTCTGCAATCGAGAGTTGTTGAGGTGTATGCAGAATCCGATACATTATTCCACGATATTCCGATTGATGATACGGGGATGATTCATTTTAAATATGAAAACGGGGTTATCGGTGTTCTGGATACAAGCTGGTCCAGGGGCAAAGCATTCCCGATGAAAAGGGATTTGACGTTGGAAATTATCGGAACAGAAGGAACGATCCATGTAGATGTCAGGAAGCTAAGCAACGAGGTGTACAGCAATTTGAGCGGCAACGCCGAATGGAGCGACTGGGGCGATAATTTAAATAGTCTCATTGTTGGAGACTTTGTTCATAGTATCAGATCTGGAATACCTGTACCGATTACAGGAGAGGACGGTTTGCGCTCAGCGGTAATCTCCTTTGCCGCATATGAATCTTCGAGGCTGGGCCGACCTGTATGTTTAAGCAATCCATGAAAGATTGACAAATTCATAATAAAGATGGTAGTTTAGACCCCTTAAGATTTGGACAAGAAATGTTGAATACGTAAAAAATAGACCCCATGATGTAAAGAGAGCCTTCTTTTTGTATGATTTGTTAGCGATTACAATAGATAATGCGGGTATATTGAATCAAACTTAAGGGGGAATCATCTTGAAGCGTTTATCAATGATCGTGGCAATGATGCTTTTGATATTTGCCGTTGCTTTGTCTGGATGCAGCACGTCTGGGGGAGGGGACAAGTCTCAAACATCAGCTAAGAAGGAAGAAGTCACCATTAAGGTAGCAGGGTTCAGCGATTTTTTCAAAGGTGACGATAGTCCAGGAATGAAGGTCGTCAAGGATTTTAACGAGAAAAATAAGGGTCAAATCAATGTAGTAGTCCAGTATATGCCAAGCTCGCAGTATAGCACGGCTATTCAAGCCGCAATTGCTGGCAATGATCTACCTGATATTTTCTTAACTCCACAAGGCATGGACTTGCGGCAAATCGTTAAGAATGGTTGGGCCAAGCCTATGGATGAGTATGTGTCCAAAGGATTTAAAGACCGGTTTACGCAAGGGTCCTTTGAAGATGGAGTTAATGTGTTCGACGGGAAAACGTACAGCTGGCCGCTTGGAGGACAAAATCTCCGTGCAATGCTTTATTACAACAAAACGGTCATGAAAGATGCAGGACTGGATCCCAACAAGCCGCCCAAAACATGGGATGAATTGAGAGAGATGTCGAAGGTAGTTTCACAGAAGGGGAAAGGCGATGTTTACGGCCTTATTTTTGCAGGCGGAGAAACGACTCCTCTAGACCAGACTGTGATGGGATTGACAGCAGGCTCGATTCCCACTCATGGAGATATTCCGGGCTTTAATTTAAAAACGGGTAAATACATTTTCGATTCGAAGGAATGGATTGATGCTGTAAAGCTTCTTCAAACGATGAAAAAGGACGGATCGATACTACCTTCCTCGTATTCGCTTAAGGCAGCTGAAGCTACTGTCTTTTTCGGGGAAAATAAGGCAGCCTTCTTCATTGACGCACGGTACCGGATGTGGCAGGTAAAAAGAGACGTGCCAAAAGCCGAATTCGATATGGCGCCCGTTCCACAGCAGGATGGTAAGGAAACTTTCTATGGATATACACTTGCAAGCCGTGCAGGGTATATGATTTCGGCTCACTCCAAGCATCCGGAAATTGCCGGAAAGTTTATTGACGAAGCTTTTGCTTCGAAGGAATTTTTTAAGAGCACCCTTCAAAGCGGCGTAAGCATGTCGCCAATTGATGAACTAAATAAAGATAAATCGCTGTATCCGTATCCTGAGTTCAACACCTTCTATAACCTTCATGCCTCAACGATGAGACTCGGTCCGAGCACGACAAAACGGAATCCGAACACGGCTACGGTTATTGCGGAATTGGGTGAAATGCGGCAGTCCAAAGTAAAGCCGATTTTCGGTGACTTGCTGATCATGCTCTTGATGGAGGATAAAGGCAACGTCGAGACGACACTAAAGGACTATAACAACAAACTAAATGCAGGTTTACAGGCGGCTATCGACAAGGTGAACAAGAGCGGTGCGAATGTCAGCTTGAACGATTTTACTTTCCCGAATTGGGACCCAGCCAAGGATTATACGGATGATTTGTACAAGGCGTTAAAATAGTTCACTTCGAAAGAGGGTTCAATAAATGAATGTACTGGTAATCATGTCCGATGAACATTCAAATAACGTGATGGGATGCTCCGGACATCAAGTAGCGAGAACCGCAACACTTGATCGCTTGGCCAAGGAAGGGACTCAATTTACACAATCCTACACCAATTGTCCTGTATGCACTCCGGCAAGGGCGAGCTTTTTTACAGGGCGTTATGTTAATGAGCTGGGCACATGGGACAATGCGACCCCTTATGACGGACAAATCAAAGGGATGTCCCAGCATCTTGCGGATCACGGGCAAACGATGCATAGTATCGGGAAATTAGATCTCCATCCGGATGGTCGCTATGACGGCCTTGAAGCCAGTCGGCCGGGACATCGCAATCGTATTGATGTAGGAGCTTATTTCCGGGAAACCGGAGAGGCGAAGCCCCTGGTAGAGGAGAGATACCAACGCATCGGAATCCGCGAGGGGCTTAGCAACGATCAGCTTGCTCTGGAAGAAACGGTTCAGTGGTTGAAGCAGCGCTCGAAGAAACAAAAGTCGAATCCGGAAAAACCATGGTTTTTGTATGTTGGATTTTCACATCCTCACTTTCCCTTCTATGTGAAAAAAGATTATTGGGATTACTACGATAACCTTATTAAGGATGTGCCGGAATCTTTAAACAGGCCCTTTACGGAATTGAATGAACCGCTTCATGCACTTCGGCATTATTTCAGGTCGGATGTGGTGGATGAAGAGACGATTAGGCGTATGCATGTAGGCTATTATGCGCTCACGAATGAGCTGGATGACAATATTGGAACGATCATTCGTACATTGGAGGAAGAAGATCTGTACGATGATACGCTGATCATTTATACAAGCGATCACGGGGAGCAGCTTGGACGGCATGGTCTATGGTTTAAGTGCAGCATGTATCAGGAAACCTCGAATGTACCGTTAATCGTTAAGGGCCCGAATGTAAGGCAAGGGAATCGGGTAGATCATCCGGTGTCTCTGGTGGACATCTTTCCTACAGTTTGTGATGCGCTCAGCATTCCGCTTCCTGAAGATGTACCGGGCAGGTCGCTGTTAAAGCTGGCGGGTGGAGAAACAGATGAATCCCGCAACGACTTTGTGTTCAGTGAGTACCATGGACATGGTATGCCGGTTGGAATGTACATGATTCGTTGGAGCAAATGGAAATATGTCTATTTCACAGGCGGAGTTCAAGCGCAGCTGTTCGATCTTGAGCAGGACCCGGAAGAAATGAAGGATCTGGCAGCTGACCTCGAGTCGTCCCCGTTTATTCAGGATGTGCTGATGGAAGGTGAAAAAAGGTTGAGAAGCGTATGCGATCCCGAGGAGACGGAGGAAAGAGCCAAGGCTTTTCAAGCGAAAATCAAACAGGAGCTGGGTCTGGAATCCTTTAATGTAGGGGATCCGGCTTCGAGCGGTTATGTAGATAAGAAGTTTAAAGTTCCACATCCGGAATATAAAATGATTAAATAGCTGTACGCTATAAGGCAGTCGCTACCAGTAGGACTGCTTCTTTATTTCAGCTTGCTTTTAGCCGACTGCAAAGAATTTGCTTTTAATTGCTTTTAGAAAAGTAAAAATAAACCCCCTCCATGTAAAGAGAGACTGCCTTAAACATACAGCTGACAGCGGTTACAATAAAGATATAATCAGGAGGGGATGCACATGAAAGGAAACAAACCAAATGCCGGGAAAATAAGCAAAAATCGTAGAAAAAAACTTATTTATTGCTATATTTTTATTTTACCGCAGTTGGCGCTTTTTCTCGCTTTCACCATTTATCCGATCATTATGAGTTATGTGTACAGCTTTTTTAATTGGAGCGGGTATGGTTCACTGAGCAATTTTATTGGGCTTGAAAACTACGCAGAAACGATCTCCGATCCATTTTTTTGGAATGCATTCAAGAACAGCTTCATCTTCATGTTTTTCGTTGTGCTGGTTCAGGTACCGCTGGCACTTCTAATAGCGATTCTTTTGAATTCATCCTGGCTAAAAGGGGCAACCATATACAGGACCATTTATTTCCTGCCGGTTGTGACGACGACAGCGGTTATCGGGATCGTTATGCGCTTTATATTCGGCGCTTACAAGGGACTTATTAATGAAATGCTGATAGCAGTGGGCATATTGGATAAGCCCATTGATTGGTTAGGCTCAATGGATACAGCTATGATGATTATAATATTGGTGGGGATATGGAAAACGTTTGGAATGAAGATGGTATATTGGTTGGCTGCCCTCCAATCACTTCCGAAAGAGCTATTCGAGGCGGCCAAAGTTGACGGAGCCAACTGGCTGCAAACCTTCCGTTATGTTATGTTTCCGCTGCTGCTGCCTGTGGGCAGCGTAATTTTGCTGCTATCCTCGGTTAATGCCCTGCATGTCTTCGATCTTGTGAAATCAATGACGAACGGAGGACCTGCCTTTCACACGGATATGGTTGACTTGTACATTTACCGTTATGCTTTCGAGGGCGGAGGCATGCCAAGAGCAGGATTTGCATCTGCTGCGGGTGTTGTATACGGCTTCGCCATCCTGTTCGTATCCTTGATATTGGGGATCGTGGTCAAAAAAACAGGTGGCAAACAATCTTCGCACTAGGGAGGACTACAAAATGGTATTATCCAGACAGGTCAAAAACATAGCACGTTGGAGCGTTCATCTGGTATTAATAGCTTTCGGAATTATATGGATCTATCCGTTTGTTTGGATGATTTCCTCTTCATTCAAGACGAATTCGGAATACATATCGAAGGGCTACAGCTTCCTTCCGGAGAAATTTCAATTTGCCAATTATGCGCGGGCTTGGGAAACCGCTAATTTTTCCACGTATTTTGTCAATACGGTCCTTGTTTCCGTGTTCGTTGTAGCGATTGTTGTAGCGGTGTGCGCTATGACCGGTTATGTCTTAGGCCGCTACCGGTTTCCGGGCAGAATGTTGTTTATGTCTGTAATAACAGCTACCCTATTTATGCCAAAAGGGTATACAATTATCCCTATATATTTTCTTATAAACACATTGGGTCTTAACAACACCTTGGCCGGCGTTATTTTGGCGGAGGTTGGGGGCGCTCATGTATTGTTCATCCTGTTGTTCACCGCCCATTTTAGTGGAATACCTAAGGAACTGGAAGAGGCTGCAGAGATGGACGGCAGCGGATTTATCCGTACGTTCGTGCAAATTATGATGCCGCTCTCGAAGCCGATTTTGGCAACGACCTGCATTTTGCAATTTATGTGGTCTTGGAATTCATTTTTATTACCGCTCATATTCACATTAAGTAAACCAGAGCTGCGTACACTTGGTGTCGGAATGTACCAATTTGTAGGCGAACACAGTGTGGACTGGACAGGGATGGCGGCTGCCGCCAGTATCTCTCTATTGCCAATCATCGCTATTTTCATTGCCTTTCAGCGTTATTTCGTGGAAGGAGTTGCCGGCTCTGTGAAAGGCTAAACGTTGGGGGAAGAAATTAATGAATACGCACAATGGCATAACCGGATTATTTCGCAACATGAACATGAAGAACAAGCTGTTGATCGTCTTTTTCCTGATCGGGCTATTACCGATTCTGTTTTTTGCGCTTATTTTTTACCGTGATTCTACGAAAGCATTTGAAGTAGAGCTGAGTAAATATACAGTAGAAATCGCCAAACAGGTAGGAGAACGATTAGACTCCTTCGTACAGGAAATGGAAAGAGTCGGTAACATTGTGCGTTTCGATCCCGATGTACAGACCATTCTTCACGACTCGCAGGATCCCACGGAGCCAGCGCTCGTTTACTCTATCCGCAGCACCAGAGACTTATTTGATAATATCGGTAATTTAAGAAGTCATTTGAAAGGAATTTTTCTTATCACCGACTCAGGTTTACTCGTATATAACGGAGCGGGGGAAGTGGCCAAACGGAATTATTCGTTCGAGCAGGATGCCTGGTATCGGCAAATCAAACAAAAAGAATTGTTTCACCTGAATCCTGTACATCCTCAAACTTATTTAAAAGATGAACCGGTCGTCACGTTCTCCGCAAGGCTGATGGATAATCGCGAGTTTCGTACCAAAGGGACACTGCTGTTCGACTTTTCTCCAAAAATCATTCGCCAGATGAGCGAAACGATCCAGTTGGGAAGCACAGGGTATGTTTTTATGATGACAGAAGACGGAAGGTACGTTATACCAACGGAGCAATCGCTATCCTGGCTGCAAGAAGACAACAGGCTGCAATTTTTCCAAGGGAAAACATCGGGTCATTTCCAGATGAAGATCGATGGACAGATGATGCTCGTTGGATTTTACACCTCCTCTCAAACAGGCTGGAAAATAGTCGGTGTCGTCCCGTTCAGCGAGCTAGCTACGGAAATGCAAAGCATTCGCGTGGGGATCGTGCTCGTAGGCCTGGCTGCAATCATTGTAATCTTTATTCTTTCTACCGCACTTAGTCGAATGATCACTCGTCCGTTAAAGGATTTGGAGCAGAACATGAGGGTGGTGGAGAAAGGTGATTTCAATGTTTCTCTAACCTTGAGAAGCCATGATGAGATTGGACGGCTTAGCAATCAGTTCAACCGTATGGTTGCTGAATTGAATCGGATGAAGGATGAAGTCTATATGGCCGAGGTGCGGGAATACAGGCATCAGCTGCTTCGCAAAAATTCTGAAATGAAGGCGCTGCAAGCTCAAATCAATCCGCATTTTCTTTACAATACGTTAAACGTTATTGTTTGCATCGCAGAGGTCTATGACGTTGATGATATCGTCTCCGTCAGCCAGGCGCTGTCACATATGTTCAAATATAGTATTAGCGGCTCCTCCATAACTACGCTGGAAGAAGAAATCGATCATTTGAATGCTTATCTGAGCATTGTGCAGGTCCGTTTTCCGAATAAGTTTATTGTACGTGTACATGTCGATCCTGAGCTGCTTCCTAACAAAATATTGAAATTAATCTGTCAGCCCATTGTGGAAAACTCTGTAACCCATGCTTTTCAAGGCAGGGAGGGAATAGGCGAAATCTCCATAGCTGTAAGAAATGAAGGCGGAGATATCGTATTTCGTTTTGAAGATAACGGGATTGGAATCGATGAGTACCGACTGCGTGAAATTCACACACAGCTCCAGGAGGATGAGCCGAATTTCCTTGATCCGAACGAGCATATCGGGCTGGTCAATGTACGGTTGAGATTACAGATGTATTACCGGGAAAAATTCAGTATGAACATATGGAGCCGTATAAACGAAGGAACCTGTGTGGAAATGAGAATTTCGGGAGGGACTGACACTGTACAATACGCTGATCGTGGATGACGAATTTTGGATGCTGGAAGGGTTAAAGAAGGTAATTAAGCGGGATTGCCCCGATTATACGGTAACGGCGGTGGCCAGAGACGGCTTGCAGGCAATCACTCATCTGGAGAAAGAAAAGATCGATCTTGTCATAACGGATATTCTCATGCCGGGTATGGATGGCTTGCAGCTGCTGCAGGAAATAAGAAGGAGGGGCTGGAAGATTCCGGTCTTGATCGTTTCGGCGCATAGCGAATTTGATTATGCGAAGCAAGCGATACATTACGGCGCATTTGATTATATTTTAAAACCATTGAACCGGACTCAAATTATATCTGCATTGGAGCGGGCAAAGACAGCTATGCCGCCTTCCTCCAAGGGACGTGTGGACGTATTGAATACGGTACCAGTTACCTCAACCCAGGGGAAAGATTTAATTGAGAACATTCGGCAATCGGTTTGTGAGTCGTTTATGAAGGATTTGTCTATTGTCGATTTTTCCGAGCAGATGGGCTACAACGCTTCTTACTTGAGCCGATTGTTTAAGCAGGAAACAGGCAAAGGATTTGTGCAGTTTTTGACTGAGCAGCGCATGGAAGCGGCGATACAAATGATTAAAAGCGGCAAACTGAGCATTACCGATATTGCCAAACAAATAGGATATGCGGATTATAAGCACTTTCGCAAGGTCTTCAAGCAGTACACAGGAATGTCTCCTAAAATATACCAAAATCATGAAGACGAGCATTTAGATGAAATTGAGGAAGGGTGAGAAATGGCTATGTGGGAAAAACCTCCGGTGAGACCTCCGGCAGAAAGACCCCGGTTGCTGCTGCAAGCTGCAGACAGAGCGATGCTTCAAGAAAGGATGAACCATCCGGATATGTCTCAGCTGGTGGAACGGCTGCATGATTTTGCGGATTTCGAAGTGATTGAACCCGAAGCGTGGGATTCCCCTGACACTGCGTTTATATTGGAAGCGAATGCATTGTTGTATATCCTTAACGGACAGGTGGAAGCGGGCCGTAAAGCAAAGGCACTAGCCATGTCGAGCATTACAAGGAAATTCAACGCAAGGTATCAGGATATTTCCCGTGAGATAGGACGCCTGATGCTGGCGGGGGCTGTCGTGTATGACTGGTGCTACGACCTGTTTAATGAGCCGGAACGAAACCATATGATCACACATTTCAAGCGGCTGGCTTCATTATTGGAATGCGGATATCCGCCGACTCATGAAGGTGCATTTGTCGGCCATACAAGCGAGCTGATGCTCATGCGCGATCTGATCGGCACGGGTATCGCCATTTACGATGAAGATCCGGAAATGTACGATCTGGCCGCAGGCCGCTTTTTCGCTGAATTTGTACCTGCCCGTAACTTTTTCTACCCTTCCGGCTGGCATCACCAAGGTGACAATTACGGAAGCTTCCGATACCAGTCTGAATTATATGCGACATGGCTTTTTGCGAGAATGGGACATGATTGTGTGTTCGACCCTGCACAAGAAAGAATCGGCTACCAATGGATATATACCCGACGTCCGGACGGCAAGCTGCTCCGGGATGGCGACACGGATAATCCGCTATATGAGGAGAATCAGTACATTCGATTGTTTCCGCTTGTGTACTTGATGGCAGGCAATTATTACCGCAACGGTTATTTTCTCGATCAACAATACAGGGAGCATCCGGATATACCGGACGCGTATGTATTCTTTGCATTTCTGTTTCATGATCCGAAGCTATCGCGTAAACCGCATCATGACCTTCCACTCACCCGATATTTCGCGGAGCCGGCAGGAATTATGATCGCCCGGACGGGCTGGGATGAAGGGATCGACAAGCAATCCTCCACGGTAGTGGCCGAAATGAAGGTTGGGATGTATCAGTACAATAACCATCAGCATTTGGATGCGGGGACGTTTCAAATTTACTATAAAGGCTATTTGGCGATTGATTCGGGTATTTATAAAGGCTCTTCAGGTAAATATCACTCACCGCATAACAAATATTATTTCAAGCGCACAATCGCTCACAACGCGATGCTGGTCTACGATCCGAAGGAGCTGGAGCATTATCCATCTATTCATGACGGCGGCCTGACATGGCCGAATGTCAATGATGGCGGACAGCGCTGGCCTAACAATGGAAGACCGCCAAAATTGCTGAAGGAGCTGCTGAGCGGCGAGTTTCAAAGGGGTGAGGTGCTGGCTCATGCTGCAGGCCCGGATGAAGCGGCACCGGATTTCTCTTACTTAAAAGGGGACATTACCGCTGCCTATTCAAGCAAAGTGAGCAAGCATACCCGTTCATTCGTCTTTTTGAATTTGAAGAAGCCGGGGATTCCTGCTGTGTTTATCGTTTACGATTACATCGTTTCTTCTGAACCGGAATTTGTTAAATCATGGCTGCTCCACAGCATTGAAGAACCCGTCGTTCAGGGCAGCAGGTCTCTTATATCGCGCGCAGAAGAGGGCTACGGCGGAGAGCTTGCAGTCGATACCTTGCTGCCTGAACAAGCTGTGATCCGAAAGGTCGGAGGACAGGGACAAGAGTTCCTCGTATCCGGTACGAACTACTCCAATGACAACGCAGAGACCGTGGAGCAGGGTGCATGGCGAATCGAGGTTCAGCCTGAGCAAGCGGCTCGCGAGGATCGTTTCCTCCATGCGATACAGATCAAAGATCATGATGGAGTGGAAGCGCCGGCTGCCGTTCGGATAAATTGCGGGAACATGACAGGAGTGCAGGTTCAAGACTGGCTTGTTTTATTCAGCAGCGATGGAAGCCGGATTGGCGGGACAGTAAGCATACCTGTTGCTCAATCTGACGGATCGACAAGGGTGTTGGTCACGGATTTGGAGGATGGCGTATGGCAGTTGCATACAGAGGCGAAAACGGATGGAGCGTCATTCCAAACAGACAATGGCACACTGGATTTGCAAGGAATTAACGGCAGCATCCGATTAACTAGACAGCTGAATGGAATTCAATGACAATTACGTATCATCGACAATGGCATTTATTTGAATCCATTAAGGAGCGTGTAACTTATGTCCGGTATCCGTAAACCGAATGTAGTCATCATTATGGCAGATCAGCTGCGATATGATGTTGTAAATGAAACGTATACTCCCAATATATATCGTCTGCAGCAGGAAAGTGTCGTAATGGATCGGGCATATTGCGCCTCGCCGCTGTGCGTACCGGCGAGAGGTAGCTTCTTCTCCGGAACGTATCCGAATGTGAACGGATCATTGATCAACCCATGGGAGCCGAAGGAAGCGGAGCATGGAAAAGTCCGTCCGGGGACAACGAATCTGTACCAGCTGATGGAGGAGGAATGGGATAGCTGGCATACCGGAAAACAGCATTTTTACATGGATGACATTCAAGCGAGCGCCAGCAAGACACATTGGCATACGCTGGAGGGTAATTACGATGCTTATTTGAAGGCGAACGGAAAGCGGCATCCTGGCGGTCCCTCCTTCAAGGGTGGGGTCCCGGAAATGGCATTTGGCAAAGTGACCCGGCGCAAACGGTATTCCATACCCAAGACCGGCTGCTTTGAGGAAGGCTTGGACTTTTTTTACGACGGATATATTACCCGCACGACGATAGATGCTATCCGTGGGCGTGATCCCAACAAGCCGCTGCTGGTCAATGCGATGTTCGTTGCCCCGCATCCACCGCTTGATATTCCAGAGCCATGGTACTCGATGTACAAGGACGCCGAGCTCCCTGAGAATGTGGGTCAATGGGCGAAAAGCCAGTCTCCGCTTCAATTGTACAATTTGCCCGGCATCATAGGCGGAAGGTACAGCAGAGAGGATTGGCAGCGTATTTGGCCTGTATATCTGGGCTTGGTTACGCTGCTGGATCATTGTGTCGGCCAGATAGTAGACGAATTAAAGCAGCAGGGCATTTATGACGATACCCTTCTTGTTTTTACAAGCGATCATGGGGAAATGCTCGGTTCGCATTGTTTATATCAAAAAATGTGTATGTACGAGGAATCGGTTAAAACTCCGCTGCTATTCAAATTTCCTGCTCATGAGGGGATGGAGCCGAAGCATCTGGAAGAACCGGTTAGTGCAGTGGATGTACTTCCAACGTTATGTGATTATTTGGAGATAGCGGAGGGAGAGACGGTATTTTCCGGAGTTTCTTTGCTGAAGGCGATGCAGGGAGAGCCGATCGGGCAGCGTGATTTATATATTCAGTTTGACGGGAACGGTTCCCGCAGTAACTTTCAAAGAACTGTATTGCACGGGGACTATAAATTGATAGTAGATTTGTTTAAGGATGAACTGTTCCTTGAGCTGTACGACGTCGTCCATGATCCGCAGGAGCAAATAAATCTGGCATTCGGAGAGCCGTACCGTGAACGGATTGAAGATATGCTGTCCAGTCTGCGGCGGCATATGAAGGATACGAGCGATTTGCTGAGTTTATCTGATGATGCGTATGAACAATTTATTGAAATGTACGCCAGCTTTCACGCATAAACCGTATAAACAGGGCCGATTGAGAGGAGCATTGCGATGACAGATAATTACTTGTTCCCGCTTTTGCAGCATTGCTGCGATACGCTGATCGATCATCAGGAGCTTGCGGACCCAGCTTGGCAAGGGGGGATTCGTTGTCCGGCATGCCGGACCGTTCATGGACGATGCGGGGATGCGATCTTTCCTTTGTATTACTTGTACATAACGACAGGAAATGCCAAATATTTGACATCCGCCCGGTTGTTAACCGGTTATATGCGTTCCGTTCAGCAGCCGGATGGGGCCTGGTTAAACGAGCTGGCAGGGGAATGGAAAGGAACGACCGTGTTCCAGCTGCTTTCGTTATGCCATGCTTACGATCTATTGTGCAGGTACGGGGAGCAAACAGAAGCGGATACATTAAAAGACTTGATTGCTTCTTCCGCGAAATGGGTGTCGCATATATTTGGAAACGGCGGAAAAACAAACGTCAATTACTACCTTACATCGGCTGTGGTTCTCCACTGGGCGAGTATAATTTTATCGATTCCGCATTATGCGGAGCAGGCCCGGCAGTTAATCGATCGTTATGGGCTTGCTAATTTGACCGGAGACGGCTTTCTGCTGGGGGAAAAAACGAATCAGCGGCCGTTCAGCCGAGTAACAAGTACAGTGGATATCGGCTATAACATGGATATGAGCTTGGGCGCGATGGCCGAATATGCGATTTTGACCGGAGATAACCATGTTAAGGAAATGACTGTGCATGCGCTGAGAAAGCATTTGGAAATGATTTATCCGGACGGGTCCATGGATAATTCCTTCGGCAGCAGGAACTACAAGTGGACCTTGTTCGGAAGCAAGACGGCTCATGGCTGCCAGATGGCTTTTATGATGCTGTGCGACGAGGAGCCGGCATTTTACAAAGCAGCAGAACTTAACGCCTACTATGTGTCAGAGAGCATCGGGCCAGGCGGCGGAATGATCGGTTACGGTCCTCATTATAAGAAATTGTTCAGTCAGAGCTGTATTCACTCCACCATCAACAGGGCGGATGCTTTTGCCGTTGCTCTTGCTTATGGGAAAGATCCTACACAGAAGGATGCCGCAATTCCATCGCACCATATCTTCGGAGTGAGGGAATATGCCTCCCTTGGAGTCCATCATATGAGGACGGGTCAATGGATGGGCACTGTGTCATGTTACCATGTGCATCATGCTCCGACTGGAGGAGCAATCAGTTATTTGTGGAACGAGCATATCGGTCCGGTTCAGATCGGAAGCGTGACGAAATATGAACGGTATGAGCCGTATAATATGCCGGCATTTCCTGCTGTGTCAGAAGAACTAACGACTCCAAGAATTGAAGCGGTAAGCCAAGGGATGACTTACAGCAATTTATATGAATATGAGGCTTATGCAGCCTCGTTCATGAATGAGGGTCGGCCTGAGGTTGAAGTACACGGGCAATTGAAATATGAAGCTGACCGAATCCGGTATGATTGCGGCATTTCTTACAAGATCCGGTACCTTTTTTATGATGCCTATGTTGAAAAAATATATGATTTCGACGTCCGGCTGCCATGCGAGCAAATTAGGATCGTTGAACCTATTGTGTCAGGAGCTGATTCCGCGGCATTAGAAATAGCGGGAGAAATTAACATTTCTTCTGTTAAAGGGAGCATCATTCAAGTTTCCGGCAGGGGAGCGGGCTTCCATTTGGACCGGGAATCGTTAACGGAGCAAGCTGTGTCTGTGTTTCCGTCTGTCCTTGCTGTCCCTCTCAAATGGCGGACAGGACCGCTCACCTCGGGACAATATTCATTTCGAGTGTCAATTCGGTTAGATGAACCTAGTGTTCATATCATGAAAGGAGAAGTTAGGGAATGAGTGAAGCGTGGATTGAACAAGCATGGAATAAGGTTACGGGAAAAATCGGGCTTACGAGTCCTCTAATCGGCTCCGGATTTCCGCATGCCTCCATAGATGGTCACTATGACAGCACGGAGCCGAACAAATGGACATCCGGCTTTTGGCCGGGATTGCTGTGGTTAATGTACCGGGACAACGGCAATGAAAGTCTGCGGCAGTTGGCTGAAGAATGCGAAATGAAGCTGGATACGGCGATTGATGAATTTGAGAAGCTGCATCATGACGTTGGCTTTATGTGGTGCCTAAGCTCGGTGGCCAATTACAAAGTTACCGGAAATGAGATGTCGAGAAAACGCGCTCTGAAGGTCGCGAGTTGGCTGGCTGGAAGATTTAATGTTAAAGGCAAATTCATCAGGGCGTGGAATGGTAAAGACTGGGGAGGACTCGAGGAGAATACAGGCTGGGCGATTATCGATTGTACCATGAATCTTAGCCTGCTCTTCTGGGCATCGGAGGTAACCGGTGATCCACGGTTTCGGCATATTGCCATGGAGCATGCCGATACGGTGCTCCGTGAATTTTTAAGACCGGACGGCTCGGTTCATCATATTGTTTGCTTCGATTCGGAGACCGGAGAACGGAAAGATGCCCTTGGCGGACAAGGCTTCAGTCCGCAATCCGCTTGGGCCCGAGGCATCGCATGGGCGGTATACGGGTTGGCTATTTGTTACTCGTATACGAAGGAAGAAAGATATTTGCACGGAAGTCAGCGTGCGGCCCACTTCTTCCTGGCGAATTTACCGGAGGATCTTGTTCCTCCGTGGGATTTCAGGCTTCCTGAATTGGAAGGCGCGCCCCGGGATTCTTCCGCTGCCGTTATAGCAGCGGGGGGTATGCTGCTCTTGAGTGAGCAGCTTCCGACTGAGTATGCGGTCATGTACCGATCATCCGCCGAACGTATTCTCAAATCCATAACGAATCATTATACCGTATGGGATTTGCAGAACGAGGCCATCGTGATGCATGCGACAGGCTCCTATCCGACAGGTAAAAATATCGATGTACCGTTGATTTATGGAGACTACTTTTATGTCGAGGCATTGGCTAAGCTTCGCGGGCAGACGGGCATGTTCTGGTAATTCGGTACTAGTGTTAAGGCATACTTATGAATAAAGCCAGGAGGACCAATACGACCCTCCTGTTTTTTTGCTGTGTTGATTCATTCTCATCTCTTAAGCATTAAATCCTTATATAATTTCATATTGAAATAATATAAAGGGGATGATATACTCTATCAAGAGGAATTAAAGATGAATTCTGCTTTAATTCCTGTAATTATCTCTATATATATTTAAAGTGAAATTAAATGGACTGTGGATGGAGGTGAGTAACATTAAAAATCAGGTGCGTGCACATTTTAAGAAGAGTGGCTACAATTTTACGGAAACAGTTTCAGGATACATGTTTTTATCTCCTGTGATCGTATGGATTGGCGTTTTTATGGCTTTTCCACTTTATTACATCATATATTTAAGCTTTTTCGAATGGAATTTGATTGATCCGAATAAAACATTCATTGGTATCGGTAATTATACACGGATGTTTTCGGATAAAGAGTTTATGAGTTCTGTCTACCATACGTTTTATTTTACTTTGATGAAAACGGTATTTTCCGTCGCTGCCGCACTTGCAATCGCTTTATTGCTTAATCAAAAAATTCGCGGCATCGTTGTTATCCGGGGCTTTTTCTATTCTCCCGTCGTTGTTTCTATGGTTGCAGCTGCGATGATATGGGGATATTTATTCGATCCGAATATTGGTCCACTTACGCAATTGCTTCAAGCGGCCGGATTAACGTCCCCTCAGTGGCTGGATGATCCGAAATGGGCATTGAATTCCATTATTATAATGAGTATATGGAAAAACATGGGGTACTATGCGGTTATATACTTAGCTGCGCTTCAAGGGATTTCACATGATTATTATGAAGCAGCGGCAATTGATGGAGCGCGCAGCTTTACGAAATTTTTACATATAACATGGCCGCTGCTGATGCCGGCATCCATGCTGGTTATTATAATGACGGTGATCCATGCGTTTCAAGTTTTTGCACAGGTGTACGTAATGACTTCTGGAGGTCCGCTCGGCAGTACGAATGTAATGGTGCATTACCTTTATGAGGTAGCTTTTCAGCACTTTGAAATGGGTTACGCCAGCGCGATAGGATTTGTTTTGTTTTTGCTCATGTTTGCGGTAACACTCTTTCAATTTAAGTTGATGGATAAGAAGATAGATTTTTAATGGAAAGGACAGTTGGCTTTGGTTGAAAAAGGGAAGGGCTTCAAATCGTTGTTCACTTCTGTCATTGCTTATGTGTCGGGTATATTAACGTTGTTTCCTTTTCTCTGGATGCTGTCTACATCATTTAAAAGCCAGCAGGAAGCGCTAATTTCCGGTATCAGTATTATTCCGCAGACGTTACTGCTTTCGAGCTATTCGGAAGCGTTGCAGAAAGCATCGCTCCTGCACTACGTCTATAATTCTTTGGTGGTTACGGTAGGCTCTACTATTGGAGTTGTAATTACATCCCTAATGGCAGGTTATGCGTTGTCCAGAATGCATTTTCCAGGTAAAAAAGTAATTTTCATTGTCATTCTCGGCACGATGCTAATTCCTCATCAGGCGACAATGGTCCCCAGCTTTTTGTTAATGAAGACGTTTGGTTGGGTGAACACCTTCAAGGCGTTAATTATTCCGTTTCTTGTATATCCGTTTGCCGTGTTTCTGATTCGTAATTTTTTCCTTTCTATACCGAAAGAGCTTGAAGAGGCAGCCTATCTGGATGGATGCAATCGGATGCAGACCTTGATTCGAATCATCATTCCAATTTCCAAGCCTGCGATTGCAAGTGTCATTATTTTTAATTTTACGTATATATGGAACGATTTTTTCTGGCCGCTCGTTATGACGACATCCACCGAGATGCGTACCGTACAGGTGGGTCTCGCATTGATTAAAAGCGAATTTTTGCTGCAATGGCCGTTACTGATGGCTGCTACCGTGCTGTCTTCCATCCCTATCTTTGTTGTGTACATTGCGTTCCAAAGGTTTTTCGTAGAAGGATCGGTCTCCTCAGGAGTTAAAGGCTAACTAATATAAGGGGTGAAGGTAATGAGAAAAATGAAATGGTCGCTTGCTGTTTTACTTACTAGTTCCGTAGCATTGTCAGCTTGTGGCGGCAGTACGCCTGCAAAGAATGAAGATAACCCAAATAAGGGCAAGCCTGCGGCAAAGCAAACCGTCAGCTTTTTATATGCACTCGCAGGGGCGAATGGTGAGATCGTACAGTCTCTGGCCAAAAAATTTAATGAATCGCAGGACAAATACACAGTGAATCCAACCTTCGTTCCGCCTGATCAGCGGATGGAGAAAATATTTACTGAGATCGCAGCCGGTTCGCCACCCGACTTGTTTACAGCTGGCCCCCCGGATATTGCAGCTTTGAGAGGCTCCAAAGGACTTATGACTATTGATGAATTAATGAAGGACAAGCCTAAGAAAATTAAGGCCGATCAATTTTATGAATCCTTACGTCCCGTGATTATGAAGGATGATAAGATGTGGGGAGTCCCTATCAGTGCTGGTGTGGCAGCCTTGTATTACAACGAAGATTTATTCAAGCAAGCAGGTTTAACGAAGCCGCCGGAGACATGGGAAGAAGTGGTTGAGTATGCCAAAAAACTGACGGATCCAAGCAAAAACCAGTGGGGGCTTCTGCTGCCAACGAAGGAAGTATTGTTTACCAATAACCAGTGGTCTGCATTTCTCTGGCAAAACGGCGGGGATTACTTTACTCCGGATATGAAGCAAGCAACGTTCAACTCGTCCAAGGGTGTAGAAGCCTTGCAGCTGTGGGTTGATCTTGTACAGAAGCATAAGGTAACGCCATTGCAGCAAATGGATGAGAATACGATCACCCAAACTTTTGCAACGGGTAAGGTAGGTATGTTTATCGGCTTCCCACTTTGGATTACTCAATCGAAAGCATTCCCTTTCGTCACGAAAACGGCTCAATTGCCGAAGCGCGAAAAAGCGGCTACTTATTTAGGAGGATGGTATTTAACCGTTCCGTCAGAATCCAAAAATAAGGATGGTGCTTACGAGTTTATTCAATTTTTGCTGCAACCTGAAAACTCGGCTGCATGGAATATCGGCATGGGCAGCTTGCCTACTCAACCGGCGACGCTCCAAACGAAAGAATATCAGGAATTTGTTTCGAAAACACCGTTGGTAGAGCCTTTCTCCAAATCATTAAACGAAGCTATCGCCCCGCCACCGACAGAAAATTATTCCAAGGTCGGAACAACGATTTCCAAGGCGATTGTGAAGGCTTTATACGGTAAACTAACGCCACAGCAAGCTTTGGACGAGGCAGCACAGGAAGCGAACAAACTGCTGCAAAAATAATAGGGAGCCAATTGGGGGCACAAGATATGAAAGCGGAAAAAGCGAATCGTTTTTTTGAATGGGTAATGAATTTAGCCTTACTGAATTTTGTATGGATTATGTTTAGTTTACCCTTAGTGACAGTATTTGCCTCAAGCGCAAGCTTGGTTCAAACCATCCAAATGTACCGGAATGAGAAGGATAGGGAAAGTCTTATCCCTTTTTTCTGGAAAGCATTTGTGAAGCAACTGCTGCCTGCCACTTGTCTTGGAATCGTAATGCTTTTGTTACTGCTGGTTGTTGCCTCCAATTTCTTGTTCGCTCACAGCTTTGCGGCAAATAAATGGGTGTATACCGCACTGTTCGCATGGTCCTTGTTTCTTAGCGCACTTTACGTGTCAACCCTGTTGTTTGTATTTCCTGTCTCTACCTCATGCGGACTTGGTGTTATTCAGACCTTGAAGCAATCGTTGGTGTACAGCCTTCAAAAGCTGCCGCAGACGCTTTTGATGAGTGCAGGAATCAGCTTCATTGTTCTGATTTTGTATTTTGTACCCATCTTGATCCCAATCATAGGCTTCAGCTTAGTAGCTTTTCTGATCGTTTTGTTTGCGGATAAAATTATGGGAAGCACAGAGCAGCCTGTAAATATAGACTTGTGATTAAAGACTGTAGTAAGATTAATAAAAATCGTCCATAGGGTGGCCGCAATGATCAATGTGTTTCATGTAGGGAAAGAACTGAATATTAAAAAGGTAATCAAGTTCATTAGGGATAAGGGACCTATATCGCGTAAGGAACTATCCGATGCCATGGATATTCCTCAGCCGACGGTAACGAGAATCATTGAGGAGCTTTTAAAGGAACAGATCATCAGGGAAGCGGGGACACTCCCTTCCAGTCGCGGGCGCCGTCAGGTGCTGCTTACCTTTAATGCCCAATGCTATTATTCGATTGGAGTGGAAATCGGTAGAACGGTCGTGAAATCGGCGTTAGTCGATTTGGAAGGGAACTTAATTCAATTTGAAGTAAAGCCGACGACAAAAGCTGATAAAATTACCAACGTCATCGAATACTTGCGCGAAATACCCGGTCAATTGCTTGACAAAGCTAATGTAGATGCTTCCAAATTGCTTGGGGTAGGCGTCGGCATTCCAGGCTGGCTGAACGAGACCAAAGAGGGGTATATATCGCCGTCGAACTTTTATGGAGAAACGAAAATTCCATTGAGGGCGATGCTTGAAGAGGCGATTCCTTTTCCTATTACCATTGATAACAATGCGAACGTTGCAGCTCTTGCGGAGAAATGGTTCGGTAAAAGCAGAGGTTCAACCAATTTCGTATACATCCTAGCTGATTTGGGAATCGGTAGCGGCATCATCGTTCGCGACAATCTGTACCGTGGATTGAGCGGGAAGGCCGGTGAAATAGCCCACACTACCGTCGATATCTACGGAGAGCAGTGTACTTGCGGCAATTACGGATGTCTGGAGACACTGGTATCTATCCCGAAGGTCGTGGAAAGAATGAAAAAGATATTAAAGCTTGAAGGCCGGGGTGAGCTGCATTACTTCAACAATGACATTGATGCCGTGGAGCTTGAAGACATTATCACCGCTATGGAGAAAGGCTCTATTCTAGCCAAGAAAGCGTTGGAGGAAACAGGGACCTTTCTGGGAGTAGGAGTATCCAATGTGATTCAGCACTTTGCACCGGAAATGATCATTATCGGCGGAAGGCTGGGTACCTGTCATCCTATTTTACTTGAACAAATCAAGAAAATGGTGGCAGCTAGGGAGATGAATGTTTTCTCCAGAAAAACGGCAATTGTATCTTCCGATATGAAGGAAGTTATTGTACTCGGGGCTGCGGCTCAAGTGATTGACGACTCTTTTTCCCTATACTCGCTTTTATAATCCGGCACAAAGCTCTAAGGAGAGCTTTGCTCTTTTAATTAAATTCATTATGAAAGTAAATCGCGTTATTGAAATACGGGAGGAATTAAGATGAGAATTATTTATTTGGATATCGATTCTATTAGGCCGGATCATATGGGCTGCTACGGCTATTCCAGGAACACGACGCCTAATTTGGATAAGATCGCATCGCAGGGTGTCCGCTTCAATCATACCTATTGTGCGGCATCCCCATGTGTTCCTTCCCGGGCAAGCTTCGTATCGGGCCGGTTCGGAATGAACCACGGAGCTTTAACCCACTGGGGGCCAGGCGGTCAATTTCATTATCCGGAAGGCGATTTCCACAGCAAGGAGGTACCTTTCTTTACGAGGTATTTACGCGAGGCTGACTACCGGACGATCACCTTCTCTTCATTCGGAGATCGACATCATGCATGGTGGTATTTTGCCGGGTGGAACGAGGTTCACACGCACACTTTAAAAGGCGGCAATGAGGATGCGCATGAAGTTAATGCGGCCGTCCTTCCCTGGATCAAGCAGAATGGTAAGGAGGACAATTACTTTCTGCATATCCAATATTGGGATCCGCATTCCAAATATACTTATCCGCCGAGGTTTGCGGAGCAGTTTGCCGATAAACCGGCACCCGACTTTCCTGATGAAGAAACGATACAACGCCATCGCAAGGACAGCCATCCGAGATCGGCGACCTTCCTTCACTGGAGTGATGATTTCAGCAAAATTCCGCAGGCAACGATGCCGCTTGAAATCGCCAGCCGTAACGATTACCGCAAGCTGATCGATGGCTTTGACGGAGGCATCTCTTACATGGATGCTTGCGTAGGTGAAATAGTGGACGCCTACCGGGAGCTTGGGATTGAGGATGAAATATGCTTCATCATAAGTGCGGATCATGCCGAATCCTTCGGCGAGCAAGGGATCTATCTCGAACATGGCATGGCTACGGAATCGGTGCATCATATTCCGTTGATTGTAAAAATTCCGGGTGTGACCAAGCCGGGTCATGTGAATGACGACCTGGTTTACAACGTTGATGTGATGGCCTCAATTGCTGATTTGTTAGGGCTGGCAAAACCGTCAGGCTGGGACGGCAAGTCATTCCTGCCGGCGCTGCGTGGTGAAGAGATGGAAGGGCGGGAATATATCGTGTTGGAGCATGGCTTGTACGCTTGCCAGAGAGCTGTGCGCGATCAACGGTGGTATTTTATCCGCACGTATCATGAGGGGATGTACGAATTCGATGAGGTTGTGCTTTATGATTTGCTGAACGATCCCAATCAAACCGTTAGTGTGGCCGAAGAGCATCCGGAGATCATCCATTTGATGGAGCAGCGCTTGGAACGCTGGGTGACGGAGAACTTGAACAAAACCGGACGGACAATCGATCCGATGCAGGAAATTATCCGGACGGGCGGACCTTTCCGTTATATGCTACCGGAGCAATGGGTGGGAAGGCTGGAAAGAGCAGGGTGGAACAAGCAAGCGGATGCATTAAAAATGAAATATACGGGGAGAGAATAAGCATATGAACATTTATTGGGGAGATATTCACAATCATTGCGGAATTAGCTACGGTTACGGCAGCTTGGAAAATGCTCTGAAGGCGGCGCGGGGGCAGCTTGATTTCGTCTCCATTATTGGGCATGCTTCATGGCATGATATGCCTGAAAGAAGTCAGGAGCTTGAATTCCTTATCGACTTTCATGAAAAGGGCTTTGCCAAGCTGGCTTCACGTTGGGAGCAAATTTTGGAGACGGTAAAAAAAGCGAATGTCCCTCATGAATTTGTCACGTTTCAGGGATATGAGGCTCATTCCAGCGAATACGGCGATCATCATATTCTGTGCAAGGAAGATGATATGCCATTGTATCAAGGTATTTCGCCTTATGAGGTTGTAAATGCTCTTAAGCCGAGGGAAGTCATTGCCGTTCCCCATCATGTCGGTTATACACCGGGATACCGCGGGGGCAATTGGGATACATTCGACTCCACAATCAGCCCGATTGTCGAAGTGTATTCCAAGCATGGCTGCGGGATGTCAGATGACAGCACCCACCCATATTTACACGATATGGGTCCAAGGGATTCGCGGAGCACGGTGCTTGCCGGAATCCGTAAGGGACTTCGTTTTGGATTTGTCGGTTCTACGGATCATCACGCAGGATACCCAGGATCATACGGCGATGGGCGACTGGCGGTTCTAGCTAAGGAGAAAACGCGCGATTCCATATGGGAAGCTATAACTGCGCGCCGCACCTACGCGGTGACGGGCGATAAAATACAATGCGGCTTTCAAATTAACGGTGCCGATATGGGCAGCGAGATTCAAGCAGCAGGCAATCGGGAAGTCCGTTTGGATGTGAAGGGCTGTGACCGTCTTGATAAAGTCGTTGTTTATAAAAACTTTCAGCCTTGGCAGACGATTACCGGTGAGTCGCTGCGTACAAGATGCAATCCATCTGCCGGCAAATTTAAGGTACGCGTAGAAATGGGCTGGGGTGACTCCAAGGATGGCTACTTTTGGGAAGGGGCAGCCAATATACAAGGAGGTATTATGGAATCTGTGGAACCATGCTTTAGAGGGCGCAGCGTGCTGGCTCCGACTCCCGAAATGAAGGACAACCCGGATCTTAATGAGCTGCATAACGAGCTGCTTGAGCAAACGGAAACGAAGGTTTCATGGACATGCACGACCTTTAAAAATCCGACAACGTTGCATTCCCATACGGCTGCCTTGATTTTTGAAATTAATGGAGATAGCTCTACTATCATTGATGTAACTCTGAACGGGAAGCAGCTATCCGCAACGATTGGCGAGCTTCTGCAGGGAAGCCGCAGCGTTCATCTCAAAGCTCATAACTCGGAGGCGATATTATTTCACCGTGCCGTTCCTGAGTGTGAGTACAGCTTTAGCGAGGTGTGGACGGATGCTGAAGCTTCAGCTTCTGAGTGTGACGTTTATCATGCTGAGATTCGCCAAACGAATAATCAATTTGCCTGGATTTCACCGATTTATGTGCTGACTCCTTAAAGAAAGCTAACGACCACAATCCGACTAACCCTCGTATTGTGGTTTTGTTGTTTTCGTATTCCCGTACAGACTCCTACTTGACGTTTTCCGCAGCGGGGCTTAATGTGTGAGGTAAGAGGGGGGAGAGCATGAAGGGCTTGCTTCGCAGGTTACAACGATTTTTTTTCGGCATCAATTTGCAAAATAAGTTTATTGGTTTGTTTCTCCCCCTGGTTGTCATACCGTTATCGCTGCTTGGCACATTTTCGTATTATAAGTCGTCGGAGGTCGTGTTAAATCAAGTTTGTCAGACGATACTGGAAAATTTATCACAGGTTAACTATAGCCTGAATTATTTTGTTAAGGATATTGAGCAGCTCACCATGTACATCTACAGCAACCGTGAAATCCAGGATGTTTTATCCAAAGATAAAAACCGTTCACTCGCAGAAAAACAGCAAGATCGGAAAAAAATGCAAGACATTCTGGATTCGCTGCTCGGATTTAAAAACTGGGATATTTCCATTTACCTAATGGGTGAAAACGGTGACAGATATTTTACAAGCGATTTGCTCCCCTCCCAATATGATGAATTCAATGTGAACTGGGGGCTGTTCCGGAGAATGCGGCTTGGCGGAGGCAATGTAGTTTGGGATACGCATTATAACATGAAGAAGACCGATGACTTCGGGATTGTGTTGAGCAGCGGAAGGCTATTAAAGAGAATTGATACCAATCAACCGATCGGATATGCTGCCATCGATATTATGGAATCCGCGTTAGCCGATAAGTACAACAAAGCCCATCTGGAGAACGGAGGGCAGGTGCTGCTGCTGGACCGCAACGGTTACGTGATTTCAAGCACGCCGTACAAGCACCAGATTGGCACCAAGCTCGATGCCCCGTATGTAGAACAAGTGTTGAAGGGGATAAAGGGGTACTTTAAGCTAACGCTTGAAGATGGAGCCGATGGAATGGTTGTTTATGATACATCTGAATTAACCGGGTTTAAGCTAATCAGCATCGTGCCGGTGACCTCGCTTAGTAAAGCCAGCTTAAGTATCCGAAATTTGACGCTCTTCGGTATCAGCCTGGGATTTATCATCTCCTGCTGGCTGGCCTATATATTGGCTTTGAACATTACCAAACCTTTACGTAAACTTAGGTGGCTGATGTTTGAAGTTGAAAGCGGCAATCTTAATGTGGCATTTTCGTCCAAATACAGGGATGAGGTTGGACAGCTGGGGCTCAGCTTTAATGCAATGGTATTGCAAATCAAACAGCTCATAGATGAGGTGTATAAAAAGCAGCTGATGGTCCAGGAGGCCGAAATAAAAGCGATTCAAGCCCAGTTTAATCCTCATTTTCTATACAATGCACTTGACTCTATTAATTGGATGGCACGGATTCATAAGCTGGATAATATAAGCAAGACAGCTATTTCGCTTGGGGAGCTGCTGCGGTTCAGTATACGTAAGGGCAATCCTTTTATCCCGATTCGTGAGGATATTCAACAGATTCATAATTTCTTGTTTATTTTAAAAATGCGGTACGGGGATAAATTCGATGCCGACATCGAAATGGAAGACGGAATTGAGCAATTGTACACCTTGAAGCTGCTGTTTCAGCCTATTGTGGAAAATGCGGTTACCCACGGGTTAGAGATGAAGCTCGGAAAAGGACTGCTGCAAATTAAAGGCACAAGAGCAGCCTCAAGAATTCGGTTTGAAATTAGAGATAATGGTGTGGGTATAGTGCCTGAGGTGTTAGAGCATATTAGAAGCGGTCAATTTTTGACAAGTTCAAGCGAGAAAACGGGAATAGGCCTTGAAAATCTGCGAAAGCGGCTGGAGCTATACTTTGGTAATGATTTCTGCTTTGATATTGAGAGCGTTTACGGTGAGGGAACAATAGTCATTGTTGAGATTCCCATCATGACGCAGGCTGGAGGAGAGCGGCTTGTTTAACCTTTTTATAGTGGAAGATGAATGGCTTGTTCGGGAGGGACTGAAGCAAACGATCCCTTGGAATGAAGTGAATTGCCAAATTATCGGGGAAGCGAGCGATGGTTTGCATGTACTTGAGCTGCTTCAATCCCATGCTCCAGATATTTTATTAACCGATATTCGGATGCCAGCGATGAACGGTATTGAGCTGGCCGAGCAGGCCGTTAAGCTGTACCCCCATCTAAAAATTGTCTTTTTAACAGGGTTTGATGATTTTAGCTATGCCCAAAAAGCGGTCAAATTGGGGGCGGCGGACTTTGTACTGAAGCCAACGAATCCCGAAGAGCTTGTCCAGGTGTTTACAAGGATTACTAACCAGCTGGTTGGGGAACGGAAGGTGCTTGCCGAGGCGGGGGAGTGGAACCGGATTCACAAAAGCGTATTGGAAAGCAAGGAGAACAGCGGGTTTAAGGAGATTGAGCAGTTCATTAAAGAAAAATATGGTGAGGATATTACTCTTCAAAGCATGGCCGATCCTTGTAACATGAGCGAAAGCTATTTCAGCAGATTGTTCAAGAAACAAATAGGTGTAAGCTTTATGGATTATTTGACCGATCTTCGGGTAAATCACGCCAAGGAGCTGTTGTTAAATCCCCGCCTTAAAATATATCAAATTGCTATTCAAGTAGGTTACCAGGATTCCCGTTACTTCAGCCAGGTGTTTCGGAAATACACTGGAGAAACGCCAACAGAGTTTCGAAAACGATACGGCATTGAGGTTCTTCCGCTGTAAAGCGGATTTTTTTGTGCAAAAATTTTAACAAAAATGAAATTCTGTCGCATTGAAAGCGCTTCAAATGAGCTGTAGTATTACAAATATAATAAACAATGCAAGTAGAGAGGGGTATAAACATGAGAAAATCCGTTTCAACGATTTTAACGGCTTTACTGCTATCGGTATCTTTAGTCGGCTGTGGAGGGCAGCAGGCCGCTACGGACAAAAAGCCGGAGACACCGGCAAGTCCTAATGCATCCCAACAACAGCCAGCGCCTAAAAAGGGAGGCAAGCTGACGCTTTATTCGCCAAATGCAGCGGAAGTGAACAATCCGATTGTGAAAGAGTTTCAAGATCGTACCGGTATAGAGGTGCAGCTGATTTCTGGAGGTACCGGCGATTTGCTGAAACGGGTTCAGGCCGAGGCGGCTAATCCGCTTGGTGATGTATTCTGGGCAGGCGGCGCGGATTCTTTGGAAGCCTACAAGAAATATTTTGAGCCATACAAAACTAAGGAATTCGATAACCTGTCACCGCAGTACGTGGATAAGAATAATATATGGACTCCATTTGCCGCCCTGCCGATGATTATTATGTACAACAAGGATTTGGTAAAGCAAGGCGAAGAACCTAAGAGCTGGAACGATCTGCTGGATGCCAAATGGAAGGGCAAAATCGCGTTTGCAGACCCGGCCAAATCAGGCTCATCCTATACGCAATTAGTGACTATACTGACCGCTTATGGCAAGGAAGACAAGGGTTGGGACTTCGTTAAGAAATTTGTGACTAACTTGGATGGTAAAATTCTTTCCGGGTCGGGTCTTGTTTATAAGGGCGTAGCGGAAAAAGAATTTGCTTTGGGCGTGACGTTGGAGGAAGCGGCGCTTCGATATGTTGAGGGCGGTGCAAAGGTTGGCATCATTTACCCATCAGAGGGCACCTCGGCCGTACCGGATGGAGCAGCGGTAATTAAAGGCGCTAAAAACATGGATCAAGCCAAGCAATTCATCGACTTCCTCGTTGGCAAGGATGTTCAAGCTCTAATTCAAAAAGAATTCAAACGCCGTTCCGTTCGCAAGGACGCTGAAACCGTACAGGGAGTGGCACAAACGAAAGACATCAAACTGGTTGATTACGATTTCGATTTTGCAGCAACCAAAAAAGACGATATCATCAAGCGCTTCGGTAAAATCGTAACAGGTCAAGAATAAAGAACGCTAAACCCAAGCGGTGCCTTACTTTAAGTGCGAGTTTAAAAAGTCAGCTTTTCAGCACGGAGAAGGTTGCGAGAACCTGAAGAAGGAGGAGCGGTGTGCAGGCAAAACCTGCATGAGCACCGGACTTCGAGGGTAACGCATCATTCGATGCCGAATAGGCTTCCTGGGTTACTCTGTGATCAAAAGGGGACTTTTTGAACAACCTCTTCAAGCTAAGGCATCCTTTTTTTTCAAGCAAGCAACGTATTGGAGGAACGAATATGCAAAAGATTGTTTTTGACCATGTGACCAAATATTTTGGCGGGCACCGGGCTGTGAATGATGCTCACTTTACGATAGAGGAAGGAGAGTTTTTCACCTTGCTGGGACCGAGCGGATGCGGCAAAACGACGCTGCTTCGTGCGATTGCCGGTTTTTATCGCCAGGAGGAAGGAAGCATCTACTTCGGAGCTCAGAAGATCAACGATGTCCCGACCCATGAGCGCAATATTGGCATGGTGTTTCAGAACTACGCGATCTTCCCGCACATGACCGTATACGAGAATGTGTGCTATGGGCTAAAAGCACGCAGCGTTCCGAAGAAGGAGATGGAGCAGCGGGTGATGGAAGCGCTTGAGCTTGTAGAGCTGACGCATCTGCGGGACCGCGTCCCCTCGGATATGAGCGGTGGCCAACAGCAGCGGATTGCGCTGGCTCGTGCCATAGTCATCCGTCCAGGGCTGCTGTTGATGGATGAACCACTGTCCAATCTGGATGCCAAGCTGCGGATCAAGATGCGTTCGGATATTCGCCGATTGCAAAAGGAGCTGAATATCACCACGATCTATGTCACACACGATCAGGAGGAGGCGCTGGCTGTATCGGACCGGATTGCGGTTATGAGTGAGGGGCAAATCCAGCAAATTGCTTCGCCTCAAGATATTTATGCTTATCCCGAGAACCAGTTTGTTGCCAATTTTATCGGAACCTCCAACTTCCTGGAAGGAGAGTGTGCGGCTAACGGTGAAGCAGCGACGATCCGTTTGTTGGGAGAAAAGTTTCATTTACGGACTAATAAAACTTATCAAGGCAAAGTGATTTTTGCACTTCGTCCCGAGAGAATCAAGCTTCAAGCCCAACTATCTGAAAATACGCTTGCGGGTCAAATTGAAAGTGTCACATTTCTTGGAGAAAAAGCGAGCTACTTGATCCGTTTAGCTGAAGGTATGTTAATTGATGTACAGGAGCACGCTATCGAGCCGCAATCCTTAAGGAAAGAGAAGGATCGGATCTTCGTAAATCTCCAACTGGAGAAAACGACCATGTTTGACCAGAGCGGGAAGGAGGTCCTGTATCGTGCATCCTTCTAGTGTTACACCGAATGCAGGACGGTTCTCATCAGGTCTTAAGCTTCGGTTAAAAGGCTGGGATTTCTGGACATGGGTTACAGTAGTTGTGTATGTTTTTATGTTTGCTTTCATCGTATACCCTTTGTTTTCGCTGCTGTTCAATAGTTTTTTCAATGACAAGGGCTTGTTTTCCCTTGAGAATTATGCCAATTTCATCAAGCTGAAATATTTTTACAGTGCCTTATGGAATAGCTTGAAGGTATCATTTTTCACTACCGTTTTTGCCATACTTATCGGTGTTCCGCTAGCTTATGTGAATGCCCGTTATAATATCAAATGCAAGGGACTCATTCAGATCATGGTCATTATGTCCCTGCTGTCCCCGCCGTTTATCGGTGCTTATTCGTGGATATTAATGCTCGGAAACAACGGGTTTCTGACCAATTTTCTGCACAGCCTTGGCATCCCGTTCTCCTCTGTTTATGGGTGGAAGGGCATCGTATTTGTTTTTACGCTGCAGTTTTATCCTCATATCTTTTTATATGTGACAGGTGCTTTGAAAACAATCGACACCTCGCTTGAGGAAGCAGCGGAAAGCCTGGGACGCTCAAGCTTTCACAGGCTGCGGACTGTAACGCTGCCGCTTATTTTCCCAACACTTTCCGCAGGCGCGTTAATGGTGTTTATGGCGGCATTTGCCGATTTCGGTACGCCGATGCTGCTCGGGCAAGGGTTTAAAGTACTGCCTATTCTTGCCTATGAACAGTTTATTAGTGAAATGGGCGGAAACCCTGCCATGGCGAGCACGCTTAGTGTCATTTTAATCGTATGCTCAACGGCAATTTTGTTTTTGCAGCGTTATTTTGTGTCCAGAAAAAATTACAATACAAGCGGGATGCGGACGCCCAAAATCAAACAATTGAAGCCGCTGCCGAAATTTTTATTTACTGCTGCCGCACTGTTTGTGGCATGTGTGTCCATGATACCGCAAGCGACAGTCATCGTAACTTCATTTATCAAAACAAAGGGGCCGGTTTTTCAATCGGGCTTCAGCTTGGGCAGCTACAAAGAAATTTTATTCCGCGTGCCTAAAGCTATCGCTAATACTTACACCTTCTCCTTAATCTCAATAGTTATTATGATTGTAATGGGAATGCTGATTGCCTATGTGCTGGTTAGACGTAAATCGAAGGTTACGGCTATGCTGGATGGATTGCTCATGATCCCCTATGTCATGCCAGGTACCGTGCTCGGGATAAGTCTTATCATTGCTTTCAACAACCCGCCGTTTGTTCTAACCGGTACATGGGTTATTCTAGTTATTGCTTATGTCGTGCGAAAGCTGCCTTATACCATTCGTTCGAGTACGGCGATTTTACATCAGCTTGACCGAAGCGTAGAAGAGGCCTCGATAAGTCTCGGCGTTCCGCCAATGAAAACCTTCTTCAAGACAACAGGTCGCTTAATGGCGCCTGGCGTGCTGTCCGGGGCGATTCTTAGCTGGGTTACAACGATCAATGAGCTAAGCTCCACCGTCGTTTTGTACTATGGAGCAACGGCAACGATCTCGGTGACGATTTACAGTGAAGTATTTACATCTAACTATGGCACTGGAGCGGCACTAGCCTCTATGCTGTCGCTTAGCACGTTGATTTCACTTTTGATTGCTAACAAGCTAAGTAAAAAAGGGCTGCAGCTGTAAGCTGTAATACATCGATGCTTCCGCGCTCGAACCGTGCTACAATGAGGCGTAAGAATGCTGGAAACATGGAGGATAAATCGTGAGGAAACAGCAGCTGCTGCTAACCATAGCTATCATGTTAACCTTTGTATGCGCAGGGGCAGGTTACTATTTATGGTATAGCCCTCAGGACAAAGCTTCCCCCCGCAAAGATATAGAAATCGTTACGCTTACTATATGGGTTTACAGCAAAGAATGGAGCCAGCTTCTTGCCGATTTTCAGCGGAAGCATCCGCAAATCAGTATGGACATCCGAACTTTTCGATCCAGCGAACAGCTAATGAATGAATTGGTCGCAGCCGTATCGGCGAATACGGGCCCTCAGCTGGCTGAGGTTCACAGCTTTTACGGGATAACTCAGCTGGCTGATAGCGAGGCGATCGTTCCTTTGGAGAATTGGGTAGACTCCAGTCTCATGGTACCTGCCTTTTCCACCCCTTTTCAATATAAAGAGCATCAATGGGCTGTCCCGCTGGGCGGGAGTTTGCCGGTTCTCTTCTACAAAGAAGATTTGTCCAAACGTGAAGTGCTTGAGCCCAAGGTTTTCGCAGGATGGGATGAGGTCATAGAGGCTGCCGAGCGAATGATCAAGGATTCAGGGAGCGGGGCGGAGGAAAAAAATGGACTTGCCGTAGATACAGAGCTTCCATGGTTCTTCGAAAATTTATATTATAACCCTGCTGACCAAAAGGAATGGGAAACGGCAGGACCGGCCTTAACATTGTGGGAAGATTGGGTACATGGCAGAAAAGTAATGGAGCCGCTTAATCATCATATGGCTGCCAGTAAGTTTATAAGCGGGAAAATCGGTTTTTTCTTATCCTCATCCGATAAGCTGCCCATTGTTGAACGTTATGTCGGCGGTAAATTTGTATTTCGAATGAGTGATTTTCCTCCTCTAACAGGGCAAGGGATTGTTCCCAAAGTTGACGGGATGGTTGTCCTCAAGTCAGACAGTATGAAAGAAAAGGCAGAGCAAGCGTTCATTCGCTATATGATGGAAGATCAAACCCAAATGAATATATGGAAAAATATGGGTATTATCCCGGCGAGAATTGAGACCATTGGAAAATTACTACAAGGCAACTTAGACCCTCAAAGAAAAAGACTGCTGGACCCTGCATTGTTGTTGCTAGCAAAGCTCCCTTCTCCCGAGGATGTTATCCGGTGGAAAAAGAGGAATGAGGTATTGGAGCAATTGGAATTGTTACCTGGCGTCCCTATAACAGAGTGGAAGAAAAAAATGGTTATACCATAAAGTCGTAAGAAAGGAACATAACATATGAACATTGATACGATCTCCATTAAAGGCAGCGGAGAATGGAATGAAGATGCGTTGGTCATGAATGAAGGTTTGCATATTTATGGAGTATTGGATGGAGCCACATCAATTCATCCTTACCGGGGGCCGAATCAGGAAACCTGCGGGTACTTGGCTTCCGCTTGTATAAAGCATTATCTGGAGGATTTGCGGGCGGAGGAAGTTGACAGTACTACTCTGAAGCAAGTGGTCATTCAGGCTAACAAGCGATTAAGGGATAAAATGGTGGAAGCAGGAGTAAACATTGCCGACAAGGTTTCTTTGTGGACGAGTGCGCTAGCCCTGATCCGTGTCCACGACTACAGTGTGGATTATGCCCAAGTCGGAGATTGTATGATCGCGGCTGTTTATGAAGATAAGAGTGTTCGGGTTGTATCGCGAGATCAAGTGGCGCATATTGACCTGGAATCCAAGCGAATTTGGGAAGAGGGCATTCGTAACGGCATCACGAGTCGCGAGCAGCTCTGGGAAATGGTAAAGCCCGTTATTATAAAGAACAAATCCCGGATGAATACGATTGGCGGATATTCGGTATTAAGCGGTGAGCCGGAGCTGGCCGATTTGGTCGAGTACGGCACTCTCAATCGAATTAACCTGAAAGCAATGCTAATGGTGACCGATGGATTATTTCATCCTGTAGAGCGCGGAAGCAATGATTCGGGAGGGTTGGAAAGATTGGTTCAGGCGGTTATGGAAAAATCATTATCCTCGTATGCGGATTGGTTAATATCGTTAGAGGTTGAGGACTCTAACTGCCAGAAATACCCTCGCTTTAAAGTGTCGGACGATAAGACGGCAGTGTGGATACAATTTTAATCATGGATGACTAAGGGCGGATCAAATGGAGTTATCATTTGTCTGTCCTTTTTAACAAAATTTATACGTTTTGGGGCTGTCCCAAAAGACATTTCTGAATTTTCGAACTTCCACTCTGATGGGAATTTCCTTACAAAAAAGACGCTTACATCCCCACTTGCATAGTGGTTTTGGAGGCGTCTTTGTACTTGGTTTGGGACTGATTCATTCACTTTCTGGCCTGTCGAACGGAGACGGAGTCCTCTGCTGATTAATGCCGGATCCTCAGGACGTCCGCCAGCCACCATGCACTGACACCCTTTTGGGATAGCCCATATTTTGATTTTTGGAAGGTAGAGGTACGGACTCGAACGTATGGAAGCCAATAGATTTCGATGAGCCTACGGGTCTTTGATCGCGTGGGGTTCGACCGACCACCATGCAACGCCACAACGCGCGTTTTCGGGAGCCGTTTACGTGGGAAGGTAATTATAGCCAACTCTATATAGAGTGCAGGGGAAGTCTCTCTTGCGGTGGTGGTGGGGGACATGATGAACACTTTCATCTATCCTGTGCTATGTCTTTGGATCCATCTACCAAGAATTCCGCTGACTAACGGAACGTCAATGCGCTATTTGTTGGAAACCCATCTAATTTCATGAAGTCGCGGAACTACGATACGTTATTCCGACTTTAATAGACTGAAATGCCCTATTTTAAACAAATAAGAGATCCTAGTTCCGCTTAACTCGAATAATATCGTTAAAACAATGAAATAGCGCACCTCACTTCCGTCTAGGCGAGCGATTGGCAGCTCACACGCAGTGCTAAAGGGGAAGAGGGCTATGAATACCGGATCGAAAACCGAACCGGTTAGTAAGAAAGAAGGGGCAGGCCGCACAGCGTAGAACTTAGAAAAGTAATTTTGAACGGGAGCTTTACCTTTTTAGTTTTGCGTACACTCTCGGGCAATTCCAGTGCTGGCATTCCAGAAGTTAAGAAAATTCTTAACGGATGTAAAGTTCCGTTATTTAATCCGTTTCGTCAAATTCGAGACGATAGAGGAAGCTGCAGTTCCTTTATTTAGGAAAATGCAGGCATTTTACCTACAAAAAGAAGAGATAACGGAAAGAAGTGTTACTCTATTTCACGGTTTTTGTGCTTTCTATGGAAATAACGGAATGATCACTTCCGCTATTATATCTTCAACCGTGGGTGCAGCAACTATGTTCAAGTCACAGCGAGACCTCATAAACCGACCGCCATGCAATGCCGCAACACGCGCCCATGGGATTCATCCCAGCAAGCTCAACTTTTACAGAAGTGCATATCCAATAAGAAGTGAGTCATAATCCAGAGGTAATGCCGCAGTTTAGGTGTGTAGTGGATGCAAGCAACTATGTTCAGGTCACAGCGAAACCCCTTATTGGGATTCATCCCAGCAAGCTCAACTTTTACATAAGTGCATATCCAATAAGCAGTGAGTCATAATCCAGAGGTAATGCCGCAGTTTAGGTGTGTAGTGGATGCAAGCAACTATGTTCAGGTCACAGCGAAACCCCTTATTGGGATTCATCCCAGCAAGCTCAACTTTTACATAAGTGCATATCCAATAAGCAGTGAGTCATAATCCAGAGGTAATGCCGCAGTGTAGGTGTGTAGTGGATGCAAGCAACTATGTTCAGGTCACAGCGAGACCCCTTATTGGGATTCATCCAAATTAACTTATACAGAAGTGCATATCCAATAAGCAGTGAGTCATAATTCAGAGGTGATGCCGCAGTGTAGGTGTGTAGCGGATGCAGCAACTGTGTTCAGGCCACAGCGAGACTCCAAAATGGGATTCATCCCAGCAAGCTCAACTTTTACAGAAGTACATATCCAATAAGCAGTGAGTCCTAATCCAGAGGTAATGCCGCAGTTTAGGTGTGTAGCTGTAGGGGAGAGATGCCGTAATCCGATCTGCATCCGATCTGCATGGATCCGTATCCTGCACCCCTATCCCATTTGTGGGCGCAAACATAAAATGTACATGGAGAAGCTCTAGCCGTTCACACTTGTCGCGAATGAGCAAAAGATGATTTATTTGGTATTGTGTTTTATAATTCGATAAGAGAGCATTGCTATTCCATACTAACTATCACGATCATCGCTTAGAGTCATTGCATATAAAGGAAGGAAAAGTGAGCACAAGTGATAGAGGAACCATTAGAGGTTTTAAAGGTACATATTGAGCAAGCCGGATATGAAGGACAGGCCGATGTTATCAAACAGATTAATTTTGATGTACGGCAAGGCGAGCTTGTTGGATTGCTGGGACCTAACGGTGCAGGGAAGAGTACAACGATCAAGAGTATTCTTGGCTTGCTGAAGGATTTTAAAGGAGAGATTTCCTTTTATGGTGAACGGAGGAGCTACGCGTATATTCCTGAGCATCCGATTCTTTATGACGAGCTGACGTTATGGGAGCATATGGAGTTTGCGGCCGCTGTTTATGAGCTGGATAGAACCGTTTTTCTGGATAGAGCGGATGATTTATTGCGCCGTTTTAGGCTTTTGGATGAAAAACATCATCTGCCCGGAAAATTTTCCAAAGGAATGCAGCAGAAAATAATGCTAATTCTCGGATTTCTTAACAAGCCGGATGTGTACATCGTGGACGAGCCTTTCATAGGGTTAGATCCTAAAGCCATTAAGGATTTCCTTGGTATGCTGGATGAGGAACGCAAGCGAGGTGCGGGCATTCTGATGAGTACCCATGTGCTGGATACAGCCGAACGAATTTGTACCTCTTTCGTGCTTCTCTCGGGTGGCAGGCTGGTAGCTAACGGTACGCTGCAGGACATTCAAAAGCAGTGCGGCATGCCGGACGCTCCCTTATTCGATTGCTTTCATTCCTTATTATGATGGGGGGCGGCACATTGAAGAGCAGCCGGCAGCTTTTTATTCGACGAGTTTTTTCCGATTGGGGCTATCAGTACAGAGCGCTGCGAACAGCAGTGGATTGGATTATAGCTTTATATTTTGTAATCCCCTTGCTGCTTGTAGTAGGCTATCAATATTATTCGTTTTGGCAGCTTCAGCCTGCATGGTTTAGTTGGATTCCTTTACCTGTTGTTGCTGCAGTATTCTATTTATTTGCTTGGCTAGGGACCATTCGTTACTTTGTGGAGGAAGGGGATCAGCTGTTCCTTAGGCAGAATGAAAGCTGGTTTAAACATCTGATGGTTCTCGGATGGAGATACTCACTTATTTTACAGGGAGTTACTACTTTACTGCTAATGGTCGTGTTCCTTCCTTTATTGGTTCGAACCTTTAATTTTACTGCGGCACAGGTTGCATGCCTGTTTATTTTTACTTATCTCTTAAAAATAAACTTGGGACTGGCTCGCCAGTTGCTCGCTCTTCACCTGTACGGAATCGTTCTTTGGCTGGTACGAGTTGCGCTGTTTGCAGGGGGTTTCTTCTTGTACCAAGCTCCTGTCACTCATCTGAGTAATACGTTTGTTTATAGCTGGATTGGTATTGCGCTATTACTGGTGCTGCTTGTGTTCTTGAGTAAACTCCGGCTGCGGCAGAAGGGGGCTTTCTTCGCCGATATCGCTCGCGAGAGGGATTCACGCATGAGAATCGTATCTATCATGTTGATACAGGTTTCAGAGAGGAAACGCAGGCCTGCCCGCAAGCGTCCAATTATGTTCGGAAAATCTCAGCGGCTGTTCCGCGGCACAGGAGCGAGCAGCGGGTTATCCGATTTCCTGACCAAATCTTTCTTTCGTAATGGTACGCAATGGAAGCTAACTATCCAGTTTGTACTTGTGATGGGTCTCGGTTTGTTTTTCTTGCCGGAACCGCTCAAAATCATCGTCTGGATAGTCGCGGCATGCCTTCTGGCCTATTGGAGGAAGCTGTTCTGCAAGGAAGAATTATCTGCACCATTTCTTAAGCTGTTTGATATACAAGACAATGCCAAACATCAAGCACTCCAAGCGGCGCTGCCTGTTCTGGTACTGCCGGCTCTTCTATTAATCAGTCTATGTGTGGGCATTTCTTTCTTCACCTGGTGGGGACCTCTATTGATGCTGGGAGCTGCGATTCCTTTGGCTTACGGTGCATCGTCAGTCTTCACAAGCTGGTATTGAAATCAATCATAAAACGGGGCAATATCAGCCTAGCGAACCCTAGGCAAATATCAGGAAAATGTCGGGTTAATTATACCGAAAAATAGCGTTCCTCGCCCTATAGCTGGAATTTCTCATGCTAATTCTACGTGTTTTGGCTAATATCATCGATATTACCTATACTAGATGCAGTTTTTCCAGTTAGATTGCTTTCAAACGATATCCAGGCCGGATTAACGGGAGGATTTCCATCTATCGCCTTTCTTTCAACAGCGGCCCGAAAATCCTAGTCCCTTCAGAATTCCAATTTCATAAAGTCCTCTTTTGGAGAGTATAGGTGCTGTCCCCTAGTAGTTAAAGCTACTTTAGGGACAGCACCTTGTTTACTTTACAAAGGGACTCGTAGGGTTCGACCTGCTGCCATGCAATGCCGCGACGCGCGCTCGGGATTCACGCGCGTTGGAAAAGATGAATGCAGCCTAGTCTTATGACAATATAGCAAGAGCCTGTTGGATAGTCTCGGCGACGATGCTTTCGGCATGCTGGCCGGAAGTCAGCATGCGGGTGCCTTGTCCTGCCCACAAGGACATATAATCCGCTTTGCTTTGCTGGGCAGCCGCGTTTCTAATGTCCCGCGTCACTGTGTTTTGCGTGGGGAAAGGGAGGGGCTCTATGCCGCTCGCATCCCATTGCTTAATAAATGGGTTTATAACTCCTCTCGCAGGGCGGCCTGAGAATGCTTTGGTTAAGACTGTGCTCTCCTCCGTACTTTCCATCAATGCTTGTTTGTAAGAGGAGTGTGCTCCAGATTCAATGGCAGTCAGAAAACGGGTCCCCATCTGGACTCCTTGTGCCCCAAGCGCAAGGGCTGCGACAAGCCCGCGTCCATCCATAATGCCTCCAGCGGCAATGACTGGAATTTTGACTCGGTCAACGATTTGCGGCACTAAGGCAAAGGTACCGATATTTGCACCCATCGGATGCTTTGAAATATCAAAGGTCCCTCTATGCCCCCCAGCTTCGCCTCCTTGAGCAACAATTGCATCGCATCCCGCCCGCTCAGCCAAGATCGCTTCGTTTACGGTAGTTACCATTGCAATAACTCGAATACCGGCCGATTGGGCCTGTTGCATTAATGCATCTGGAAGAACGCCAAAGGCCGTACTTATGACAGGCACCTGTTCTTCCAACAGCACCGCGAACTGTTCTTCAAAACGGTTCGGTGTTTGCACGGGATGCGCGGAAGCATGAGGGATTTCAAGTATATCCCGAGTCCGGTTCAGCTCTCGCTGGACTTCCCCGATTCTTGAATTATCGTCAGCAGCATGAGTCACAAATAAGTTGACAGCGAAGGGTGCGTTCGTCAATTGGCGGATTTTGAGAATGGTTTGGCGGATCGCTGCAGGCTCCATATAAGCTGCTCCCAGAGTACCCATTCCACCTGCACGGGATACTGCAGCCACTAGCTCTGCTGTTGAAGGGCCACCCGCCATTCCAGCCAGGAAGATAGGATAACGGATATTAAACAATTGGCAAAGCTTTGTTTCGAGTTGAATGCTCATGATAGTGATCTCCTTTATATGGATTTGGGGCAAATTTCTATTGGTTTTACCCTAAGTAGCTTGAGCTCCCAGGAGGAGCTTGTACCTGAGCCTGAATATCTCTACTATTTTCCACACACTTTAGATGATACCGCATTCGCCAAAAAAACGGAATTAGGCCACTCAGTATTCATGGTTCTTCCTGCCATCGGGAGTGCTGTGGCATCCAGTGAATAGGACAAATATAAGGCAAATGTGAAAAAATGGGGTCCAAAAGAGTAATGAAGGTTTACAAAGCCGCTTATGAGAGGTATAACAAAAAATAAGACCTTTGTGACCCTAAGCGGGGAAGTACAGCCGCTTCGTGGTTTGTCATGCCAGACTCGAAGAAAGGTGTGTGATAGAGATGAAAGTAGCCGTACTCGGCTGTGGAATCATGGGTCAAACCCATGCCAGGAATTATGCGGTTATGCCGGGGGTTGAGCTTGCCGGTGTTTGTGATGAGCAGGAGGAGCTGGGCGCACAGCTTGCAGCAGACTGTGGTACGACCGCTTATACGCAGTTTGAAGAAATGATCGCTGCGGTCAAACCCGATGTGATCAGTATTTGTCTACCGACCTATCTGCATAAGCCTTATGTCATCTTGGCCGCACAAGCTGGCATACATATTATTTGCGAGAAGCCGATAGCTCCTTCCTTGGAGGAGGCTAATGAGTTGATCCGTGTTTGTGAACAAAACCATGTCCGGTTGTTCATAGCACATGTCGTCCGTTTCTTCCCGAATTATACCGATATGTCGCGCAGAATCCATCAAGGGGGAATCGGTAAAGTCGGAGTTGCACATACGAAGCGCGTTGGAGGACATCCTGGAAAAGCTAAGCCTTGGTATGGCAACAAAGCCAAAAGCGGCGGCGTTATTCTTGATTTGCTGATTCATGACATAGATTATTTGCGCAGCGTGCTCGGTGAAGTTCAGTCGGTTTTTGCGATGAACCGGACCAGCATGCAGATGGATTATGCCTTGGTTACCCTTCGTTTCCAAAGTGGCGCCATTGCTAATTTGGAAGGGTATTGGGGCTATCCGGGTCCTTTCACAACTGCGGTGGAGTTTGCCGGAAACAAAGGCATTATTCGTTTTAGCTCGAATGAAGTATCCTCGGTTCGTCTGCAGAAGGCTCCCTCGGAGCTAAAGGAAAGCAGTCCGCAGGTAGCGGTTCCCTCAAGCCCGGCTTTTCATGATCCCTACTACTATGAGCTGATGCATTTTATCAATTGTATAGTGAAGGATGAAGCGCCAATCGTCACAACAGAGGATGCCTACAGAGCTATGGAAATCGCTTTTGCAGCAATGGAATCCGCAGAGTCGGGCAAGCCTGTTTTCTTCAAGGAATCTGACGGACTGTCTGTCAAGGAGGGTTGATGGAAATGACTAAAGTAAAAATAGGGATGATCAGCTTCGCGCACTCTCATGCCAACAGCTATTTACAAGAGCTGCTAGTGATGCCGGAGGTTGAAATTGTAGGTATTGCCGACGAAGACAGAGCACGCGTTGAAGCTGTAACCGGCAATCATGGAATCGCTTATTACGAAGATTATCATGCTCTCCTGGCCGCTGATTTGGACGCGGTGATCATATGCTCGGAGAACGTACACCACGCCCGCATTACGATGGATGCCGCGAATGCCGGCAAGCATGTGTTATGCGAGAAGCCGTTAGGGATAACTGTCAGTGAGATGCGCTTAATGATCGACACATGTGAGCGTAACCAGGTTCAACTAATGACAGCATTCCCCTGCCGCTATTTGCCGGCTGTGATCGAAGCCAAGCAAGCAATAGACCGCGGCGAAATCGGCAGTATCATAGCAGTCAAAGGAACGAACCGCGGCACGATGCCGGGGAGATGGTTCATTGACCCCGTCTTGTCAGGTGGCGGTGCTATCCTTGACCATACGGTCCATGTCATGGATTTGATGCGCTGGATAGTCCGCAGCGAACCGGCTACCGTCTATGCAGAATCGGGCAAGCTGTTTCACGACATCCCTGTAGAGGATGCAGGGATGGTACATATCCAATTTGACAGCGGCGTAGTAGGCGTTATCGATACGAGTTGGTCACGCAGCAAATCGTTCCCGTTCTGGGGTGATGTTACAATGGAAATCATCGGCACGGAAGGTGTAATTAGCGTTGATGCTTTTGCCCAGAAAAACGAGATCTACGAGGATGATAAGCTTAAGGCTCAATGGAGCTACTGGGGTGATCGAATGGATAGCTATTTGGTGCATGCGTTCGTTCAGTCCATAGCTGAAGGTCATAGGGTCCCGATTACCGGAGAGGATGGTCTGCAGGCGACAGCTGTCGCGCTTGCAGCTTACGAATCGGTGAAGCGCAAAGATACGATTGCGATAAGCGAGCTGTTGGAGGCATAAGCTGTCGGGTATGGGAATGCTCCTTTAGCTGGGACTTCAAGGAATGAAGGAAAGTCAGCCGCCGATGTGCGGGACTGACTTTTCTTTTTTTACGCCAGAATTTATCTGTTCCGGGGCTCCATGCAAAGTATCTGAATCAACTTCGAAGCAAGACCCCAACTTTGTGGGGAATTTTTAGCATGGATTCCGAAAAAAGGTTTATACTTTGAAAGAGCAAATGAAAAGAACAATTGAAAAATGAGATTAATTGGGGGAATTGCTATTGCGGTTTGCGCAGCGACTTTATTATTCGGGTATGGCTTTGACTCTATTGTTAATTGTAGCAGGGGAGTTAATTTGGCTGCCTGATCCACTGCGATTCGGAACTGGGTTTTATTGGATTGAAGCTCTGGATTTATTAGTTTATGTGGTTGCACTTATTCCATTATTATGGATGTCAGCATCAGTACTGATTATCTTAGCTATGCTGCGTAATCATGCAACTCATCATGCAGCTGCAGCTCTATTAAGAAGCGCAGCCGTGTTCGCCGCTGGAGCAGTTGCACTGTTCTTTATGCTTACGCAGCCCAAACAGCTGGAGTACTGGATGAGTGCTTTGGCTGCAGCCTGGTTGCTCATTTTTGTTGATTTAATGCTTAGTGAAAGAAAAAATCGAAGAATACCCGTTCGCAGCTTGTGGACGTTTATTGTAACGATTGGTTTGCTGGTTGTTTTATGCTGCCCAACGGGTTATTTGGTCACCTACCCGGGATTAACCGTCAATATGAACAGGTATGCACAGGCCTCTGGAGCAAGCGAGCATGGAGCAATAACAGGCGTCCTCGTGTTTGAAAGGCCTGCCTTCCCAATCGATTGGATATATGCGAAGCTACTGCCTCATTACGGGATTGAAGTTAATAAACTTCAGGTTTCTTTGGGGGAATACAACAAACAAGTACGAATCATGAAGGAGGATGCCAACGCTGCGGGGAGCGCCATTGCTTTTCAGAAGCTTGGACTGGGAAAAGGTATCACCTCGACTGGAGTTATTATCACGGCTACTACGAAAAACAGTCCTGTTGAAGGCATCCTCCAGCCAGGTGATGTGATAGAGGCAATCAACAGGCATAAAATTTCGAGTGCTCAGGAACTGACGGAGTTCATGGTATCGGTGACGCCTGGCAGCGAGGTGGAGGTTCAAGTGCTGCGCGATGCTAAACCGGTGACTTTTCGAACAAAAACTCAGGTAAATCCTACCGACCCAAGCAGGGCTGCTTTTGGAATTATTGTTAGCAATAAACTGCAATATGATATTCCACAAACCGTTAACTATCGCAGCTTTTTGCTTCATGAAGGAGGCCCGTCACATGGGGCTATGCTTGCCCTTACATTGATCGATCAGCTAAGCCCATGCGGCATAACTTATGGAAACAAGGTAGCGGGAACTGGAACGATCGAGGCGGACGGTTCAGTAGGTGCTGTCGGCGGATTGGAGCAAAAAGCTTATACCGTAAGCAGGACAGGGATAGATGTGTTTTTTGTGCCTTATTCCAATGAGCAGGATGCGAGAAAAGGAGCGCCAGGACTGCAAATCGTACCTGTTCGTACTTTGGATGATATGTTGAATTGGTTGAGGTTGCATCCTAAACAAGAGGGCAGCTCTTCCTGTTTTAAAGGTGCTTAGGAAGACCGCGGCGCAAACCTAATACGAGTGCTGCCATGGAATGAACTGAGAATTACCGCTGCGGAGCAGAAAGTTCCGTTATTCCATCTTCTTCGCCAAATTCGAGACGATAGCGGAATCGTTAATTCCGTTATTAGGAAGAAAGTGCAGCTTATACGTAAAAACGAAGAGATAGAGGAACGAATGGTTCCTCTATCTCTTCGTTTTTATGTTCTTTTTGGGAATACCGGAATGATGGCTTCCGCTATTAATTGAATCCTCGATGCAGCATCTTGCAGCCTGTTCAGGACTATTTAGTATATCACGCGAACCGGTCACAAATCGTTGCCTTTTGATGTGATTGAGATCACTAAGGGGGGGCCGTTCCTTCGTTTATACTTACAGTCATATCAAGTGACTTCAAAGGAGCGAATCCAATGCTAAGTGAAAAAACTATACAAACCATAAAGTCTACAGTACCTGTTCTGGAAGTGCATGGAACGGCTATCACCAAAAAGTTTTATGAGCTTCTATTTGCCAATCATCCCGAGCTGCTGAATATTTTCAATCATGCTAACCAAAAGCAAGGCAAGCAGCAGACTGCATTAGCTAATGCAGTATACGCAGCTGCACAGCATATAGATAAATTAGAAGCTATATTGCCGGTAGTTAAACAGATTGCCCATAAGCATCGGAGTTTAGGTGTCCGAGCCGAGCACTATCCAATTGTAGGGGAGCATCTGCTAGCAGCCATTCAAGAAGTGCTGGGCGAGGCGGCTAATGCTGAGATTCTGCGAGCTTGGGGAGAAGCCTATAACGTTATTGCCGATGTATTCATTAGTGTTGAGGCTGATATGTATAAGCAATCGCAAGGGCAGTATGGAGGGTGGGCTGAGTTTAGGCCATTCCGGGTAGCACGCAAGGTACAGGAGAGCGACGTAATTACTTCCTTTTACTTGGTTCCGCAGGATGGCGGAGCGATTGCAGCTTTTAAACCGGGTCAATATATTAGTGTAAACCTACAAATCCCAGGCGATCCCCATACTCATATTCGTCAATACAGCCTCTCAGATGCATCAGGGAAACCTTATTATAGAATTTCGGTTAAAAGGGAAGATTTGATCCAGGGGCGTCCCGCTGGAAAGGTTTCGGTATTTTTGCATGAGCAGGTTAAAGAAGGAGATGTTCTTGCAATCTCTGCGCCGGCAGGCGATTTTACTTTGGAGCAGCAGGATGCCAAGCCCGTAGTATTAATAAGCGGAGGGGTGGGATTAACTCCGATGATCAGCATGCTGAACACATTGGCAGAAACAGATCCGAGCCGTCCCGTGACCTTCATCCATGCCGCTCAACATGGAGATATGCACGCGATGCGCGAGCATGTGGAGGAGCTTGCGCTTGAGCATCCGCAATTATCCGTCTATTGGTGCTATGCCAAACCAACGGAGCGGGATCGGGTGGCAAACTCATTTCATAAAGAAGGTTTAATTGATTTTCCATGGCTGACAAGCGTTGTCGGCACTAAGGAGTCCAGCTTTTATTTTTGCGGACCGATACCTTTTATGAAGGCTGTCAATGAAATACTTAAAGAGTGGGGAGTTCGTGAGACGAACATTCATTATGAATTTTTTGGTCCGGCGAGCACATTGTAGAAGGTATACTTTACAGTTCCTTCATTGCATATAAATGTCACTCCCAAGCCAAATCAGCCGCTAATAAGGTCGCTTACTGAAGCGGATTGATCCGCAGCAGCCGATTAACCGTTTCCCGGCGAAGCCCGATGAACTGACCGATCTCATCCTGCGTTAGCACATCGGTCAGCTTGCCTGGTCCGATATAAGCCTGGAACCAGAGCTGCAGCTTACGCAGTCTCTCGAGTGGAGCGGTTTCGGTAAGCTGATCGATACGCTGCTGCATCATACGAAGCTTCTCTTGCAGCTGCAGAGCGATGGCGCGGCACTTCTCAGGATCACGCTCATTTTCGATATACCAATCTGCCGCTGGAAGCATTATAACTTCGCAGGTAACGAGCGCGACGGCTGTTCCATTATAAGGATTTGGACTAATGAGCGAATGATGGGGGATAATTTCTCCGGGCACAATGATATTCAACAGTACAGAATTACCATCCTCATGAATTCGGGTAATTTTCAGGAGACCTTTTCTCAGATGGTAGAGCGGGCCAGATTCTCCTTGCCTAAACAACGTTTCTCCCCTGTGTAAAATCATATTCCTATAGCCTCCTTGGAGCTTTTCAACAGAAAAGCTGGCATCTTAAATACTAGTCTATGTAAAAAAGCGAGAGTCTGAACTAATGGGCTGCTCGCTTTTTGCAGGTTCTTTATTTATTATATCAGGTTAAAATGTGGAGCAAAAATAGCGAAATTATCCTTATTTTACTAGCCCATTCGGGAAACAGTCACTCTTTTATGAAAACAGAATGAAAATCAGCTTTTTTTATATAAAAAGACGAACGATTGCTTGATAAATTGTTGAATTCTATGTATTATATACAAATAGATTATATGATTATGGGTCAAAAAATGCTCCAGAAGGTGATCCCATGCCGCTAATAGATTCTAGTGAAAACAGGAAGAAGCTGTGTCACCTCTATAACGAGATTGCCAAGGAGCTGTTCGGATTTGGCACTACGCTGCTAAAGGCATCATTGGATCATAACATCATTACGATTCATGCCAAGCATCGCCGTTCTCCGCGCTCTTCAGCTTTAGAGGGAGAAGCCCCGACGCTGAAGCATGAGGTTGATTTTTATATGTCCTCCATTTACAAGAAGAAAATCCGGGAGAAGCTGGAGCTCGAAATGGGCCTATCCATCGAAGCCGTATTAAGGGATTATGATCCACCGACACAATGGGCCATTACGAACATTATTCTTAAACAAACTGAATAGTCCAGTCGGCGTTTCTCTTTTGATCTATCTTAAGAGGAAACCACATGATATGAAACGGATGTCTCTTTGCATTGTTTACAATGAAAAGTGCTCTTGTTAGAAGATTTTATTCTATCAAGGGTACTTTTTGTTTTTTTTAGTACATAAGAAGGTTGTTTTATTGGTATCGTTTGGCACTCCGTGTATATTCCGGGATATGGAAAGGATACTAGTATTATAAAACAGGATTCACGATTCAAATTATATATGTATACAAAAAATGGGAGGACGATGATTATGAAAAAGAGAATGTTGCAAGGGCTGCTTTCCTTAACCGTGGTAGGAATGGCTTTGACGGGATGTGGAGCTCCAGCCAAAGAGCAAGGGAATACAGCAGGCGGTGCTGCACCTGCACCAGCACCTGCACCGAAGGGCGAACCAACCAAGCTGGTTATTTCCACATGGGGTTTCTCCGATGATTTCTTTAAGAAAGAAGTATACGCACCGTTCGAGAAGGAACATAATGTACAAATCGTACTGGAAACCGGCAACAATGCAGAGCGTCTTAACAAAGTTAAACAAGGCAGCTCAAGCGTGGATCTTATTTATTTATCCGATTATTATGCACAGCAAGGTATTGAAGCAGGCTTGTTCGATAAAATCGACCGCAGCCGCATTCCAAACCTGAAGGATATTTATGATCTGGCCAAAGCTCCGCTTGGTGAAGATTATGGTCCAGCGTATACCATCGGTCAATTGGGTATCGCCTATAGCCCAAAAGCCGCGGGTAAAGAAATCAAATCATGGAGCGACCTGTGGAGTCCTGAGCTTACTAAGAAGCTGACTCTGCCTAACATCACATCCACAAGCGGACCGATGATTTTGGATGCAGCATCTGTTGTAGCTGGCAATACTGCATTTAATGCGGACCAGGCTTTTGCAAAGATCAAGGAATTGAACAAAGGGGTTGTTAAGTATTACAGCCAAACCTCCGAATTCGTGAACATGTATGCACAAGGCGAAATTGCTGCCGGACCGATTATGGAAATGTACGTTAAAGATTTGAAAACTGCAGTACCGGATACAAAGTTTATTACACCGCAAGAGGGCGGTTACGCCATCATGAATACAGTCAATGTGATTAAAGGAAGCAAAAGCAAGCAAGTAGCGGAAGATTTCATCAACTGGCATTTGAGCAAAGAAGTACAAGAGAAGTCGGCTAAAGCCAAAGTAGATTCTCCGGTCAACACAACGCTGAAATTGTCTCCTGAAGAAGCAACTGGAATCACTTACGGCGCTGATGTTGTGAGCAAGCTTCGCAAATTGGATATGAAAGCTGTAAACCAGAACCTAAAGTCCTGGATCGACCGTTGGAATCGTGAAGTAACCCAATAAGAGCTCAATAATATAGAAGTGCAAGGGTATATGATCTAGCATGACAGAGCATGTACCCTTGTTATCTGTTCTGTCACGGCTATTAATAAGGGGGGAAATATAATGAAGAAGAAAGTCATCCTCGACGTGGATACAGGAATAGATGATGCCCTTGGCATTTTACTGGCGATCCGTTGCGGGCAGCTGGATATACTGGGAATCACCACAGTGAATGGCAACGTATCCTTGGATCAGGCGACTGTAAATACATGCAAAATTTTGCAGCTGGCTGGAGTGGAGCAAGAGATTCCTGTCATTCGAGGGGCAGATAAGCCGCTAATGCGTACGTCCTATTTTGAGCATCGGGTTCATGGACAGGACGGACTAGGTGGAGCCTTAAGCGAAATGCCGGTTCTTAAAACCGTTCAAGAGGGGCATGCCACTGATTTCATTATTGAACAGGTAAGACGTCAACCTGGGGAAGTTACCTTGATAATGACCGCGCCTCTGACAAATCTGGCACTTGCTGTGATGAAATATCCTGCCTTGGTTCATGAAGTGAAGGAAGTCATAGTAATGGGCGGTGTAGTGGCGAGCTTCGGAAATGTAACCCCGACTGCGGAGTATAACATCTATGTAGATCCTGAAGCAGCGAAGATTGTTCTTCAAGCCGGCTTCCCTTCCTTAACGCTTGTTGGTTTGGACGTTACGCGGAAGGCATTGCTGACGGAGGAGCATATTCAATCCCTGGGAGATACTCCAATCAGCCGCTATGTCAAGGAAAGCACGGCCGATTATATGAAGCGCTACTACGAGCGGTATGGTGTCCGAGCTTGTGCATTGCATGACCCGCTGGCTGTAGGTGTAGCTATCGACCGGACATTGGTTACCACAAAACCTTATTATGTGGATGTGGAAACGAAAAGCGAGCTTTGCGATGGGCAAACGGTATGTGATTTCCAGAATCGCTTGTCCAGGGAGCCGAATGTCCAGGTTTGCCTCGAGGTAAGGGCAGACGAATTTCTCCAGCTATTTACCCGGGCTCTGCGTGCCTAGCGAAAGCTAACTCAAGGAACAGGAGAAAAGTTACATGAAGAGAACGTATTTATATTTATTATTGATACCGGGTCTGCTGTTTCTGACGGTGTTCATGGTAGTGCCGATTCTTCTGACGATTGGCTCAACCTTTTTCAATAAAGGAGCATTTACCTTTGAAGGGTATATGCACTTTTTCAAGGATCCTTATTTCCTTAAAATTCTGGCGACCACATTGCGTGTCAGCCTATTCACTACGTTGTTGTGCATAGTTATAGGGTTTCCTGTTGCGTATTACATCTCCAGACGTTCTATTAGGCAAAAGGCGATTCTGCTTGCGCTGGCTATTTTTCCACTGCTTACAAGCTCGGTTGTTCGTTCCTTCAGCTGGATGATCATTTTGGGCAAAAAGGGATTGCTTAACAACTCGCTTATTGCCATAGGGATAATTCAAGAGCCTTTAGACATTTTGTACACACCTACTGCAATGATAATCGGTCTGGTCCATTTGTTTTTACCGCTAATTATCATTACTTTGGTTGGTGTTATGGAGAATATCGATCCCGATCTGATCAAAGCGGCGGAGAGTCTTGGCGCTAACCGTTTTGTAGCTTTCTGCAAGGTTATCGTGCCATTAAGCGTACCGGGATTAATTATAGGGAGTATTCTTGTTTTTGTCGGAAGCTTTACAGCTTATACGACCCCAGCCTTGTTAGGCGGGAAACAGCGAGTCATTTCCACATTTCTGTATCAAAATGCCATTACGCTTAACGATTGGTATTTGGCCTCTGTCATCGCCACGATCATGATCGTCATTACGTTCTTGGTCATTGGCCTCATGAACAAGCTGGCTAATAAATTAAATCCGAAGGGGTAGAAGGGATGCAGGAGAAGAATCGAGGGTTAGGCCTGTTTACGCTGCTTGTATATATATTTCTGCTTGGACCGCTTGTAATCATTGCTTTCACTTCATTCGAACCGGGGAGCGTCTTGAAATTTCCGCCCCAAGGCTTCTCGCTTAAGTGGTACAGCAATATCTTGGAAGTTTCCATGTTCACAAAAACCTTCTACACCTCGATCATCGTATCGCTTATTGGTAACTTATTGGCGCTGCTGATAGGTATGCCGGCGGCGTATGCATTAAGCCGATTTGAGTTCAAAGGGAAGAGTTTACTGAATGCTGTGTTTATTTCACCTGTACTTATTCCAGGTATTGTACTTGGATTTACGATGCTGAAATATGTAATCGTGACGTATAACCTGCCGATTTATGCGGCACTGTTGATTGGACATACGGTGGTTATGCTGCCCTTTATTATACGAGTTATCGCATCAAGCCTATCCAATTTTGACTTTGCTATAGAAGAAGCAGCTTTAAGTCTGGGTGCTGGACAGCTCAAAACATTTTTCAAAGTGGTGCTGCCCAATATTAAATCCGGCATAATAGCAGCCGTTCTTATCGCTTTCTTGGAGTCTTTTAATAATGTCGATATTTCCGTGTTTATGACCGGTCCGGGGGTCAGCACGCTGCCTATACAAATGCTGACGTACGTGGAAAACCATTTTGACCCAACGATTGCCGCAATATCCGTAATTCTTATGATCTTTACAGCGGTGTTTATGTTCGTAATAGAACGGCTGATGGGTCTATCCTATTTTACCAAACGATAATGGAGGCTTTCGCTTATGGCTTTGCTAACTCTGGAGAGTGTATCGGTTGCCTATGACCAGCAATATATTTTGAAGGATTTTAACCTCAGTGTGGAAAAAGGGAGCCTCATTTCGCTGCTCGGCCCTAGCGGCTGCGGCAAGACAACAACTCTGCGTCTTATCGCCGGGTTCTTGGAGGCCAAGGAAGGCCGATTTACGTTAAATGGTATGGACTACACACGTGTACCTGTCAATAAGCGCAACTTTGGATTCGTGTTCCAAAGCTATGCCTTGTTCCCGCATTTGTCGGTATACGACAATGTAGCGTTTGGTCTCCGGCTGCGCAAAGTAAGCGGAGCAGAACTGGATCGCCGCGTGCGTAAAATGCTCGATACGGTTAGCTTGTCCGGCTTTGAAAAGCGGTTCCCTAAGGAGCTGTCTGGAGGCCAGAGGCAGCGGGTTGCAATCGCTCGGGCACTCGTAATCGAGCCGGATTTGCTGCTCTTCGATGAGCCGTTGAGCAATTTGGACGCCAATCTGCGTGTGAACATGCGGGTGGAAATCCGCCGTATTCAGCAGGAGCTGGGCATTACCACCGTCTATGTATCCCATGATCAGGAAGAATGCTTCTCTATCTCGGATCAGGTGGCTATTATGAACAAAGGGATTATAGAACAGCTGGATCGGCCTGCTACGATTTTCAAATATCCGAAGACAGAGTTTATAGCCCGATTTATCGGCTTCAATAATTTTATAACCTTTGATGAAAGACAAGAAAGAAACGACGAGGTCGAGCTTAAGGTTAAGGACTATACTTTTATCGCGGCTAAAAACCCTGGCAAAGGTGAGCAGAAGGGCAAGAAGGGCGCTATTCGACCTGAGGATGTCATTATCGGTTCAATTGAGGAAATAGAAATGGGACCGAATCGATTGGCAGGACGTGTGAAGGTAAGCACATTCTTGGGGAGAAGCTACCAGTACGTGGTGGAGACTGATCTGGGAGATTTCACCGTTAACAAAGAAATGGAAGAGCCTTATTCTAATGGCAGTGAAATCCGACTTCTATTTCCTAGCGAGAAATTGGTTTTAGTTGAGTAGTGAACTTGGAGGTGCAAGCAAATGCGTGTCGATTTGCTGATTGAAAATGTGCAAATTTACAACAGCTATTTTAAAAAATTCATCCTTGGCAATGCCGTGGTATTGGATGGAAAGTTTCTATATATCGGAAAACGGGGCGCCGAAAGCTTCGAGGCGGGTGAATGTCTCGATGGACAAGGACGCTACATGATTCCCGGCCTCATTGATATTCATCTTCATATTGAAAGCACGATGGTTACACCGGAAACTTTCTCTTATGGACTTATTAAGAATGGAGTAACGACCATTGTGCCGGAGCCACATGAAATGGCCAATGTTTTTGGGCTTGATGGCGTGAAGGAAATGATCAAGGCGAGCAAAGCTTGTGTTGCCGATATGTTTTATGCGATTCCAAGCTCAGTACCTGCAACTTCCATGGAAACGACGGGTGGAGCTATCGAAATTGAAGATTTGGATGAGCTCCTGCGTTCGGAAAAAATCATTTGCTTAGGCGAGATTATGAACTATGTAGATATTATTAAGGATCCTGATTGCAAGACGAATCAAATTTTAAATCATATCCGCAATAATTATCCGCATCTAATCATCGAAGGGCATTGCCCAAAGCTGCTTGACCTGGATTTGCAAAGGGTTATATACAGCGGGGTAGATTCCGATCATACCCATCAAACGATTGAAGGAATGGAAGCACGGATCGGTGCAGGGATGTTTATTGAGATTCAGGAAAAATCAATGACGCAAGAAGTGATGGACTATCTGATTCAGCATGATGTTTCCGAGCACTTCTGCTTCGTAACCGATGATGTTATGCCGGATTCCTTCCAGCGGCGGGGGCATTTGAACCATATCGTTCGCAAAGCCATTGAAATGGGGATGGAGCCGGAGAAAGCGATTTACGCGAGTACCTTCACTCCGTCGAGAAGAATGAGAATGTATGATCGTGGAGCTATTGCTCCTGGAAAAATCAGCGATTTTTTATTGATTTCCAACCTCTCGGAGCTGACGATTGATCAAGTATTTAAAGATGGCCGGAAAGTATACGACGCCGCGGAATCATATAGCCCGAAAGCAAGTCAAGGTGCATTTCCCGCGCATTACTACACAAGTGTTAAACTGCCGCTGCTGGATGAGAAAGCTTTTTCCGTGGCAGTAGATTCTGCGGATGGCCACTATGCATGCCGTGTGATGATGGTAAAAGACGGTTCGACTTTTACTGAAGAGCATAAGGGCGAGGCAGAAGTTCGCGAAGGCGAGCTTCGCTGGGAGGAAAGTGGCTACGGGCTCATTGCTACGTTTGAACGCTACGGAAAAAACGGGAATCGAGCATACGGTTTAATCGGCGGCGATACGATCAAACGAGGAGCCGTAGCAACGTCTTATTCCCATGACAATCACAACCTTCTTGTTGTAGGGCATAATGTCAAGGATATGATGCTGGCTGCCAATGAAGTAATTAAGAATCAAGGCGGCTTTTGTGTGGTAGATGAAGGTAAGCTGCTTGCCAATCTTCATCTTCCGGTAGGCGGAATTTTAACGGAAGCTTCGTTGGAGCAGACAGCTATGGAGCTGGAGTCGATCCGCAAAGCGATGAAGTCGTTAGGCTATAAGCATTATAACCCGATTATGTCGATTAGCACACATTCATTGGCAGTCAGCCCAGCGTTGAAAATTACGGATCATGGTTTGATTGATGTGAATGAAGGCAAAGTTGTTTCTTTAATAATCGGCGATTAGTTCAATTGTGTATAAGAAATAGCATTTTGTACGGAACTAAAAGTTCCGTTATTCCATCAGCCGGCTCTAATCTAAGGAAATAGCGGAAGTGGGAATTCCGTTATGTTGGCTGAATTGGACATTTATGCATAAAAACAGAGGGATACCGGAACGAATGCTTCCGTTATTCCTCTGTTTTTTGGGTTTTCCAGCTAATAAAGGAATAATTACTTCCGCATTGCCCTTCCTTCCGTGGATTCAGTATTGGCGGGTAGTTTAGGGTCCATTGTTTTTCCGAAATTTAGATTTATTTTAAATACATAGATTGGTTCCTTTCTTTTGATACTATAAGAGGTTGCCAAGTAGGGAGGAATTTAATTTGGAAAGGTTATTGTTAAGATTACTTTGGATATCTAGTTTCGCCTCTATTCCATTCGTGTTTAAACGAAAAAACTTGCTTATGTACCTAACTGTTTTTTTCGCGAAAGGCGTATTATCGAGCTCAATTGATTCCATTTTTATTAAAAGGAAAAGAATTGAATATCCAGTTCGCCCTTACCCCAAAATTTTTGATACGAATATTTTGTATGATCTGCTATTTTACCCTCTCCTCAGCGTGCTGTGGGTAAGATCGACATACGATACTAAACCATCGGTAACCATTCTAAGAAGCTTATACTTTAGTGTTCCTATGTCTTTAGCTCAATGGATATTGGAGAAAAAGACGAATTTGTTTAAATGGAAATCTTGGTCTATTTTGCATACTTTTGTATCGATTAATTTCACTTTGTTCACAATTAGAGGGTTTGTAGGATTATTAAAAGAATGGACTAAAGAAAATAAACCGACAGCCAAGCAAAAGAGTACAGGCATACTTTCACGCCTTAATGATGTATTTGCGAATGTATTACCGACTAACTCTTCAAAAAGGATTGATTTTGAAATAGAAAACAAGGAAGCCGTTAAGGTGTAGGCAGTTTCACCATACTAAAGTGAAAGCAGGAAGCAATGGGGATACCCTTGTCTCCTGCTTTTTAATTTACACAGATGTGTTGTTGTTACATTTATTGGTTTAGTAAAAATAATTACATTTCGGTCAAACCTCTGCATTACGAAAAAAAGTTTGCTTCTCTATAATGAAACTAACTTAGTTGATCAACTAAAAGCTTCTTATGGAAAGGGGATGTTTCATTGCATTCCAATACGACTGTCGGTTTGCAGTCAAGAAAGGCAGCGGTTGGCAAGAGTCGGCTTCGGCTAATCGAAACGCTGACCGGTTATGTATTCGTGGGTCCGATGCTGCTCGGAGTTCTCTTGTTGGTAATGGTGCCTGTCATCGCTTCATTGTTGTTAAGCTTTGCCGACTGGAACTTTGTCGCGGGCATTGACCAGATGAAATTCGTAGGCTTAGGAAACTTTAAGCGGTTAGAGGCCGATCCGATTTTTTGGAGGGCGATTACGAATAATATGCTTTTCATTCTGATCGTTCCCTTGACCATGATCCTCGCTCTTCTTTTGGCGGTTGTTATCAACAAATCGGTTTATGGTAAGGACTTCTTTAAAATTATTTATTTTATGCCATATATTTCGAGTATTGTAGCTATTGGAATCGTCTGGCAAGTCTTATTTCATCCGAGCCATGGTCCGGTCAATCAAATGCTGATCTCCATGGGAATTTCCAACCCTCCCAAATGGCTGGCCGATGTAGATTATGCGTTTCCTTCTCTAATGGGGATAATGACTTGGGCGGGTATCGGGTTTAACCTTATTATTTATATGGCCGGTTTACAGTCAATTCCGAAGGATCTTTACGAAGCGGCGGAAATGGATGGAGCCAGTCCGTGGGTACAGCTCACGCGAATAACCATTCCCATGCTGTCGCCGACATCATTCTTCTTACTGGTGACAGGGATTATCGGTTCCTTTAAAGTGTTTAATATTATTAGTGTTTTGACGCAGGGAGGTCCTGCGCGGTCGACCTCGGTTCTCGTTTATTATTTGTATGAAACGGCTTTCATTAATTTGAATATCGGGTATGCATCGGCGATGGCATTGGTGCTCTTCGTGTTCGTCTTAATTATCACCCTTATCCAATGGTATGGGCAAAAGAAATGGGTTAACTATTAAGGAGAGTTGGAGGCATGACGAGGCTCAGCCCGACAAAAATGATTATCACCGTTATCATGTCTTGTTTAGGAATCGCTTTTCTGCTACCGTTTATCTGGATGCTTTCTGCCTCATTGAAGCCCGAGGCTGATGTGTTCAACTATCCCGTAGAATGGATTCCTCAGCACTGGAATACGGTGCAAAATTATAAAGCTGTATGGATGGGGAAATCCCCCTTCCCGCTTTTCTATTGGAACTCTCTGAAAGTAACCGGCATCACGACATGCTTGTCCATTGTGATTTCTTGTATGGCTGGCTATGGATTTTCCAAAATCGATTTTAAAGGGAAAAATGTGCTTTTCCTCCTGCTGTTATGTACATATATGATTCCGCATGAAGCGATTCTGGTTCCGCAGTTCATTTTCTATCGATGGTTGCAATTGTTTGACAGTCATACGGGTCTCATTTTGCTAGGCAGCTTTAGCGTGCTCGGAACCTTTTTGCTGAGACAGTTTTTTATTGGAATTAATAAGGAGCTCTTGGAATCTGCAAAGCTTGACGGTGCAGGGCATTATCGGACATTCTTATATATCGGTATCCCTCTTGTTCGTCCGGCGATTGCCACTTATGCGATTTTGCGATTTATATGGAGCTGGAATGATTATCAGAATCCGCTCATTTTTCTTCGATCCGAGCATTTGTATACGCTTCAATTAGGCATTCAATCTTTTGCAGATGAAAATGGTCAATTTTATTCACTTATTATGGCAGGCACCGTTTCAGCGATTATTCCACTGCTTGTTATTTTCGTTATTGGGCAAAGACAGGTTATCGAAGGGATATCTCTTGGGGGTGTAAAAGGTTGAAATTCAAACGTTTAGTAGGGGGAAATAGGTTGAAAATTAAATGGATAGCGGTTCTGCCTATAGTTGTCTTATCCTTTGGCACAATGATCGGTTGTTCCTCTGGACAAAGTACGCCGGACACGAAAAATAAAGACGTCAATTCGACTGAAAAAAAGCCAATCGTCATCAAGCTGCACAGTTGGTACACGAACGAAAGGGAAGCGATCAACAAGGCGGTTGACGATTTCAATGCCAAGAACCCCGGTATTAAGCTGGAGTACGAATTTCTAACTGAAAGTGCGATTGACGCTATGAAAAAGCTGGATTTATTGGCTGCATCCGGTGAGCAGTTAGACGTATTTGTACTGAATAGCTCCAGCAGTTACACGCAGCGTATTGGCATGGGGATGCTGGAGCCGCTTGATGAGTATATGAAGAAGGAAGGAATCAATTACACCGAAGAATATATGCTGGATATGAAATTTAATGGGAAATATTACGCTATACCTGGAAAATACAGTGCAAAGCTGGTACTGTTGAATAAAGAATATTTGGATGCTGCCGGACTTCCCGTACCAACGGATTGGACCTGGGATGATTACATGGATTATGCCAGGAAGCTGACTAAAGGCGAGGGTGTTAAAAAAATATATGGGGGACATTTTCATAATACTTTGTTGAATCCCGTGCTCTCGAATCAAGCGCTGGAAAACGGGATGTATAGAAAAGACGGAACGCCGAATCTGGATAACGCTCGAACAAAAAAATCATTGGAAATGATGTGGAAAGCGCAGCAAATCGATAAAACGGCTATGCCGTATGCAGATATCATCGCGCAAAAGCTGGATAGCCGGGCCGCTTATATGAAAGGCAATATCGCTATGGTATTTGACGGGTCCTGGCTGGTAAAGGAATCCGGAGGCACGGCACAGCTGCCGGCAACCTTCAAAACGGTATACGCTCCATATCCGAAGTTTTCCAAGGATGATCCGAGCGGATTAACGGGAGTTAATGGAGATTTCATCGCCGTATCCTCCAAGTCTAAGCATAAGGAAGAAGCCTATAAGGTGGCAAGGTATTTATCGACGGAAGGGTTGGTTCTTCAAGGCAAGGAGTTTCCGGCATGGAAGAAAGCGGATAAATCCAAGCTTGTAGATACGGTCATGAGTAATGTGGCGCAACCGCAATTTATGGATAAGGAATCGCTCCTGCACGTATTGAATACATTCAAGTTTGCAGAGCTGGATATGCCTCCGTCATATAGTGCGGAAGCCTCGAAAGCATTCAATGCTGAAACGGAAAAGTTTTTACTTGGCGTCCAGGACCTCAATACAACGATTTCCAAAGGGACCGAAGCATTGAACAAAATAGTGTCGGCAAACAAAAAGTAATGAAACTTAAAGTATAGGGGTCAAGGAGAAGATATCTCCTCGATCCTTTTCTTAACAACGGAAAAGAAGTGAGTTTATGAACGGAAGGGCACACATCTTTAACATCAAATCATTTAGGCAAAAGCTGCTCGTTTCCTCGATTCTATGTTTGATTGTTCCAATGGTTATCGCTGTGCTTATATCCAACTATGCCACCAAGGATGTGCTTAAGGAACAAGCGGTAGCTAATATGGAGCAATCTCTGCACACTATGGATATTTATATTACGAATCTGATCAGCAATATGATATACACCACGAATGTCATTCAGTTTGATAATGAGGTTACTGCTATTTTGAATGACAGGATTCCGGATAAGGGCTCTACAGCTCAATTTTTTCATATAAAGAAGATGAACGAGAAGTTCGCCAATGTGGAGACGGCTGCAAGCAATCCTGTTTATTTGGCCGTCATAGATACAGCGGGAACCGCTTACTCCAATTATTCCGAATTTCAAGATTACGATCCGTTGAATTTCACTCGTCTAGACTGGTTTCAGCGATTGGAAAATTTGGATGCATTGGATACCTATTGGGTTGGAACACAGGCTAACTATATTGCTTCAAGTGCGCGTAAAAGTCCGTATCTGATTACGGTGGCCCGTACGATCCGAAATTCCTCTATCACAAGCGGGTATATTATCGCCAGTATGTTCGAAACGGATATACATAATATTTTTCAGAATTACAACAGTACGCAGGAGATTATGCTGGTGAACAGCAGTGGAGCTGTGCTCTCGCACACAAACCCTGCCCAAATCGGTACGACGTTTCCCTACATGAAACGCAATGGGGTGGGGATCGGAGGCAATGAGAACGAGAATCCGGTCATCGTTAAAGATCAGAACAAAGATTTTTTGCTGGTCACACATAAGCTGCCGTTCTCGGATTGGTATTTAGTAAGCTTGTCGCCTTATAAAGAAGCGATCGATAAAATCAGCCGTGTCCATCAAAATGTTTTACTGCTGACTATTACGTGTTTTGGCTTGTTTTTGGTTATATTGCTCTACCTTATGAATCAATGGACCAAGCCGATCAAGCTGTTGGGTAAGGTAGCTGCCAAGGTACGATCAGGCAATTTATCCATCAGATCAAATATAACGACTAAAGATGAGATTGGAGAATTTGCCCATTCATTCGATTATATGCTCGACCGTATACAGCAAATGATTGGGCAGATTACTTTGGAGCAGACGGGGAAGCGGGCAGCAGAGCTTGAGATGCTGCAGGCACAGGTGAACCCTCACTTCTTGTTCAATATTATTAATTCCGTTCGGATGAAAATATGGATGAAGGGCGATTTGGAAAATGCTGAATTGCTCGGTTCTTTATCTGCGTTTCTTCGAATGACCATCAATCGCAATAATGAGTATATTTCTTTGCACGAAGAGCTGGAGCTGATCTCTAACTACGTGTTGCTGGTCAACTTTAGGCATAAGGAGCCGATTGTATTGGAGCTTAACCCTGCTTCGGAGACATTATTGGAAGAAGTCCCGCGATTCTCCATTCAACCTTTTGTAGAAAATGCCATCATTCACGGATTGAAGCATAAGGGAGGAAGCGTTCGAATCTCCAGCCGGAAGGACGCCAATGGATTGGCTGTTATTGTGGAGGACAACGGAGAGGGAATGAAGCAGGAGATGTTGGATGAGCTGCGAAAGAAATTATTTTCCGGAAATACGGATGCGGAGGAAAGCAGCTTTAACTATTCAGGAATAGGGTTAAAAAATGCTTATGAACGCCTACAGTTAATATACGGTTACGACAGCACGCTATCGATTGAAAGCGAGGAGGGTGTGGGTACTAAGATCCACATTTACATTCCAAAGGGGCGCCGCAGGGAGGAGCAATCAGATGTATAAAGTTATGTTGGTCGATGATGATTACCCTGTTCTGGAATATTTGTCACAAGTTATCCCTTGGAATGAGCTGGATCTGCAGTTGTATGGTATGTATGAAAATCCCCTTGAAGCGCTTGAGCATGCAAAGTCGGAAATGCCCGACATTCTGATTACAGACATCGGCATGCCGCAAATATCGGGAATCGAGCTGATCCGGCAGCTAAAAGCATTAAATGGAGAGCTTTGTACGATAATCCTTTCTTGTTATAACGACTTTCAGTATGCTCAGCAGGCGGTAAAGCTTAATGTGCAGGATTATGTGTTGAAGGAGAGCATAACACCGGATACGATTGCTTTCCAATTGCGGCAGCTTTGCGGACGTTTGGATGAGCTGAGCGAGAATCGGAAGCAGAGACATCAATTGGAGCATATTGTAAATGACAACAAGGCGGAGCTGAAGCAGAAATTTTTACTGGGTACTTTGAATAACCCGATATGGCATTTGGAAGAGTGGCTGAATGTAATCAAGCAGTATGGTATTGATTTTGACGCAAACCCTTATATGCTTGTGCTCTACACCATCGAACGGCATACGCAAACGAAGAAGAATTTGAATATGTCCGACGATATGCTGCTCTACGCACTGGAAAATGTGATGGACGAAGTACTCGGGCCGGTGAAGGGATCGGTCAGCTTTCGTTATAGCATCAAGTCAGGATTTATGCTCATCCCTTGCCGTCTGACTTTGAAGGAGAATGGCTACAGCTTGGTCTACGATACAATCAAAAAAGTTCAGGAATCACTGAATAAATATTTGAGGGTCGAAGCTTCTTTTTATGTAGGTGATCGATGCAGCCATCCGATGGAGCTCAAGGCTAACCTATTGAAGCTTTTACATACATGGGATCATCGGTTTTATTTGCCTGAGGGGTTTATTGGTGCGATCACGGAAGAAGAATTTACGAAGGCTGATTTATTTACCTACTTTTTGCAAGCGTTGGAGGAAATGAAGCAGCTTATTTTGCATGAAGATGCCCAAGGCTTGGAGGAGGCGGCTGCGAGATGGATGTCCTTTGTGGAAAAAGAGCGCTTTCCTCCCGAAATGATAAAAGAATGGGTTTTGAAGCTTCTACTGGACATGCGGGTCAAATTCAAATCGCTGCAAAAGTTCCAAACCAATTACTCTGTTGAGGTTCTCCACAGTACGATGAGCGAAATTGAACATACGAATCAATTGCAAAGCTGGATGCTTGTGCATCTGCATGAAATGCTTGAGCAAATGGGCACTATTTTCAAACAATCCAAGCGCGGAGAAATCAGTAAAGCTCAGAGATATGTAGAGGAGCATCTGCATCAAAAAATAACGTTAGAGGAGGTGGCTGATTACCTGCATTTGAATTCATCCTACTTCAGCAGGTTGTATAAAAAGGAAACCGGGTTGACTTTTATCGAATATGTAATCCAAACCAAGATGAATAAGGCTAAAGAGCTGTTGGATAACACGGACAAAACAGTGGAAGAAATCTCTTATCTGTTAGGCTACGATAATAAGCGTTATTTTATCCAGCTGTTTAAAAATGAAATGGGTGTGCCGCCCTTGGCCTACAGCGGGGCAATGAAACAAGGAGGGTAAACGAATGATTTATTTTGACGAAAAGAAGTATATCCAGACGGTACTGGAGAAAACTAAACGTGAATTCGATTATCGTAATGCATTGGATACAGGAGACTGGCAGGATTGGCAGCAGTCTTTTCGCAGCAGGCTGGCTGAAATTACAGGCTTTGATCGCATAAGGCGACAGTCAATTGACGTACCTTTGTCGCCGCGAATAACGGAGACCATTGAGTTCCCGGAATATACGCGGGAGAAGATCTATATAACAAGCGAAACAGGTATAGAGGTGCCGTTCTATCTTTTGCTGCCGCACTATGGGGTCAAGCCGGTGCCATTGACTATATGTGCACACGGACATGGGAGGCGCGGCAAGGAAGATTACGCTGGAAACTTCGAGACTCCAGAGGATCGGGAACAGGCTATTCTTCAGGATCGAAACTTGGCGGAGCAGGCAGTTTTGCAGGGATATGCCGCTATTGTACCGGAAGTACGGGGGTTCTGGGAGATGGCCCGTCAAGAGGACATGGATGAAGGGAAAAGCAAGTCTTGCGATGATATGCAGAGAATATCGCTATTGTTAGGCCGTTCCTTAATTGGTGAACGGGTTCATGATTTCAGCAGAGTGCTGGATTACGCAGCAAGTCGTTCGGAGCTTGACATGGAGAAGGTCATGATAACAGGTAATTCAAGCGGCGGTGCTGTATGTGTATTCGCAGCGGCCTTGGATGAGCGTATTAGTCTGGTAGCTCCGGGCTGCTACTTTTGTACGTTCGAGCATTCGATTGTATCTGTTCATCATTGTATCTGTAATGCCGTTCCGGGCATGATGCAAGTCGGGGAAATGTATGATGTGGTAGGCTTGATTGCTCCGCGTCCAGTGCTAATGATCAATGGAGAGACAGATCCGCTATTTCCCATTGAAGGGGTGCATATTTCCTTCCAGCATGTACAAAATATATACGGACAATTCGGCTCTGCTGATCGATGCGAGCTGTTTGTTGGAGACGGCGGGCACCGTTATTTTAAAAATCGTGTATGGGATTTTGTAAGAGAGCAATGGGGACTTTAATTGAATGCTTTCAGGCATTCTTACCTCTCCTGCATTTGCAATAAAAGCAAAAGACTGCCGGTAATTCCCGGCAGTCTGGGGAGACTTGTCCTATGGACAGTCTGATTGTTTAATTTGCGATAAATTCCTGTACCCATTCACCATTATAATAAGCTACTCCGATTTTGGTATAGTTCGGGCTTAAAATATTTTGTCGGTGACCTGGGCTGTTCATCCAGGAATTCATAACCTCCTGTGGTGTCCGTTGACCCATAGCGATGTTTTCACCGGCGTACGAATATTTAATGCCGTATGATTTCATCATGTCGAATGGAGATCCATAGGTTGGGGAAGTATGATCAAAGTAATGATTATTGTACATATCCTTTGCTTTGGCGAGCGCCATTGACGACAGGGAGCTGTCGCTTGTTAACGCCTTAACGCCTGCTTTGGCACGTTCCTGGTTCACTAAGGTAACTACTTGGCTAGCATAATCGGACACGGTTGCAGTTGTACCAGCTCCTGGTTGTTGAACAGTTGAACCGCTGCCGGCAGTTGTTCCTGTTCCAGGAATATTCAATATCAGTCCAGGCCAAATAATATTCGGGTTGGCCACCTGAGGATTAGCTTTTATCAGGGAGGTTAAGCTAACACCTTGTTTCTGGGAAATCAGCCACATAGTATCATTTCCTGTTACCTGGTAAGGAGCAGCTGAAACAACTCCAGCCCCAATCAAAGTACCTAGTGCAAGCGCACCTGTCAATACGGATTTCTTGAAACGCATTTAAATCATCCTCTCTTTTTTGTGCCTGCGGAGTTAGCTGACGGATTAGGGTCAAAGAGCAATCACCCTGCCACGAAAGTGGCTTCACCCCGAAGAATGGGTTCCCCCGCGCTTCATAAGAAGCTTTGGCCTTTGATTTATTTCTCAATAAGAACAGGCAAAGTTTAGCAACTTAGCGTCCCTTTTGAGGTTGTTTCATTTTATCACGGGTATTTGCTGAGGTCATTGCACAATGTTTTCCAAAAAATACGTAGAATATATAAGTTTATTTGAGGATAAAAGATCATAGAGGGTCATGATTGAGATGAACGAAATGATATGAATAGCCCGGTAAGGTCCGTCCGCGAGACGTCCCAAACCGGGCTTAGATTGTATTATTGACTCAATTATATAAATAAGTTTCATTCCCACTATGAATAAGCGGCCGCCATAATCGAAGCTGCGGTAGAACAATCCGTACGTACCCTTGTTTATAGACAAAATATTGACTTGGAACAATGGCGAGATTGGGTTATGTTATAAGGAACATACTATGACTTTTAACACTTAATATGCGAGTACAATGCGATGCGGGAGGGTGAGAGGATTAATGGTGTGGAATCCGGATAATTATCTGAAGTATTTGTATGACAGCATTAGCCCGGTAGAAAGATTCCAGGCGAATTCAGAACAGGAATGGAGCGAGTGGAGGAATCGTTTACGAGAACGATTCGTTGAGCTTCTTGGTGGTTTCCCGGCTGAGGCTGCTGATCTTGAACCGGTTGTTCTCGAATCAGTGGACTGTGGAACCTACATCCGTAAGCGTATGCAGATTCAGACCTACGCACATCTTCATATGCCTTTTTTCGTGCTGATCCCTAAGTCGACTCAGCACGAGGGCAAGCTTGGGGCTGTTATTGCATGCCATGGCCACGGTTACGGCAGCAAGGATATTGTAGGCCTGAACTCGGATGGCACAGTTAAAACGACAGATCTCGGTTATCAGAAGAACTTCGCTGTTGAGCTGGTCCAACGGGGATTTATAACTGTTGCTCCAGAGTTATTCGGGTTTGGAGACCGGAAGCTGGCTGAGGATAACCTGGAATCGAACTCCTGCAAGCGTTTGTCCGCCTTTCTGTTGGCAATGGGACAGACGATGGCTGGATATCGCGTGTATGAAACGCTGCGCCTCATAGACTACTTGTACACTCGCGAGGATGTAGACGTGAAGCGCATTGGTTGCATGGGCATTTCGGGCGGCGGGATGGTTTGTTCATTCGCAGCTGCCCTTGATGACCGGATTTCCGCTGCCGTTGTAAGCGGCTATGCTAACACGTTCCAATCGAGCATTCTGGCTATGCACCATTGTATTGACAACTACGTCCCCGGTCTGTCATTAACCGCGGAACTGCCGGATCTGCTCAGTTTGATCTCTCCCAAGCCATTGCTGCTTGAAGCGGGAATGAGTGATCCGATTTTTCCCGTTCACGCAACACGGGAAGCGCACGAGCAGCTAAAAAAGGTTTACGAGTTATTGGGAGCAAGCGAGCAATTGGAATTGAGCTTGTTTGAGGGGACGCATGAGATATCCGGGAAACATGCCTATGATTGGTTGAACAGGGTATTGGCTTCAAAAGCAGCTGACAGCTTTAGTTGAAGCGTTACGGCACTTCTTAAGTTCATACTTCGAAGCCTTGAATCTAGATATTTCAAAAAAATCTTTAAGCAGCAGTATGCCGCAGCTTGCCTTATAGGCAGGCTGTTTCCTTATTCATAGAGGTTCCCGAGAATAGTAAACGAGGTTTTATTTAAATATATCTAAAATGTGACAATATTCCTTTTAATGCGTGTTTTTCTGCCTTTTTATGAGTTTCTATGACTTTAGTCACATGATTATTACTTGTGGAATCGATAAAATATGGGGTATGCAAGTTAAGGAGCCCTAGAGAGAGATAAGGTATAGGAATTCAGCTTTACAGTTTTATTTATATTACAATTGAAAGTGGGAGAGAAAATGAAAAAGAAAATGTTGAATTATTTATTTGCTTCAGTAGTTGTCCTTTTATCATTGTTTGGAGTTTCATCAGCAGCATTGGCTGCTCCTGCATTGGATTTTGTAGTAACTGCAGTTGGTTATGATAATGGAGTTTTGAAAGCTAGCGGTACTTTTGCTAACACTGGGGACAAAAACATCGAAACAGTAAATAAAGTGGATGTTAAAATTATTCTTTTTAATGCTGAGGGAGAAAGCAAAGAAGTTGCTCATCAGTATTTCTCTAACTTGAAAGTACATATCAAACCAGGTGAGACAGCAGAATATACACTTGAATTTACAGATGTACCAGAATATGTGGATGCTACAGCGTGGAGTGCAGAGGAAGGCGATTGGGAATTTACATATTTTGAAGATGCAGCTCCTGAAGCGGCACCAGCCCCTGAAGCAGCAGCAGCTCCTGCAGCTGAAGCAGCACTTGATTTTGTAGTTACAAGCCTTGGCTATGACAACGGTACTTTAAAAGCCGGTGGGGTTTTCAAAAATATTGGTGGCAAAAACATCGATACTGTAAACAAAGTTGATGTGAAAATTTCTTTATTCAATGATGCTGGTGAAGGTAAACAAGTTGCAGATCAATATTTCAGCAACTTGAAGGTGAACTTGAAACCAGGAGAAGAGATCGAGTACACGCTTGAATTCACTGGAGTACCGGAATATACGGATGCAACTAAATGGAGTGCAGAAGAAGGCGATTGGGAATTTACTTATTTCGAGTAAATTCTGGCTTAAATTCATAGCTGATCCAGCTTAATCACATTATTTGTGGTTAAGCTTTTTTTTAATTTATAAGAAAGTTTAATGCACCCCATGATCAAGGGGGATGATTATAGGGATAGCAGCTATGAGCTCTGGAGGATTTTGTACGGAACGGAAAGTTCCGCTATTCCACCTGCCGCCGTCAATCTGGGGCAATAGCGGAAGCGGGAATTCCGTTATGTTGGCCGAATTGGAGCATTTATGTACAAATCAGAGCAATAACGGAACGGGCTGTTCCTTTATCACTCTGATTTTTGGACTTTTCAGGTGATAAAGGAACAATTACTTCCGTATTACGCTTCACTCCCGTGGATGCAGTACCGACGTGTTGTTTAGGATTATGTATGTGCAGGGATCTCTGCACTAAAAGTATAGAAGCTAACCGTACATGGAACATCAGCAGAGGAGTTCATTGCTATCATTTTCTTGTGTTTCAACTTAAAGTGAGCAAAAGAACCGTCAAACTCCCACTTTTAAAGTGGGGTTGAGGGTTCTTTTTCGATCCTATATGTATGGGTTGGTACTTTTTGAGTTACCGAAGGCATCAGGCTCGTCAACTCTCCATTCGTTTCTTGCCGAAGGTAAGATGGAAACATTCATTTTAAGTTAACGGATGCTCTGTCTTTCAAGCTTAGCGCGATGATTCTCGCCCCAGCATTTTGCCAATTGTATAACGTACGTTCCGGCACATTAGTGCGGAACCATTCCAAAGCTGCTCTTGACGGGGCATCCAAATGCTCTGCCGAATAACGCAAGCTATAAGGTTTAATGCCTACAATGTAGGGGAAATAGAGTACGTTGAAATGTCTCCATTCATCGGTAGTGCCGAATTCCTCATCTCCGTGCGGCTTTAATTGCCTGATGATTTCCAACAGTACCGACTTTAATTCGATAGCCCGCTCAAGCACCTCATTGTTTGCACCACGCTCCTGCAGCCGCTTGTCTATCCATTTCAATTGCGTCAACGGGTTCGATGCTAATCGCTGGAAATCGCCAATATGGCTTAAAGCTCGCCGCGTGAAACGATACAAGTCCTCCTCATTCATCTCCTCGGGAGCTGCTTCCTCGTCCACACGAACTTGAATGCTTTCCTCGAGCCTTAACCGCGAACGCGCTTGGCGCAGCTTGGGGAAAGTTACAAATGCGATGTTGTCCAGCATGGCCCGAATCGGATATACAAATACCTGGAATGCGATGGAGATGGCGATACTGATCATGAGCAAAGCAACCATCGTATAATTGAAGCCAGTACCCCACTTAATGATCAGGGCCACCTGTCCGGAAAACAGCAGCGTAAAAAAGACGGAATAATCAAATGAACGGAAAAAATCGGGTAGCCAGGATTCCCCCTGGCCCTTAATTTCAGTTATCATGATGCAGAATGCAAACAGCAGCAGTCCCACGCCATTTCCTGCATAACCCCACAGCTTCCATGAACCATCCTGTAAGATAAATGTCATAATTGTTACACAAGCATACAAAATAAGCGGCAGGTATAATAAAATGCGATGGATTCCCGATACTTTGATACCGTAATAAATGGCTCCCCATAAAGAAAGTGCAAGGATGAGGAGGAGAGTGGTGCATAAAATTGCTTGGTAAGAGATTGCATACCATTGCGAATTTTTAACGCATATCAGCCAAATACAACTGAATAAAGCCAGTACCAAAACCGCGTATTTCCATAGGGGCCATAATACATTGTGCTTACCTTCCTGATCGGAAGTATAAGAAATCATAATACCCAGCCACAATATCAAGGGCAGAAATAAGGAAATGTCTTGAACCTTTAACAAAACGATGCTTTGAAATGCCTCTTGAGCGTAAGGAGATAGAAGAGCTGTGCTTATACCGCAAGAGTGAACTAACAAAGCAAGACCTGCTAGAACTAGACGTACATTTCTAAAGTCTCTGTTGATAATATACAATCCGAACCAAAATAAAGCCCCAAAGTATGCCAATTGCAAAAACATCTTCCTCGTCGTCCTCCTCTCACATGTCGGCACATACATAGAACGGCTGCCATGTGGATGAATCCCTGAAAAATTTGTATAAAAAATCCAGATGCAATTAAGTATACGTGAACTTCGTTGTTGGAACAACAATGTTTGTAACGATTCAAGTACAAACGAGTCAATTTATCCGCATCCACAGTGTCGAAAGTATTGAATGCTGTTCCCATATCGATAGATGACTTAGTCATACAAAGTCATAGTATTTTACCTGCGCAAATAGTGACTTGGACATGGGATTGAAGTGACTGTTTTTACGAGGTGATGTGAATTACAATGAAAATCAATTTTGGAATTTCAATTCCAGATAATGAGGAGGAGCAAGGGATGAGGAAGTTATTGAATAGCAAAGGCATAGTTGCTACTACGCTTGGAGTTATGCTGTGTCTAAGTCTTTCTTTAAATGTATGGGGAGCAGGAACATTAACGGAGGTAAAAGTATTTTTGAATACAGGCATCAAGGTAATGCTTAATGGCAAAGCTTTCGAGCCCGTTGATCCGGATGATGGGACGAAGCTTGTACCGATCACTTACAGAGGCTCAACTTATTTGCCGATGAGGGCAGTTGCGGAAGCAGCGGGGATTAAAGTTAACTGGGATGCCAACACCGAAACGGCTTATCTGGGTGAAGTGTCGGGAACTATTTCAAAAGACAGTATAAACTTCATCAAAGCTTCCCCTGAATTTGTCTATAACGGGAATGCTACCTACAGGCTGGCAAGCCGAACACCAAATGAGGTTACTACAGGCGATGGTACAGTGTTGAACTATGGCTATGTGACCGGAGGCTCGCGATCTGTGAATATGGAGGTTACCACCAACTTTACCTACAGCAAATTTAAAGCTAAAGTATGGGTATCGGATTCCCTAACTAAAGAAAATCTGCAAATTAAGATAGTGGATGAAAATAATGTTGCGGTGAAGGAGCTCAAAGTAAAAGGAGATACATTAACAGAGCTGGAATTAGACGTCAAGGATACTAAAGCACTTCGGATCTACGTACAAGGGGATAAAAGTATTGTCGGCGAGCCGATGCTAGGCAAATAAATTTGGCAGAAGTGCAGTCTCATTCAATATCTAACTGGAAAAATGCCGCATTGGCAGGGAAAACCTGATCAATGCGGCATTTTTATTGAACCGAAGGCTCGCCGTTCTTAAGCATTCCCTATAAATTTTCTGCGAAAGCTCAGAGGTGAAATGCCCTCTTTTTTAAAAAAACAGGTTGAAAAATAAGAACCGTGTTGAAAACCAATCTCCTCGGCTATACGGGTAATAGACCATTCCGTTTGAATCAGAAGTTTCTTGGCTTGCTCAATGCGGTAGTGCTGCAAGTAGTCGATTGGCGTCATCCCATAAACCTTCAGCATACATTTGGCCAAATAGTTAGGATGGTAATTGAGCTCTTTTTGTAGGAGGGGGTTGGATACGCGTTGTGTGTAATTTTGACGAATAAACAATTCGACCTTCTCGGCCAGATGGAAGGCTGTTGCATCCGATGCTGCTGCCAGGTCTCGATCCAGATGCTGCATAAATAGCTGAAAGGCTGTTTGTCTCTTCCAGTTCCGGAGGGATCGCGGCTCGTGCTCCAACTGAAAAAACTGCTCCAAAATATCGATTGCCTTCTGAGACAGCTGCATATATTTCGGAATGAATATCGGACAAACCTCTGCATGGTTCAAATAGGCGGTTTGTTTATGCTGCTCTATTAGAGCAGACTGGTTTTCCAGACACGCGTTCATCCCCTCGCACTCATTCCAGGCGCCAAAGGTATGGAAATGAATCCAGATGATCTCGGTTTCCTCCACACAAGGCGCAGTTCCGTAATGATTCGCATCAGGTCTGAGAATGAAAGCTTCCCCCTTCTGAAGCGCCCATTCGTTCGTACCTTCCCCGATAAACAAAGTCCCTTTAGTCACCACAATCAAATCAAATGAACCGATGTTGCTCCTGCTAATATGAGACTCTCCACAACGGTAATAAGCTCTGCCGCAATCTATAAAATAAGGGACGGGCGGTGAGATGAAATGAAGGATAGGTGAATTCATCGCGATGCCTCCATAGGTTGAAATTTTTAAAAAAGTGGTTGTAAAACCGTATATTCATACCATATTACTACATGTATTATATTAAATAAAGCGCTTCCTGTAACGTTGTAATTATTTAAAAAATAAAACCGCACTCAGGTCTTGAAGCAGCTGTTCTTGCAAGATATGAAAGGAGAGTATTATGAATAATCTATCGATCTCCAGAGCGCTTCCATTAGCCAATGTTCATATTCAAGATGAATTTTGGTCTGAATACATTCGATTGATTCGTGAGGTTGTTGTCCCTTATCAGTGGGAGGCATTGAATGATCGGGTGGAGGGTGCTGCGCCGAGTCATGCGATTCAAAATTTCAAAATTGCCGCAGGCTTGGCTCAAGGAGAGTTTTACGGCATGGTGTTTCAGGATAGCGATGTGGCCAAATGGCTGGAAGCTGTAAGTTATTTGCTCGAAACAGGAAAGGATCCCGATTTGGAGCAATTGGCCGATGAGGTTATCGAAATCATAGCAAAAGCTCAGCAAAAGGATGGGTATCTTAACACTTACTTTTCTCTAAAAGAACCGGAAATGAAATGGATGAATTTGGCGGAATGTCATGAGCTGTACTGTGCAGGTCATATGATTGAAGCGGCGGTTGCTTACTATAAGGCGACTGGAAAAAAGAAGCTGTTGGATGTCGCTTGTCGCTTGGCGGACTGTATTGATGAGGTGTTTGGTGCGGAAGCTGGGAAGCTCCATGGTTATGATGGTCATCAAGAGATCGAACTGGCACTGGTAAAGCTCTACCATGCTACCGGAACTAAATCGTATTTAAGCTTAAGTCAGTATTTTCTCAATGAGCGAGGTACGAGTCCGAGCTTCTATGATATTGAGTTCGAACGCCGCAATCGCAAAACTCACTTTTCCGGTTTGAACATGGTTCGCGACCGATCCTACAGCCAGGCCCATTTGCCGGTGAGGCTTCAGGAAACAGCGGAGGGGCATGCGGTTAGGGTTGTATATATGTGCTCGGGAATGGCAGATGTTGCCGCCGAAACGGGCGATGAAGAGCTGCTGGAGGCTTGTCGAAGACTCTGGAGCAATATAGTTAACAAGCGGATGTATATTACGGGTGCGATTGGCTCGATGGCCCATGGTGAAGCGTTCTCTCTCGATTATGATCTGCCTAACGATACGGCTTATGCCGAAACATGCGCTTCGATTGGCTTGATCTTTTTTGCACAGCGTATGCTGCAGATTGAAACCAGAAGCGAATACGCCGATGTCATGGAGCAGGCTCTGTATAATACAGTGATCAGCGGCATGTCACGTGACGGGAGACAATTTTTCTATGTGAATCCGTTGGAGGTTTGGCCTCAAGCTTGTGATAAGAACAAAAATTTGAGTCATGTCAAACCTCAGCGTCAGGGCTGGTTCGGATGCGCCTGCTGTCCACCCAATATTGCCAGATTGCTTGCTTCACTCGGGCGTTACATGTACTCCACGAAAGATCAGACGCTTTATGCTCATCTTTATATAGGCAGCCAGGTAGACATTGAGCTTGGCGGCCATAAGGTAGGCTTGCTGCAGCAATCGCAGCTCCCTTGGAAAGGCAATGTACATTTTGAAATAACAGTGGAAGGAGCAGCCAAGTTTACATTAGCTTTACGGATTCCAAAGTGGTACAAAGAAGCTGAGATTCGACTAAACGGCATAACGTTTCAAACAGATGATGTGTTGGTAGATGGATATGTCTATATCAACAAGGTTTGGCAATCAGGCGATACGGTGGAGCTTAATCTTCCCATGCCCGTTAACCGCATGAAAGGACATCCCTTGCTTCGGGAGACGATTGGAAAAGTAGCGCTGCAGCGAGGGCCGATTGTGTATTGTATGGAGGAGGCTGACAATGGGCCGAACCTGCATCAAATCGTGATTGCGCGGCAGACTCAAGAGCAGGTCCAATTTCATGCAGAGCTGCTGGGAGGGCTTCAGGTTTTGAGCGTTGAAGCTTACAGGGAGCAAACGGATGGTTGGGATAACCTTCTGTATAAAGTGGAAAACAACATTCGAACCGAGTCGGTAACAGCTACTTTCATTCCTTATTTTGCCTGGGCTAACCGGGGGCGCGGAGAAATGGCAGTTTGGATTAGAGAAAGCTGAATCCAGGTTTAAATGTTATGAAACCATCATATATCATTTGGAGGGGTTACTATGAGTTCAATGAAACGATTTTTGAAAGCATGCACCTTCACCACTTTATCGCTGGCTGTTGTAGCGGGCTGCAATCCGACATCAAGTCCATCTTCAGCGCCCGCACCTAACACTACGGATCCAACTTCAGAAACCAAAACTCCTGCAAGCACAGAGAAGGTGACGATCCGCTTTACCGACTGGGCTAACAACGAAGAAGCCAAATCAACTCGCATCAGCCTGAACGAATTTGAGAAGGCGAATCCCAATATTAAAGTAGACTATCAGAACGTAGCATTAAGTGAATTCGGCGCTAAGCTAAGCGCTATGGCTGCCTCGAATACACTGCCGGATATAAGCACAATGCTGGAGGCTCAAGCACTTAAATACGCAGAATCCGGTATTCTGATGGATCTGTCATCCTTTTATAAGGATGGTTCCATTACTCCAAAGCTGGAGAGTAACAAATTTGTTTCGCCGGATGGCAAGCTGCTTGGCTACAGTGTGGCTAATGAAATTATTTTGCTGCATTACAATAAAACGATGTTCGATGAGGCGCAGCTCCCTTACCCGCCGGCTGAGACGGAGAAAGCTTGGACATGGGACCAGATGCTGGATGTCGCCAGAAAATTGACGAAGGATAAAAACGGCAAGCATCCGAATGAAGCCGGGTTTGATGTCAAAAACATCGTTCAATATGGAATAAATGTCAGTCATGGTCAAGACTTTTTCTGGACACCTTTTGCAATCAGCAACGGCGGAGGCGAAGTCAGTCAAGACGGCAAACAGCTGCTCTTGGATAAGCCAGAGACGATTGAGGCGATTCAGAAAATTGCCGATCTGTCGAATGTAGAGCATGTTTCCCCAACGGCTGCACAATCTTCAGGGCTTCCCGGAGATGTAGGTCAATTGCTGTTATCTAAAAAGGTGGCGATGGTGACATCGGGACAATGGGAACTCGTAAATATTAATCCTCAGCTAAGCAAGGGCTTGAAAAATGGCATTGGCGTTCTGCCAATCTTCAAAAAGCCTGCGACAACCAATACAGGAACCCCTATCGTCATTTATAAAAGCACCAAGTACGTCAAAGAAACCGTAGAGCTTTACAAGTGGCTAATGAATACGGAGAAAAATTTGGCTAATATCGATAGCGGCGTATGGATGCCGGCTGAAGCGAGCTGGTATACGGATGCGGACAAAATCAAGAGATGGACGCAATCACCTGTTCATCCACCTGAATATAAAACAGCCGTTATCGATTACGCTCTTAAAGCGACGTATCCAACGCCATGGTTCTTCCTGCCGACCTATAGCAGAATCGGGGATATACTCAATCCGGGACTCGATCCTGTCTGGCTAGGAACGAAAACAGCGAAGGATGCCATTACCGAAATGATGCCCAAAATCAAGCCGATCTTTGAAAGCGGTAAAGCCAATTAATAAGCATTGTTTTGGTAGGCATTAGCCTGGAATTCGTTCGTGTATGGAGGCCGATCCTTGCAGGTGAGGGTGGCCTCTGTACACTTTAGTAATGGGTATATGAAGGAGGCAACAACCGATATGTCTACAATAAAGTCAGCCAGTTATCGAAGCCATAAGAGACAGCAGGTGTTAGTCGGTTACATTTGCGTATTACCGGCCATTTTAGGGGTGTTAATTTTTACAATAGGACCTTTGCTGTACAGCTTGTATATAAGTTTTACTGACTGGACGATATTAAAGCCTATGCAATGGATCGGATTGGCCAATTATCAGGCCATTTTTACCGAGGACTTGTTTTTTTACGATTCGCTTAAAGCAACGGCTTTGTATTCCATCGGCTGTGTGTTTGCTTCAATTGTTTTTTGCTTGCTTGTTGCACTGTTCTTGAATCAGGATATAACAGGTAGAGCTTTCTTCCGCGCTGTCTTTTATTTACCCTCCATTATTCCGGTGCTGGCTACAAGTATTATTTGGCTGTGGCTGTACAATCCGGATTTCGGCATTATTAATCATCTATTGAGCTTTGTTGGTATTGAGAAGCAGATGTGGGTTAACAGTCCGGATACATCAGTATTATCTATGGTCATTATTGCGGTGTGGGGATCGGGTAATGTTATTGTAATCTTCCTGGCCGGCTTGCAGGATGTCCCCAAGCATTTACTTGAGGCAGTGGAAATCGATGGTGGGGGTTGGTGGCATAAGCTTACGTCTGTGACGATTCCACTCATGACGCCCATTATTTTTTATAATGTAATCCTTGGGTTTGTCAATTCGATCACAGCGTTCACTCAAGCTTACTCGATGACTCAAGGTGGTCCCGAAAATTCTACTTTGTTTTATGCCTTCTACATTTACCGTGAAGCATTCCAGCGGCAAAGTATGGGGTATGCCAGCGCATTGGCATGGGTTCTCTTCATCATTGTATCGTTTTTTACTTATTTGCTGTTTAAATCCTCTTCAGGCTGGGTTCATTACGAGGGAGGGAAGAAATAATGACTTATCGTTTGAGAGGCCGAATTGTCACTTATTTTTTCTTGACACTCTTGGCCATTATTGTGTTTTTTCCTATGTATTGGATCGTTCGATCCTCCTTTCTGAGCTTGGTAGAAATTTTGGAATTTCCTCCGATCTGGATTCCTCATACATTTGGTCTGGAAAATTACACGGAGGTTATGGAAAGAATTAATTTTGCCCAATACTTTATAAATACACTGATGATCATCGTACCCGTTATGATTGGCGTTGCCTTAACAAGCAGCTTGACCGCATATGGGTTTGCCAGGCTGGAATTTCCGCTTAAGGATTTCTGGTTTACGCTTATCATTATGACCATTCTGCTGCCGAGCATCGTAACTCTAGTTCCTACTTACATCGGTTGGTCCAAATTGCAGCTAACGAATTCGTATTGGCCTTTAATTATTCCTGCTTTTTTTGGGGGAGGCGCTTTTAATATTTTTCTGCTCAGACAATTTTTAATGACGATTCCCAAAGAACTGGACGAGTCAGCTGTTATTGATGGAGCGGGCTATTTCGCCATTTATTTAAAAATTATTATTCCTCTCATTAAACCGGCTATCGTTGTGGTTCTGCTTTTTACATTTGTTGGGGTGTGGAATGACTTTCTTGGGCAGTTGGTTTATCTGAATGATAGCAATAAATATACAGTTTCATTAGGCTTATCCACGCTTCGTGGAGCTAATAACACACCTATGAATTTATTGATGGCCGGGACTACGATCATGGTAATGCCTGCTGTAGTAGTCTTTCTTATCGGGCAGCGCTACTTTATTGAAGGGATTGCTACGACTGGAATAAAAGGGTAAGCTGAGTATAAAAAGAGAAAGATCGCGCAAGATCCAGCCGATTACCGGATCTTGCGCGATCTTTCTTTTTCTGATGACCAATGGTTAATTATCTTCGTAGATCTGTGTGTACATTCTGAATAAATCTCCTTATCACTGTGTATACCAAGACCGGTTAACGAATTAAATGTAATGAAATATAACACATACGTGAAATAAAATTTCATAAAATCATTTACAAAATGAAATAAAGTATTATAATAAGGAGCGTAAATGTCTTAAAGCAGTACTCTCTTTGGAAAAGGAAGTGATATCCATGTTGAAGGGCGGCTTAATTAGTTTGAAAGCGGCTATTTCCAGCCTGAAGCCGACAGAACAGAAGGCAGCGAAATACATATTAGAGAATCCAGAGGAAGTAGTTAATAGTTCGGTACAAAGAGTAGCGGTATTGGCTGGTGTTAGCGAGGCTACCTTAATTCGTCTCTGCCGCTCACTCAACTTTAAAGGGTTTCAAGAGTTGAAGCTGCGTATTGCCGCCGATATGTCCAAAAATACGGATGAGTTGGATTCGTATCAAGAGATCCAGATCGATGGACCTATATCTGAATTAATTGCTTCAATCTCACACAATAACATGAGGTCGATACAGGATACTTTGACAGTTCTTTCTAATGAAAGTCTGGAGAAGGCTATAGATGTCATGAGCAAGGCGAAGAAAATCGTTATCTTCGGCGTTGGAGCTTCTGCGGTAATTGCTATGGATTTGAAGCAGAAGCTTACGAGGATCAATTATTGGTGCGAAACAGGTCTTGGTTTGGATGAGCAGGCAACACTTGCAGTTAATATGGACGAGCGCGATGTTGCTTTTGGCATCTCCTATTCCGGGCAGACGAAAGATGTGATTCATTCTCTTGAGCTTGCTAGGGAAAACGGAGCCGTCACCTTGTCACTCACGCGTTTTGGCAGCAATCCGGTTGCAAGCGCCGCTGAAATTAATCTATTCACGAGCTCACTGGAGAACAGCATTCGAAGCGGAGCTATGGCATCGAGAATTGCTCAACTGAATGTCATTGATATTTTGTACGTAGGTATTGCCCGAAAAGACCATGAGCGTCACGTGCAATCCTTGGAAAAAACCCGCAAGGCAGTCAGCAAAAATACTTAACTTTTTGGAATCACCTATTGGTTTCATATAAATAATTATTATCTGGAGGGGTCAAGAATGAAGAAAAGCAAATTATTATTTGGTACTACCCTTTTACTAATGACGAGTATATTAGCAACCGCGTGCGGAGGAAGCGCAACAACTCCGTCACAATCCGGAAAGAAGCCGGCAGGCGAAGCTTCGGTTAAACCAGGCGGCGATCCGGTTAAACTGACGATGTACAGCTGGAGACCTGAGGACAAAGCCGGGTACGAGGCGTTAATCGGCGAATTCCAGAAGCAGAACCCTGATATTAAAGTGGAATTCAAGCCATTTAAATCAACGGAGTACAACACCATTCTAAACAACACGCTTGTATCGGGCTCTGGGGTAGATATCCTTCAACTCCGTCCCTATGATGTTGCGACAACTTTGGCGGACGGGAAGTATTTAACAGCTCTGGACAAGGTCAAAGGTGTCGATCAAATTCCTGATTCTTATTTGGCTGCGGCAAAGGGCAGTGATAATAAGGTGTACGGCATACCGTTCATGCTCAACAATGCGGTTATCTTCTATAATAAGAAGATGTTTGAAGAGCAGGGTTTGAAAACACCTGAAACGTTCGAGGAATTTTTGGCAGTATGTGAAAAATTAAAAAGCAAAAATATAGTACCGATCGCCCAATCCGGTAAAGCGGCTTACTTGCTCTCCATGACTCATTCTGTAATTGGGGAAAGCGCGTATGGCGGTAATGCCTTTGTGGATTCACTGCTGAAAGGCAAAAGCAATTTCAAGGATCCAGGCTTTGTCGAGTCAATTAGCCGGATGAAGAAGCTTGAGCCTTACTTCCCTAAAGATTTTATCGCGATAGATGATAAGGATGCTCAGACTTTGTTTTATAACGGTCAAGCTGCCATGTATATTAATGGAAGCCATCGTTTAGAAACCTTCGAGGCGAATAAATTGGATTTCCCTGTTGACTTTTTCACTGGATTTGTTGCGAAAAAAGGGGATCAGCCTAATATCGTTACTTGGGTCGACGGTTCATATGCTGTAGCCAAAGATTCCAAGTATCAAGAGCAATCCTTGAAGTTCATGGAGTTTATCGCATCCAAAACATTCGGACAAATGTTCAGTGAAAAGCTGACTCGTGTAAGTCCTATTACTGGAGTAGAGCCGACCCATCCTTTGTTGAAAAAGATGGCATCTATCAGCAGTAAAAATTCAACTCCTTATTTGATCCTGACCAACTTCAATCTGGGAACTCCACCAACCAAGGTTACATTTGAGGATTCGCTGCAAGGTATGTATCTTGGCAGGCTGACTCCCGAGCAGGTAGCGGAAGCTGTGCAAACCTCAAGCGGTAAATGGTTTAAAGCTCAGCCGTAACAGGTTCAGGCAAGCGCTGGGTTGTTCTCCAGCGCTTCCGATCTGATCTGTAACTCGAAGCTAAGGATTAATCTGGAAATAACCGGAATGAATTTCACCGAGGCTAGACCCGTGTAAGGAACCTTATTTACGAAGGAGGCGAACTGGCTTGAATGAAAGGCCGCAGTTAGCAGTGACAGGTGTTGAAAGGAAACGAAAACGTAATTACACCAAGCATCTTGTACATTTATTCCTGCTTCCGTCGCTTCTTTTTTACGTCGGATTTATGGTTTACCCTATCGCTTCAGCACTTTTGAACAGTATGTTTGCCTGGACAGGATTAAAACGCGGAGATTTCATATGGTTTAACAATTTTATCCGCTTGTTTACCGAGTCGCCCCACGCAGAAACATTTTATAATGCATTCGGGCATAATATTATTTTCTTCCTGGTTACTGTACCGGCTAAGTTGATGGTAGCTTATATGCTGGCTTTGATTATTAACAGTAAGTTAAAAGGTAAAGAGTTTTTCAAAACGGTCTTTTTTCTTCCCAAGCTGTTATCGGTTATTGTGGTAGGTTTCTTGTTCAGCTTGATTCTGAACCCTTCCTACGGTGCTTTGAATACGTTTTTGAAGGCAATTGGGCTGGCGGAGCTGGCCAAGCCATGGCTGGGAGATCCGAAGACGGCATTTCTTACGGTTATTATGGTAGACAGCTGGTATGGCTTCGGATTTGCCGTACTTATCTTTCTAGTCGGACTTCAATCCATTTCCACTGAAATTTATGAAGCAGCGAGAATAGACAGAGCAGCCGGATTGACGCTGCTATTCAAAATTACGATTCCTCTTTCGATGCCGTCTATAATGATCATGACGATTCTAACCTTCATTTCATCCTTTGAATCGTTTGAGATGATATATGCCATGCAGGGTACATCTGGTGGGCCGTATTATTCAACGGATGTGTTAGCGCTTTATTTTTATCGTTTGATGTTTGGCACTGTAGGCGGAGGAGATTCCATCGGACTCGGTTCCGCGCTTGCTGTAGTTTTGCTTGCCCTTATTTCTGCCGCAACCGCCATATCCATGTTCTTCTTCAAGAAGAAAGCGGTCGACTACTAGAGCTGGAACTGGTTTTATTAACTCGCACAATTAGACGAATCAACAGGATTCCGTAAGTAATGGAGGATGTGTATGGAACACCGGCTACAACAATTATCCAAATATGCCGTTATGACCCTTTTCTCATTCATATCATTGTACCCTATATTTTTAATGATTATGTCTTCCTTTAAAACGAAGAAAGAGATTACTACTTCGCCGCTCGGCCTTCCTCACAGTTTTTCTTTTGTCAATTTTATTGAAGTTTGGAATAAGGTACATTTTGATGAATATTTCGTTAACAGTGTGTTTGTCAGTGGCGTATCGGTCATTATTATTTTGATTATTTCCTCGATGGCCGCGTTTTATCTTGCCAGATATACGTTCCGATGGAACGGAGCCGTCTTATTCTTCTTCATGCTTGGTTTGATGCTTCCGATGAAGCTGGCTATTTCGCCCTTGTATATGCAGCTGATGAAGTTGAATTTACTTGACTCACTGATAGGATTGATCATTGTTTATATAGCTGGCCATATATCGTTTGCGGTCTTTCTATTCTTCGGCTTCTTCGGGACGCTGCCCAAGGATCTGGATCAAAGCGCTCGAATTGATGGATGCAATGATTTTCAGGTGTATTACAAAATAGTGCTTCCGCTTATGCGTCCTGCTATGGCTACCGTAGCGATTACGGACTTGATTCATGTATGGAATGACTTCTTCTATCCATTGGTTTTTATTAAATCGACAGAGAAGGGGACTATTCCCCTTGGGATGTTGAATTTGTTCGGTGAGTATGACACGGAATGGAATTTATTGTTCAGTGGTCTTACCTTATCATCCTTGCCAATGATTATTGCGTTTCTGATTGCATCACGACAATTTATTGAAGGATTAACAGCAGGGGCGGTGAAATCATGAAGCGGTGGATTACATTTGATTTGGATGGAACGCTTATGCAGAATCCGTTTGGTTCCTGGATTTTTCCAGAGATTGAAGGCATCCTGTCTGGGGAGTTGAACGCTCCTTATGAAGCCAAGAAACAGCTGCTAGCCAGGCACGAAAGCTTGCTCCTGAGTGGAAACATTGTAGCGGCCTACGACTGGGATGCAATTGTTAAAGGGCTGTCACGAGAGCTGGGCTTGAACAGAGAGTTTAATATCGAAGAGCTGGTGCTTAAGCATTCGGTTCGACCCAAAATATATTTGCTTGACGATACGGTTCTTCCAGCTTTAAAGCGGTTAAAAGAAGAAGGGTATTCAGTTGCTGCTGTAACGAACGGGTATTATAAATATCAATACCCGGTTATGAAAGCGCTCGGGCTAACCGAATGGCTGGATGAGATTGTTACTCCGGAGCGAGTCGGCTTTGCTAAGCCGGATGTACGTATGGTAGACGGCTTGCTGCAGGGCGGAGAAATTGTTGCGCATGTAGGAGACCGTCTGGATCACGATGTTACCATAGCTAATAGAATAGGGGTACCAGCGGTACTGATCAATCGTCGTATGCAAGAGGAGCTGCTTGCTTTGACTCCAAAGGAACGGACACAAAGTGAAGGCTTACTTGTTTTGCTGGAAAAGCTGGCCGTTCAGGAAAATCCGGAATTGGAGGGAGCACCTTTACCGGAAAGCTACATTCCCGATTATGTGATTAGCGACCTTAGTGAATTGTTCAATTGTCTGGATTCGGAGGCTTCCGGGCGTACGAGCGCAGAAGGGAAGGATTCGATATGACAGGAAAGAGCAGTAGACGTTTCCTTGCCATTGACGGCGGTGGAACAAAGACAGCTCTCTTGGTTGGAGATGAAGAAGGACATGTGCTTTCCCTTAGCTATGGAGGCTCCAGCAATTTAAAGTCGAGGCCATGGGACGAAGTGAAAAATGAGCTCTCCGTGTTGATTCGCCGAGGCTTGGAGGTGTCCGGTTCTTTACGGGAGCAGGTGGTAGGCATCGTTCTTGGTTTAGCAGGAAGCGACAGACCCGAAGACAGGGCTCGCATTGTAGAGCACCTGGCAGCAGAACTGCCCCAGCAAGCTGTGATCACTGTGTATAATGACGCTATCACAGCGCTTGCTGCGGGAACGTTTGGCGAGAGAGGGATGGTGCTGATCTCAGGCACAGGATCTATCTGCTGCGGCTTCGACCCGGCAACGGATGAATATATCCGTGTGGGCGGCTGGGGATATGTGTTTGGAGATGAGGGGAGCGGCTTCGACCTTGGTAAAAGAGGGCTGCAAGCCGTAATGAAAGCCTTTGACGGAAGAACGGCCCCTACTTTGTTGACGGACAAGATATTGGCAAGACTCTCGCTTGCCAGCCCGGATAAACTCATTACGGCTATTTATGAAGCAGATAATATGAGAGCGAAGGTAGCTTCTTTGTCGCCGGCAGTATTTGAAGCGGCCAAGGAGGGAGACGCCGCAGCAGAGTTCATTGTGTCTGAAGCGGTTCGTGAGCTGGCAGCACTTGCAGCTGCTACTCATTGCAAGCTGAAGCATGGAACTGATAAAACTCCGCTTATTTTGAGTGGAGGCGTATTTCAGGAGCCGTATTTCCTGGAGGCATTCACTGAATGGCCTCAGATACGTGCATTATCGCTTGACATCCGTTGTTTGAACGTCCCTCCTGTAATCGGGAGCTATTACTTTGCTGTTAAACAGGCAGGATTGCTTATTACGCCTGAGATGATAAATACCATTCAACAACAATGCAATGACAAAGGGGAAAAGCACGATGATACAGCTCACAAAGCAAATGACAACGGAACAAACCAATGAGCGTTCCCGACAATTAGATCAACTGAGCGTTCGTGAAATTGTTGAAATAATGAATGAAGAGGACCAGTCAGTGGCTCATTCCGTAAGCAGGGCGCTGCCTCAAATAGGTTCGGCCATTGAAGCAATTGTCCCTATTATGGAGCAAGGTGGCAGATTATTCTACTTTGGGGCAGGTACTAGCGGAAGATTGGGAATTCTGGATGCATCTGAATGTCCTCCTACCTTCGGGGTGAGCCCAGAGCTTGTCATTGGCATTATTGCCGGTGGCGAGAAAGCTATGACTCAAGCTATTGAGAACGCAGAGGATAATGCCGAAGCCGGTAAATTGGAGGCTTCCGCTCAAGTAACCTCTCGTGATGCCGTGATCGGTATTGCCGCGAGCGGACGGACGCCATATGTGATTGGTGCGCTTCAGGAAGCGGCCCGCATAGGCGCTCTGACGGTGAGTCTAAGCTGCAACGCAAATGCCCCGATGAGCGCTGCGGCTCAATATCCGATAGAGGTCCCTGTCGGGCCTGAAATTATTACAGGATCGACACGGCTTAAGGCTGGAACAGCGACAAAAATGGTCTTAAATATGATCACCACGGGAGCGATGATCCAGCTTGGCAAGGTATATGGAAATTTAATGGTGAATGTTCAAGCGACGAATGCCAAGCTGAAGGATCGTGTAGTCCGGATTGTGCAGGATGCGACGCATAGCGATGAGGAGATTGCTAGAGCCTTTGTGAACTCCGCCAAAGGGGATGCTCGGGTGGCCATCCTTATGCTGAAGTTTAACATTAGCCAGCAAGAAGCGGATCAGGCGCTGCAGGAAACTGGCGGACATTTCGGTAAAACAATCGAATTGCTGAAACAACAGTAAAAATGAAAAGCGTTTATATCTGACGGTAAAGACCGCAGGTATAAACGCTTTTTTTGGTTTTAAACATCAATTCCAAGAGTACGCAGGTAAAAATAGTGCACACATTAGTAAAAATCGGGTGCGGGTGTAGATTCCGAGAACACGTTATAGTAATACTAATAAATCTATCGTTGAGGTGACTAAAAGTATGGCCAAAGTGGAAGCGGCGTCCAGGCCTGCCGCATTACGAAAAAAATATTGGAACACAGCTAGAAAAGAAGCATTGGCAGGATGGCTTTTTACAGCCCCGGAATTGATCGGACTACTTCTGCTGGGGTTGTTCCCGATTTTATTTTCTCTTTATTTAAGCTTTTGCGATTGGAATTTGGTAGGTGGGCTATCGACTATTAATTTCGTAGGATTGGATAATTTTAAAATGCTGCTGGAGGACGAGAAGTTTTTCATGGCTTTGAAAAACAACTTCACGTATACGATTTTTGTTGTGCCGGTAGGGTTATTTCTTGCATTGGTGTTGTCCGTGCTTGTCCATTCCCGTGTATACGGTCAAAGCTTTTTTAAAGTCGCCTTCTTTATTCCTTATATTTCCTCCATTATAGCCCTTGGGACAGTGTGGAGCGCGTTGTATCATCCGTCATCAGGACCGGTCAACAGATTTCTGATTAGCCTCGGGATTTCGGAACCTCCAAAGTGGCTTGCAGATACTCACTATTCATTGGTAGCCATCATTATTATTGCGATTTGGGCAGCAATTGGGTACCAAATGATTATTTTTATCGCCGGCTTGACTAACATTCCCGATGAGCTTTACGAGGCGGCCAGTATTGATGGAGCCAATTCCCTGCAGCAATTTTTCCGTATTACGCTGCCGCTTCTGGCGCCTACATTATCGTTTTTATTTATTACGACCCTTATGTCGTCGTTCAAAGTGTTCGATTTGATCTCCTTTTTAACGGGAGGCGGTCCGAATGATTCATCTACAGTCCTTGTGTATCGGATTTATGAAGAAGGCTTCCGTAATTTCCGAATGGGGTATGCATCAGCTATATCATGGGTATTATTCCTGATTGTAGGGATCGTGACTTTATTGACATGGAAATTGCAAAATAGCAAGAAGTGATTTTAATCAGGAGGTGACATAGTTGCTCACTACAAAATTCGATGTTTCTAAATGGCTGACAACGATTGTGCTCGCTATTTTTTCAATATTATTTTTAATTCCATTGCTGTGGATGGTTTCAGCAGCCATGAAATATGAGGCAGATGTTCTAACTTACCCTATTCAATGGATCCCTGAGCGATGGAATGCTATCGCTAATTTCAAGCAAGTGTGGTTCAGTAAAGTTTCGTTCTCTCTGTTTTATTGGAATTCGCTGAAGCTAGCTGTTATTATGACCGTATTCACATTAATTTTTTCATCCATGGCGGCCTTCGCATTTACGAAGCTGCAGTACAAGGGAAGAGACTATGTGTTCGGGCTGTTGTTAGCGTTAATGATCATTCCATCTGAATCAACACTTGTTCCAAGGTACCTGTTATTGAAATGGCTTCATCTCTATAATACTCATGAGGGTTTGATCCTGATGGGCATGTTTTCCATGTATTTTACATTCCTTCTGCGCCAATTTATGGCAGGTATCCATGGTGAGTATATTGAAGCAGCGAAGATCGACGGAGCAGGGTATTGGCGAATTTATGCTGGCATCATGGTACCTCTGTGCAAGCCGATTTTGGCTACCGTTGGCATTATCAAATTCATCTGGTCTTGGAATGATTATCAAGGACCGCTTATTTTCCTCATCCAGCAGAAATTATTTCCTATTCCGCTCGGCATTCAGATGTTCAAAAACGATTACGCCGACAATTACGCGGTTCTTATGATGGCATCACTAGCGGCGATTGTTCCATTGCTAGTTGTTTTCATTATTTTGCAGAAGCAGGTTATTAAGGGAATTACGCTGGGCGGTGTGAAGGGCTAGATGCGATCGAGGTCGATAAAATGCACAAACGCCACAAAATATTGCACATCATTTGGAAGGCAGCTATTGTAACATGCAATTATAAACAATCATTTCTAGGGGGAAAAAATATGAAAAAAACAAGTGCCGTATTATTAAGCAGTGCTCTGGTTGCCGTAAGTGTATTAGGTGGATGCGCTTCAAAATCAGATAATGCTGGTGGAGATAAGTCATCTCAGGCATCAGCAGACAAGCCCGCTCAAAACGTGACGCTCAAGTTTTATAACTGGAATCCGGACATAGCTGAGGCTGCGACCCAAAAAATAATTGCGAATTTTCAAGCTAAAAATCCTACTATTAAGGTTGAATCTATTCCTCTCGTACCAGGCAATTCTGTGGAGACTTTGAAAAAGCTTGATGTAACGATGTCGTCCGGAGAACAGGTCGATGTAGTCATGTTCCCTAGCATAGAAGAAACTGTTGCACGAGCAGCTCAAGGCGTTCTGGCTCCGCTAGACGATTTCTACAAGAAGGATAATGTAAATGCGGATGAAGAATATTACATAAATCCGAAGTTTAAAGGAAAAAGCTATGCGCTGATGAATAATTCCAGCAACTGGCTGGTATTGTTGAATGCAGATGCATTGAAAGAAGCTAACCTGCCTGTACCGTCATTTGATTGGACGTGGGACGATTTCCGCGACTATGCGAAAAAGCTGAGCAAAGGTGACGACAACAATAAGCGTTTTGGAGCGTACTTCCATTCTTGGGGTGAGTATGCTAATCCAATTGCCTATACGGATAAGAAAAACCCTTTCTTGACAGCTGATCTCAAACCGCAATTTGATGATGCTTCCTTCAAATATTTCTTCAATCTCCGTAAAACGATGGAAAAGGACGATAAGTCGGTTAAGCCGCTAGCGGATGTTATCGGCGCGAAGCTTAATTACAACAATGAATTCCTGACCGGCAAGGCGGCCATGTTGATGACAGCAACCTTCGCGCTGCCAAACATTGGCGATACGGCTAAATATCCGCATACATTCAAGACCGTTGTGGCCCCTCTACCACGTTCCTCCAAGGATGCAGAGCCGGGATTGACAAATATCGGAGGGAATTATGTTTCAGTAGCAGCAAATTCGAAATATAAGGAAGAAGCGTACAAGTTTATCCGCTATATGTCCACTGAACAAGAGGCTAGAATTGAATTGTCCGGTTGGAAAAAGAGTGATTCAAAGCTTATTGTTGAACGACTATTCGGAAATATGAAGGATTTGATCGATATGCCGTCCCTTACGAGCACGTTATATGACAAGCGTGTTAGAACTTCAGTTTCATCGGATATTGCTGTGTCTTATGCAAGTCAACTAAAAGCGGTTCTAGAAGGCGGTCTATCCAAGGTGCTGTTGGATAATATGTCCTCCGAGGATGCCCAAAAATGGATGATGGCTGAAGGTGACAAACTCATTAAGCAAAATACAAAGTAACGCAAATAAAACGAATCGTTAACAGGACGCTGATTTAGCGTCCTCTTTGCGCATAACCGTCCATTAATCCGGCAAGGCCATATCTTCCATTTCTTGGTCATGGCGATTCGAGAGCCATTATAATAATATGGGTAGGAAGATATCACCAATACTTGCAAACGACGAAGGAGAAGAGACAGTTACATGAGGCATCTGTTTCGATTTACTTATTACCGACGCATCCAAATTTCGTTTTTGGTGCTTATTTTGCTGCCCACGATCATGGTTGCCTTTCTTAACTACTCAACGACGAATCGTCAAGTGAAGGAAAAGCTGATGCTCAGTAATGACAACATATTGGCGGTTATGTCCAAAGATATTTCCAAAATGATGGATGATCTGACCTTTGCGTCCCATTTCTTTGTTCAGGATGTAAGTGTTCGGAATACGCTTCGTATATTTTCAAATGTAGAACGTATTGAGAATGGCAGCCATTTGGAGCAGTATAAGCTGATTAAAGATTTTTTCAGCCTTGTCGCAGCGAAAACGATGAACAATGAGATCTTCATGTACTTGGTCAACGATGCGGGCTTTATCGTACAAGCGTATGATATGTATCCGACACCGGAGCAAGTTATGAAACAGTGGGAAAGTGTCAAGTCTCGTGTGGATGAGAGTGAACCCAAACAGATTCAATGGCTCGGAATGGTGCAATCCGGAAGTGATAAGACCTACTATTTGTCTCGCGTGATCCGCGATCCGGTTGACAATAAGCTGCTGGCTACACTTTTTATCGGCTTGCCGGAGGTTTACTTCAAGAAATTGTTTCAGCAGGTGTCAACGGAGCATCTCGCTTTGTTTGATGCGGGGGGGCAGCGAATTGCCGGAGCTGTTAATATTCCATATGAGCGAACTTCAGAGGCGAGCAGGAATATCCGCAATGAAGCATTGATCAAGAAAGCCGGATGGAAGCTCGTCTATGAGACGCCCGAATCGGAGTTGACAGGGGAGCTATCCAAAACCTTCTACCTGTCACTTTTGCTGATGCTCCCCTTTTTTCTGTTATTTTCCATCATCTCGATAGTGGTAGCGAAGCGGCTGCATTATCCGATTTTGCGGCTGCAGCGCAGTATCAAGCAATTTGGCAAAGGCAACCGCACCATCACTTTTCCGGAGGACGGTAAGGACGAGATTGCTGAACTGGGAAAAACGCTAAATGGTATGGTCGAGCAAATCGATAAGCTGATTATCGACATTGAACAGGAGCAGGAGCAGAAGAGAGTATTGGAGCTTCAAGCATTGTATGCACAGATTCGACCGCATTTTTTGTTAAATACGCTCAATTCTATTAAATGCAACTTGAGCTTGTCCGACGACCAAGTTCACACCAGGTTAATTGAATCGCTTATGAGTCTGCTGCGTGCTTACATGAAGATGGCTGAGCCATTGTCCCTGCGAAGTGAGTGCAAACTGCTTGGTGATTATGTAGAAATCATGAAGATGAGAAGTGATCTTTCGTTGAATTTAGATATACGTGTAGCACCGGAATGCGCAGAGCTTGAAATCCCGAAACTGCTGCTGCAGCCTATTGTGGAGAATGTATTCGTTCATGGTTTTGCGGAGAATACCAACAGTAATCCAAGTATCAACATTGTTGCACAACAAATTGCTAATCAAGTGGAGATTCTGATTTCCGATAATGGGGGAGGCATTCCGTTGAACGAACGGGAAGAACTGAACTTATTGCTGAAAGGCGGAAGTACAGAGGATCAAGCGTCGTATAAACGAATTGGGCTTCTAAACGTGCTGCAGCGGATGCGGCTGACGTTTGGCACTGATGCGGCCATGCATTTACTTGCCAATGATGATGGAGGAACAACGGTTTGTGTTCGTATTCCGATATTATCCTGATCGGGAACCATGCAATTACTTCAAATAAGGCAATTCAAAGGAGTAGCGGGCGATGTACAAAGTAATGCTGGTGGATGACGATGTGCCGATGATCAAATATTTGTCAAAGCTTATTGATTGGGGTAATTTGCAAGTGGAAATCGCGGCAGTAGCTCATTCAGGCAAGCGGGCGCTTCAGCTGTTTCGGGAGACCAATCCCGATATCGTAATTACGGATATTGGCATGCCACTAATGGATGGGCTGGAGCTTGCTGCTGAGCTGCAAAAGATCAAGCCTGAAGTTCGAATCCTGTTTTTGACATGTCACCAGGAATTTCATTATGCAAGAAAAGCGGTTCAGCTTGCCGCCGATGATTACCTTATTAAAGACGAGATAACGGCTGAGCAGTTAGAAGAGAGCTTACGGAAATCGGTTCAAGATCTAAAGTCTGTTCAGAATCAGCTCGCGGAAATATCCTATAAGCAGGAAATTTTCATGAATAAGGATGTGTTAAAACGACAGTTTTTGAAGCAATTAACACTAGAGGATAGACATGATGATTTACTTGCCTCAGGTAAACGGCTCGGAATTGAGTGGAAGCATTCTCATTTTATGATAGCTGTAGGTAATTTAAATTATGCCTCCTTTCCTAAACGATACCGGTATAAGGATGAGCCTATATTGTTATATGCGATCTCGAATATTGCAGAGGAAATGCAAAATGATAACTTGGCGATTACGATCTTAACGGACCAGGAGTCCTATTTCTTGTGCATACTTAATTATCAACCGAATTTGAGCTGCAATATAGTGGAGTGCTTCTCGAGCTTTCTCGGCTCTCTTCGGGAGAAAATATATAGCTTTCTGCGGATTGATATTCATGTGCACTACTCTCTGCCTATAAAAGGGATATCTAATATTGCGAAGGAGCTGCGCAGCTTAAAGCAGGGTAACCGTGAAGCTTTTTACAGTGACATTTCTTTTGGCGTACTGCCGTCATCCGGTCTGAAGCTATGGAACCATGAGATCACGGTGACGCTAGAAGAGCTTTGGGCGCGTCTCGTACAGGCATTTAAGAACAGTGAGGATAGAGGGATCACAACCGCTTTGGAGGAGATCAAGGAGAAGGCTAAGCATCAGCAGTTGGACCCTGTCGAGTTGCTGGGAAAATGCTCACAATGGATTAGAGTGATGGAGTTCGAGCGTGATCTAAAGGGAGAAGACTCGTTTCACCGCTGTCTGCAGCAATGCGGACGATGGGATGCGGCTGTTGAACTGATGAAATCGAGAATTCAAGAAATCATGATTAGCGGTCCGTCCAGTTCAGAGAAAAATATGAAGCTAAAGCAAATTGACCGGTACATCTCGGAGCACTTATCCGAGAATATTACCCTTGTCGATATGGCAGAAACCTTGTTTTTGAATCCAAGTTACTTTTCCAGGTCATTTAAGCTAGAGACAGGCATGAATTTTACGGATTATGTACATCGCTACAAAATGAACATTGCCTGCAAGCTGCTTAAAGAAAGTATGGAGAGTACCGAAATGATTGCATTCAAGCTTGGTTATATGGAGCGGACCTATTTCTCCAAGGTATTCAAAAAGTATGTCGGTGTCAGTCCGAAGGATTATAGGTAAACATATGGATTGAGTAAAAATTGTGCACGATATAGTAAACATCGTGCACATTCTTTCTATGCAGCTTCGGGTATTATGATTAATGCGACTGGACGAATCAGGCAGAAATGTAAGCGTTTCATAACATTTGCGAAGGGGTTGATTATAATTAAACTGGGTAAAAAGCTTAAACGTGCGGTGTCCTTGGGAATTGCTTTACTCATGGCTGTGAATATGGTTTATTTTCCAAATGAGAGGCAATTCGCTCACGCAGCAGTTGTTACTCCGACTATTCCGACGGTAGTAAGTACCTATGTTGCTGCTGATAAGACGGAAATTTCTGCGTACGATCAGCAAGTTCATTTAAAAGTAATGGCCAAGATGAGCAGCGGACCTGACAAAGAGCTCAAGAAAAATACTGCGTCCAGCTCAACAGATCCACAGCTTAACAGCGTTCATTATTCATCAACAATTGCTGGGGTGACGATTGATGATGCGACGGGCGTTTTGACCTATGACGGCTCGTCGGGACAAGTTCCTGTAGATGTTAGGGCCAGTGTCAATTATTTAGACGTTGTTTATTTTGAAGGCTTTGAAGGAGGTACGCTAGGGAGCTTTACACATGACCCAGGTGCTACCAATACGTCCACGACTTCAGTTGTCGCTAAAACAGGAGTCCCTGCACATAGCGGTTCGTTCAGCGCAAACCGGAATAACAGCGGGACCACGAATAACACCTTGAGAGCCGATATGGGCGCACCTATGAAAGGCACGGTTACGGCCTGGGTCTATAACGGTACACCTGTGGGAAATTCCCGAAATAATATTTTTGTTGGTACAAAGCTTAATGCCGCCACCAACGGGGTGGACATTTCCAATGGCTTGCTTCTTGGAGAGCATTGGGATGGAAGCACAGGATCAGGCACCCAATTCGTCTCAAGAATTATGACCTCGTCGTTTACCCCAACTTCGGTAGCTCGCGGAGTGACGCCGGCCTGGCATGAGTTCAAATGGGATCTTACCTCAGGCACAGGTGCCACCATGTATATTGATGGTATCCAAGTAGCAGCTACGAGCGCAGAAGCCCAGTATCAATACATAGCTTTAGTCGGAAATTGGAAGCCCGATAACAGTAATACTTATTATGACGACATAAAAGCAACAAAGCTTGGGACAAGTACATCAGCTGTGTTATCAATACCCGTTACAGCAGGTACGGGCGATATTGATAGTCTAACGGTATCTGGACAAGGAGGAGCAAACGCTATTACAGCGGATGCAGGCAGTCTTCAAATGACAGCAGCTGTATTACCCTTGAGCGCATCTTCTAAAGTTACATGGAAAGTGGAAAATCAAGACGGCACTCCGACCAACAAAGCTTCTATATCTTCCAATGGAGTATTGTCGGCAATTAGAAACGGTACCGTAAAGGTGACGGCCACTTCAGCTGTCAAACCGGCTGTATCCAATAGCCTTGTGGTAACCATCTCAGGACAATCCGTCAAAGTTACTGAATTATCCATACAAGCGCCATCGGGAGCGACAAGCTTCGGAACTTTGGATCCTGTACAGCTGAACGCAACGGCATTGCCGGCAGATGCGGGAGATCAGGCTGTTACATGGTCTGTTATACAAGGTGCGGATGTCGCAGCTGTATCGAATACAGGTGTAGTGACACCTCTAAAAAGCGGTATCGTTCAAATCCAGGCGACAGCGAAGGACGGGAGTAATGTAAAAAGCAATACATTGTCTCTCACATTTGCTGTAAAGCTTACAGCTGTAAGCGTAGCAGGCACAGGAGGTGCTACAGCAATAACTGCATTAGCCGGTACTCTTCAAATGGAAGCCGTTGGTATTCCTGCTGAAGCAGCAAATAAAAACGTAGTCTGGACCGTGGAAAATGGTACGGGAAGCGCAACGATCAGCAGCACAGGCCTGTTAAGAGCTATTTCCAATGGAACCGTAACGGTAAAAGCAACAGCACAAGATGGAAGCGGCGTTACAGGACAATGCGTGATTACTATTTCCGGACAAACTTATCATACTTATTATATAAGCATTACATCCGGTAATGATGCGAATGACGGTTTAAGTGAAGCAGCTGCTTGGAAAAGCTTGGATAAAGTAAATGCAGCCACGTTCAGTCCCGGCGATAAAATTTTGTTCAAAGCAGGTGACATCTGGAACGGTCAGCTAAGATTGAATGGAAGCGGGGCAGAGGGACTTCCTATTCTTGTAGATAAATATGGAAGCAACGATCCTGAAGTACGACCTATCTTTAATGGTATGGGAACAGATGAGGCTGATGGAGTCAACTTGACAATGCCTTTAGGCACCATCGCCGGTCAACATTATGCTGCAACGGTTGATGTTAGAAACCAAAGCTTCTGGGAGATTAGCAACCTGGAGGTTACCAACTACGATGCAGCTACGAAAAACATGAGAGCCGGTATCCTCGCACTGAACGAAAAGGGAGTTACGGTAACCGAATGGGAGCAAAATCAGCTTAAGCACATCGTCATCCGTGACTGCTATGTTCATGATGTAAATTCAGACCCCTCCGCTTTCAAACTAACAGGCGGTATCCTAATATTGGGCAATTATTCCGACGTATTAGTTGAAGGAAATAAAGTGGTCAATGTCGCAATAGAAGGGATTCGAAATGGCGGAATGGCTCCAAGCGGTTCCCCGAACGGTGGAGCACCACAGGTTATGAACAATATAGTTTTTAAGAACAACTATATTCAAGATGTGCAGGGCGATGGAATGGTCATTAGTAACGTTGCTGACAATGGCGATAAAGATGTCTACAATGGTATCGTCGAATATAATACGATTTTGCGTTATGCCAACACGAATGTCGGCTCCTTGAACTATGCAGCAAACTGGGTTTATGGCAGTAAGGATACGCTATTCCAATATAATGAAACCTTTGGCGGCATATACGGATACAATGATGGAGAGGCGTGGGATGTCGACCTGTATAGTGACAATATTGTTTACCAATACAACTACAGTCATGAAAACAGAGGCGGTATCATCTTATTCATGGGTACGGGGCAATCTGTGTTCCGTTATAATCTGAGTGTGAACGACGGCAATGGGGCCGAGCTGTTCTTCTACCATCCGTCCTCCTATACTAAAGCACCTTGGATTTACAACAATACGATTTTTACAGGGAAAGATATAACTACAACCGTATTTAATAACAGCACACCTTATATCAAGTTTGCCAACAACATCATGATGACGCTGGGGAAAGTGAAAAGGTTTGCTAATGTGGATCTGACACAAGGGTATATTAAGAATAATATTTTCTATCCGAACATCCTGACGACTGGCGGGATTGCAGGAAGTGTAGAGGTTGCCAATAACTTGTATGTGAATCCTCAGCTGGCAAGACCCGGAGAAATCCCTAAAAATGTGATCACAGCTAAAAATAAATTTGATGTAACGAAGCTGGACGCTTATAAAATTTTAGGAACCTCACCTGCGATTGGTGCCGGCTGGAAGGTCGACGTACCGGCTACTTTTACAGAAGTCACCAAGGATATGTTCGGTAATTCAATTGGCAGCACAAGTGATATCGGGATTCACCAATACAATCATGATGCTCCTACGGAAATATTTACGGAAGTATTACCGACGTCAGTTGCGCTTAACCAGGCCAATGTGTCATTGCTTGTAGGGGAAGCAGCACTTCTTAGTACGATAATTGAGCCTGCTGCAGCATGGAATAAATCACTGGCCTGGGAAAGCGATAAGCCATCTGTGGCGACAGTTGATTCCAATGGGGCTGTTAAAGCTGTAGCTTTAGGAACAGCGAATATTACGGTAAAGAGTACAGCAGATCCTCGGCTTACCGCAATTGCCAAAATTATGGTTAAATCACCAATTACGACAACTAGTGACATGAAAGTCGAAGCGAACTATCCTTACTTGGATGCAACGAATAGCAAGATTAATTTGAAAGTTGCTAACGTGATGAGCGATGGGAGCACGAGAGAGCTTAAGAAGACAGTAACCGAGCTAAACGAGCCGAAATTGAACGGTGTCACCTACAGCTCGGACAATCCGAATGTGTCCATCGATTCAGATGGTGTGTTGACCGTTACAGGGGATTTAGGCAGCACTACGGAAGTCCATGTATCGGCAAATGTTTCGTACGAAGATGTAGTGTATTCGGAAGGATTTGAGAACGGTACACTGGGTGACTTTGTTATGGATAGCGGAACAGACTATGCGGTTTCCGTGCAATCTTCTACAGAGCAAGCCCATTCCGGTGCATACAGCTTAAAACGTATTAATGCAGTCAAAAGTGTTATGAGTAAGGCGTTCTCTACCGACATGAAGGCCATAGCTTCGATGTGGATTTATGACGATGGAACGACCAAGGCGAACCGGGCGGTCGGAAGTGTTGGAGCTCTTAAAGATAATAGCAAAATTATGGGGCTGGGCTTATTCTACGATGGTTCACTTGGTTCTGCTTCTAATTTTGCTACGAGGTTCCAAACTACAAACTGGTCCGTGTCCAATGTTCCACGCAGCGTTGGCTGGCATGAATTAAAGTGGGATTATACAGGCCCGACGGTTAACATGTTTATTGATGATCAGCCTGCAGGTACTTTTAATTCTTCCAGTTTCAGAGCCGTTTCTCTAATGAATTTATGGAACAGCTCTGCAGGCAACTTCTATTATGATGATATTCGGGTTGTCGTGCCGAGAACAAATGTGATGGCGATTCCTCTAACTGTCAAAGTAAATCCAACTCAAATTGACGGGATTAGAATATGGGGAGATGACGGTGCCGCATCCATTACAACCGATAAAGGTACGCTTCAAATCAAAGGCGGTTTGATCCCGAATCATTTACCGGGTATTGATTACAGCTTGATCTGGAGCTTGGAAGAAGAAACGGGAAGAGCGATGATTTCAAATACGGGTCTCTTGACTGCAGTCAAAGATGGAAGGATCAAGGTCATCGCACAATCGGCGGCCAATCCTTCGCTTAAGGCAGAAATGTATGTCACGATATCCAATCAATATGTTCCTGTAACAGAAGTGAGTACTAGAGGAACCAATGATAAGAACAGTATCGACGTGGCAGGCGGCACCTTACAGCTTATTGCTACGGTCTCTCCGGCTAATGCCACAAACAAGAAGCTTACATGGAAAATTCTTAATACTGACGGTAGCTCTACCAAAGTAGCCAAGATTTCCAATACAGGCCTTGTGACCGCTGTCGCGAATGGAACGGCAAGAGTTCACGCCATTTCAGAAGACGGAAACTTTGACGGTCCTCTTGATATTACGGTTACGAATCAACCGGCTTTTGTTGGGGCGATAGAAGTGAAATCTCCAAATGGTGAAAACTCTCTGGAAGTAGGAAGCAGGTTAGCCTTCTCAGCGGTTATAACGCCTGATAATGCAGTTAATAAAGCAGTAACTTGGTCCGTTATCAATAAGAACGGCACCAATGCCTCCATAACAACTGAAGGAGTGCTTTCCTCAGGAGATAGGGAAGGTGAAGTGACGGTCGTTGCAACAGCTCAAGATGCATGGGGAGCGGTTGGAAGCAAAAGGATAAACATAATAAGAAAACCGATAGAGGTTGGAGAAGCAAACAAAGACGCATTGAAAGCTAGAATTGCCGAAGCTGAGGGCAAATTAGGCGCGGCTGTAGTCGGATCGCAAGCAGGCCAATACCCGCAAAATGCGGTAGACAATCTGAATCAGGCAGTAACGATTGCGAAAGCAGTAGTAAGCAATATAAACGCAGCACAGCAAGAAGTGGATCAAGCTGTAATCGAATTGGCAGCAGCGGTAGCCGAGTTTGACAGCGAGAAAGTAACGGATCAGCCTAATGAATCAAAAGTAAATAAAGAAGCATTGAAAGCCAGGATTGTCGAGGCTGAAGGCAAATTAGGCGCAGCTGTAGTCGGATCCCAAGCAGGCCAATATCCGCAAAGCGCAGTGGATAATTTGAAGCAGGCAGTAACAAATGCTAAAACAACAGTAAGCCATACGGAAGCAGCGCAGCAGGAAGTGGATAAGGCGGAAGTAGAACTAACGGCTGCTATAACGGCTTTCGACAGTACTAAAATTCTTTATCTCAATAATTCAAGCTCTCATCATTCAAATGCTCCATCTGGAATTGCAGAAGGCGGGGGAGTTCTGAATGTGCTTGCAGATGATGGCTCGGTAGCCAGGTATGATATCGATCCTGCGGCAGCAACGATCACGATACATGCTGAGGATAAAGAACGGGTGTCATTGACGTTTAACATCAGTGAACTTAAAGAGTCGCAGCAAGTAAGCGATGGGGCGAAAATTTTAATCCGTTTAAAAGGATTTATTTATGAGTTAGCTGCCAATGTAACAAGTAAGGTTGTAGGTATCGATAATTTTCTTCAAAATAACCAAACAACTAAGGAGCAATTAAAGGTTAATGTTCAGGTAGAAGCTGCCAAGTTAACCCCTGAGGATGAAAAGGTCGTTGAACATGCACTTGGTATGGATTCAGGCTTGGATAGCTTCAATCTCGTGTCCGGTATGTATAATGTTCATCTAAGACTCGAAGCGCCTAATGGTCAGATTATGAATGTCAAAGCTTTCGATAGCCAAAGAACTTTACTTATTGAGGTAAGCCCAACCTTCAAAGATAAAGCAGCAGCAGCGATATCGATAAGCGATGGAGAAAACGGGGAGAAGACGGCAGGTATACGAACGGCCAAGTACGTAGAAATAGATGGAAAGTCCTATATGCAAATCAAAACGGCAAGCCACAGTAAATATGGGGTGGTAGAGTATCACGCAGCCTATAAGGATGTAACATCGGAGCATTGGGCTAAAGTATCAATAGAAGAAGCAAGCTCGCGATTACTAGTAAGCGGAGTGGGTCAAGGAAAATTTAATCCGGATGCACAAATTACTAGAGCCGAGTACATGACTATGCTGATTCATGCGTTGGGATTGCCTATAACTACGGATGTTCAAAATTCGTATGAAGATGTCCAGAGAGGTGATTGGTACTTTTCTAATATGGCAATTGCCCGTAAGGCGGGGCTTCTTAAATGGATTGAAGGAAATAGCCTGAAGCCGAATGCACCGATTACAAGAGCTGAAATGGCAAGAGCAACGGTTGCCGCGGCCCAATATTTGAAGGATGGCAGTCTTGCAGATGCCGATCTGACAGAATTAAATAAGTTCGTAGATGCAGACAAAGTACGGGCAAATGATAGAAGTGACCTTGCTTGGTGCATAGAACATGGACTGATTAATGGAACCGTGGATGTAATGACAGGTGAAACGGCGATTGCGCCGAGTGAAACGGCAACACGTGCCCAGGCAGCAGCTATTATGCTAAGACTTTTAAGAGCAATAAACTTGATTTAAACTAAAAAACTCCTCTCTGGCAATCATGCTGCCAGGGAGGAGTTTTTATGTGAATTAGGTGTGATGATAGGACGAAATGGAAAATGGTTCAGGCTATTTGAACATAAGCTTATCATAGGCCGTTTGATTAATTATCACTTTTGCCGTCTTAAGACGGTCTGCAAGTTGTTGTTGGATTTTATCATTAATGTAAAGCTTTTTTACGTCTGATTTCACATCCTCAAAACTCTTATAGCCTAGTGATTGTTTTTTTGTGAGTTTAAAGATGGCATTCATGTTGTTATAGGGGAAAATTTCACTAAACTCGTTTTCATTCAGCTTAATTGCTAATTCGTAGAGGCTTCTTTTAATTAGATCTTCTTTGGATATTTCTTGCAAGTCCAATGCCATGCTCTCTATCACAGCACTGTTACTAGAATCCTGTTTCCCATCTTTAACCGAATTAAAGATTGTTTGGTAGGCGGCATTAGCTGTTGTGATCAATTGGCCTTCAAGCTTAAAACCTTTACTATAGAATTGCTTTTGCTTTTCGTAATATTCCCGATACACAGAATCGTTCAAACTATAGGCAGGACTATCCATTAAGGAATTAATCAAATTGGCGTAACGATTGGAATGCAAATAAGAGTAGTATTGCAGCTTAGTAAATTGCGTTAGTCCATATATGGGCTCTTTATTTTCCAATTTAAGGCGTCTTTCTTTATTTTCAGCTTCTAAATTTTCTGTGAAATGATCGAAACTAAGATCTTTGATTATTTGGTGTTCTTTCATGATAAGCTGTTCGATTTTATACTTTTTCAAGTCGTCTATGGCCTTCTGCTTAGCGTAATCGGAGGGATTTTCGCCATTGTAGGTGCTTGTCCAGAAAGCTGCATTGTAATCGATATTATATTTTGTTTTAAAATAGTTTGCCGTCATCGCTTTATTATTCTGGTAAAAAATGTTAAATTCTTCATTTGCAACAGGTATTCCATCAATAGTAAAGACGAAATCATTATTATTTACGTTGTTAGCGTATAGCTTGGCCGTGCAGAGAATGACCAGCAAGATTATTGCAGCTGTGCTTACCAGTAAAATATTTTTGCGGCTCAAATTATTACCTCCTGGGGATAAGAAATCAATATGGCGTGAAACGAGCATTTTAAACATGCTGATTTCACTATATAAGGTTTCAAGCTTTATTCAAGGTTCAAAATTTTACTATTGTGTGTGTTATTATTACCGTTTTTATAATTCCAATTTATGTTAATTATTTCATATGCCTTATCCCATTGCTAAAACAACAGTAAAAATGAAAAGCGCTTATATCTGACGGTAAAGACCGCAGGTATAAACGCTTTTTGGGTTAACTTTAAACATCATGGCCGTCTCCATAAACAAACTGTTCGACAAGTGAAATTTTGTCCTCGGTAAGCGGTCCGGAATTATCCAAATAATGTATCGAAGAAGCGGGAAGGGGCCATTTAATTTGCCGCTGCATGAGGCTATGACTGAACTCGCTCCAGTTCGCCAGCTTCCATTTATCCATCTCTAAGCCTCTTTGCTCGATACGTTGGCGGTAAAGCTCCTTGTCGGGTAGTGACACGAATATTGCTTTAACATCGACATCATGCCTTGTAGCACCGATCCGCTCGAGCTCTTGCTCAAGCCACAAAGGGTTTCCGATCTCTTTGGTGAAGGGTCCAACGACTATAACATCTGTTTCAAGCTCCACGTTTTCTAACGCAGCGTCCATAGTGACACGATAGCCCAAATCCCGGCAATGCGTTTTGTAAACAAGTGAATCCCGATCGTTCGGATCATTCCCCGAAACTCTCATAATAACCTCTGCAGAGGGTCGTAATAACGTGTCCATATCCAAATAAGCTATGTGACGCTTGCGAGCCAATGCTTTTGCGATGGTTGTCTTCCCGGCTCCCGCGGGACCCACGAAAAAAATCAGCTTTCTCATGCTTGACCTCCCATTAAATGATATGCGATATAACCAATCCACCATAAAGAAAAGCGACAACAATAATGAGGGCAGGGTGGATTTTTCCTTTGGTCATAGCCCAGAAGGCCAGCGCCGCTATAGCAAGTGAATGCCAGAAGCCGATGCCCTGAATGGAAACCTCAGACATCTGCCAAGTTAAAATGACCATCATCACCGCTATGACAGGCTGTACTAACAGCGTCATGCCTTTAACTATAAGAGATTGCCGATACCGGTTCAGAATGTTAAGCAGAACAATTAATGCTACTGCTGAAGGAACAACCGTAGCAATAGTTGCGATAAGAAAGCCGACCCATCCGAGCTGCTGGTAGCCTACAAAAGCTGCAAGCTTCGTCGCAATCGGCCCGGGAAGCGCATTAGCTACCGCTAATAAATCAGCAAATTGTTCATTGGAGATCCAACCGTAATGATTTACAATTTCTTCCTGCATTAACGGGATTGATGCAGGGCCGCCTCCATATCCCAGCACATTAGCTACAAAAAATCCCCAAAACAGGGTTAGCCATTCCATCATCGCGAGCCCCCCTTGTCCGGTGCAGCCTTACGCTGAAACCACTTTAAATGGAAGGCTCCGTAAGCTAAAAATACGGCTATCACGAGTCCAGGATGGATATCAAGCACTGAAAGCAACAGTACGGCAATTAGAGCGAATGCTATTGCAAAGCCTTTGCCAAGTCCCTTCCAGGCTTTGGACATAAATTCATAAGCCATCATTCCAAGCATAACAACAATAACCGGTCTGACTGCATAGATCATACCCGCTACATATTTGGAGCTGCTAAAAGTGTAAAGAACGCCAAGCAAAGCTACAATAGCTAGGCTGGTTGGTAAAATGTGAGCGCAAACGGACCAGATTGCACCAAGCCAGCCGTGCTGCTTGTACCCAAGGTATGCAGCCATTTTGGTTGCGATTGGTCCAGGGAGGGCATTGGCAATGGCCAATATTTCTCCGAACTCATCGTCTTCAATCCATTTGTACCGAGTCACTGCTTCATAACGGATTAAGGGAATCACAGAGGGACCTCCGCCAAATCCAAGTATACCAGTTCTTATCATGCCCATTGTAATATCCTTGTAACTCATTCTACTCCTCCATTCTATAGAACATTGTATCCTTGAATTTAAAACTTGTCATTCAATTTGAACAGAATTGTACCTGTTAAACGGATGAATTAAGAGTAATTGTTATATATATGTGAACTATGTTTACATCTAAGTGAGGGGTGATGTAAAATGAAGCCACAACATAAGTATTCCAACGTCAGAGGGTGGCATCCATGAAGATCGGCTTTCGAACTATTAAAACAGCTATTGGAGTCAGTATTGCCATTTTATTCGCACAATTTATACAGCTGGAATATTTTACATCGGCGGGCATTCTTACTCTGCTATGTATCCAGAAATCACGCAAGCAATCACTTCAAGCGGCAATTAGCCGCTTTTGCGCTTGTATGCTGGGAATGTTTTTCTCGAGCCTGGTATTTTCTCTAATTGGCTATTGGCCTTATACCTTTTTAATTCTCCTTCTTCTATTTATCCCCCTATGTGTGCGATTGCGAATTCAAGAGGGGATTGCGAGCAGCTCCGTTATCGTGATGCATGTATATATGAATAAGCAGGTAAATATTTCTTTTTTTCTAAATGAGTTTCTGATTGTTTTAATTGGCTTAGGAGTAGCACTACTTATTAATGCCTACATGCCTAGTATTGATAAAAAGTTAAATGAGAGCAAGGAAAAAGTAGACGGACTAATCGGTGCCATTTTGAATGAGATTGCCGCTTATTTGAAGGATGGATACACATTATGGGATGGAAAGGAGCTGTTACTGCTCGCTGCAGCCTTGAACCATGCGAAATCGTTGGCATTATTGGATTGGGAAAACAGCCTGCATCAGAAGGACGGTTCCTATTACGATTACTTTGAGAAGAAGCGTCAGCAGTACGAGGTGTTGGAGCGGATGCTGCCCTATGTATCCCGTATTACGGTTCAGTTGGAGCAGGGGGTTCGGATTGGAGATTTTGTATTGGAATTAAGCGCACATTTGCGAACTGCAAACCAAATACAGTATTTTCATGAAAGCCTGCAAAGTATTAGAGAATATCACAAACAGCTGCCTATGCCCGAGAACAGAAACGAATTTGAGAACAGGGCCAGCTTGTTTGCAGTAGCTAATGAACTGGAGATATTCATAAATCTTATTAAATGAAAAGTCGCCCAATTAAAACGCCAGCATTCGTAGGCTTACGAATGCTGGCGTTTGCTCGTATTTTTGTAACTAACAGCTCTGCCGCGTGATTACGAAATTAAGAGGGCTGTATCGATTTGCGCAGACTCATCATATAACCTGTATGAACACCTTCATGGTAAAGACTGAATCCTATCATTCCTCCTACGGTATCAATACCTTTAAAAGGTTGAGGAAGCATTTCATCCAGACGCAACGAGAGTTTGTCCTTAATTCTCTCCGTTTGTTCTGCAAGCTGCTGCTTGATTAATTCAAGAGTAGGGGGTTCTGTCTGCCAATCTGCAGGCTTCGTTCCATTGTTAAAGAGGCCGGGGTATTCATCCGGTAAGCTAAACGGCTCACCGCAAAGTTTAAATACCAAATTTTCCTGAACCGTTAAAATATGTCCCAGATTCCAACGCAGTGTGTTTCTATATCCCGGAGGCATTACGTCGGCAGTTTCTTCTGAGGTCAAATCTAGCTGCTGAAGCGTACGTTCTCTTACAAGATCCAATTGTAAAAATAGAGTTTCTTTCGTCATAGTTAAATACCCCTATCTTAGCTTTTTAGTATATTGTATACCGATTATGCTGTGGCTTCAACCAAATATTGCTTTTCGCTTTTGCTATTTTCGGGCTGCTGCTCTCTCTCATTCGTCCAAGCATCCAATTATTGTATTCATATACTGCAAGGTGAGGCTGTTTCTTTCAACTTCATTCCTAGATAGGGAGGTGCTTTGGGGGAATTTGCAGACCCAAATACATGAGGGGGCATAATAGGAGATTCCCCTTTTATAAGGAAGTATAAGTTACCTTGGTAGAGTTGCAGTAAATATGAAAACTAGGACTAAAGAGATAAATTAATATATTAGGAATGGCTCAACTCTATTAAGTTTAACATCGAGCTATATAACGCGACAAAACTTGCTATGCCAGACAATTTGCATATACATTTCGCCTTATCCGTGTAAATATACTGAATTTAATTCCATTTTTTTACTATTATGAGCATTTGTCTTCTCTCATTCGCCCAAGCATGCCTCTCAAATATTCATATAATACGTAGTGAAACCAGGAAGTTTCAATTTTAACATGGGAGGGGTGAAATATTTTGGAGACTATAAAAGAACTATTAGAAGCTCTGTTAGACATGGATCCTGTTAAAATTGAAGTTAAACTCAGAAACGGAGACGAAATCACGTATAAAGGCGATCATGATGAAAAAGCGCTTATTAAGTGGTTGAAGAAATTAGGCTTTGATCACATAGCCGAGATAGAGTTCAAGTATGCAGATGGTGTAGAAGTCAAAATTAAGCTGCCGCATGGTGATTGTTAGAAAGCTGGAGTGGATGAAGATGACGAGAATTAAGTTTTTCAATTATTTATAGGAGGTGGCAAGTTTCTTGAGTATATATCAGAAGGTTATAGCAGTCATGGATTCATTAGATATTGAGGAAATCAAAGAAATTGAAGTGAAATATTTTAATGATGAAGAATTTGAATTGAAATTCAAAAAAAGTTGGGGCGAGGTTGAGAGAGAGGCAGCACTTGCAAGCTTCTTTTCTGCGATAGATTGGAGTCAAGTTAGAAAAGTTGAAATAGAAATGTATAACGGAACAGAGATCGAAATTAAAACGGATGGCGCATACCAGGGCGCACAAGGCCCACAAGGAACCCAAGGTCCGCAAGGAACCCAAGGTCCGCAAGGAACCACAGGGGTACAAGGAACTCAAGGCCCACAAGGAGCGAATGGAGTCCAAGGAGCTACAGGAGCACAAGGAACTCAAGGCCCACAAGGAACTCAAGGCCCACAAGGAGCGAATGGAGTCCAAGGAGCTACAGGAGCACAAGGAACTCAAGGCCCGCAAGGAGCGAATGGAGCACAAGGAACTCAAGGACCAATAGGTCCGCAAGGTGGTCCACAAGGAACCCAAGGACCACAAGGTCCGCAAGGAGTTACAGGAACACAAGGAGCTCAAGGCCCGCAAGGGTCTACGGGAGTTACAGGTGCACAAGGAACTCAAGGCCCGCAAGGAGCTACAGGAGCACAAGGAGCGGCAGGTCCGCAAGGAGTTACAGGAACACAAGGAACTCAAGGTCCTCAAGGAGCTAATGGAGCACAAGGAGCAGCAGGTGCACAAGGAACTCAAGGCCCTCAAGGAGTAACAGGAGCGCAAGGAGTTGCTGGTCCACAGGGAACTCAAGGTCCGCAAGGAGCAACAGGAGCCCAAGGAGCAACAGGCCCGCAAGGTGATACAGGAACACAAGGAGCATCAGGTCCACAGGGAACTCAAGGTCCACAAGGAGCAACCGGAGCCCAGGGGGCAGGAGCGCAAGGAGCTGCTGGTCCACAGGGAACTCAAGGTCCGCAAGGAGCAACCGGAGCCCAAGGAGCAACAGGCCCACAAGGTGATACAGGAGCCCAAGGAGCATCAGGTCCTCAAGGAACTCAAGGTCCACAAGGGGCAACCGGAGCACAAGGAGCAGGAGCGCAAGGAGCTACTGGTCCACAGGGAACTCAAGGTCCGCAAGGAGCAACAGGAGCCCAAGGAGCAACAGGCCCGCAAGGTGATACAGGAACACAAGGAGCATCAGGTCCACAGGGAACTCAAGGTCCACAAGGAGCAACCGGAGCCCAGGGGGCAGGAGCGCAAGGAGCTACTGGTCCACAGGGAACTCAAGGTCCGCAAGGAGCAACAGGAGCCCAAGGAGCAACAGGCCCGCAAGGTGATACAGGAACACAAGGAGCATCAGGTCCACAGGGAACTCAAGGTCCACAAGGAGCAACCGGAGCCCAAGGGGCAGGAGCGCAAGGAGCAACAGGTCCACAGGGAACTCAAGGTCCGCAAGGAGCAACAGGAGCCCAAGGAGCAACAGGCCCGCAAGGTGATACAGGAACACAAGGAGCATCAGGTCCTCAGGGAACTCAAGGTCCACAAGGAGCAACCGGAGCCCAGGGGGCAGGAGCGCAAGGAGCTACTGGTCCACAGGGAACTCAAGGTCCGCAAGGAGCAACAGGAGCCCAAGGAGCAACAGGCCCGCAAGGTGATACAGGAGCGCAAGGAGCATCAGGTCCTCAAGGAACTCAAGGTCCACAAGGTGATACTGGTGCCCAAGGAGCAGCAGGTCCACAAGGAGCAACTGGAGCGCAAGGAGCAACAGGAGCGCAAGGAGCAACAGGAGCGCAAGGAGCAACAGGAGCGCAAGGAGCAACAGGAGCGCAAGGAGCAACAGGAGCGCAAGGAGCAACAGGAGCGCAAGGAGCAACAGGAGCGCAAGGAGCAACAGGAGCGCAAGGAGCAACAGGAGCGCAAGGAGCAACAGGAGCGCAAGGAGCAACAGGAGCGCAAGGAGCAACAGGAGCGCAAGGAGCAACAGGAGCGCAAGGAGCAACAGGAGCGCAAGGAGCAACAGGAGCGCAAGGAGCAACAGGAGCGCAAGGAGCAACAGGAGCGCAAGGAGCAACAGGAGCGCAAGGAGCAACAGGTGCACAAGGAACTCAAGGTCCACAAGGTGATACTGGTGCCCAAGGAGCAGTAGGTCCACAAGGAGCAACTGGAGCGCAAGGAGCAACAGGAGCGCAAGGAGCAACAGGAGCGCAAGGAGCAACAGGTGCACAAGGAACTCAAGGTCCACAAGGTGATACTGGTGCCCAAGGAGCAGTAGGTCCACAAGGAGCAACTGGAGCGCAAGGAGCAACAGGAGCGCAAGGAGCAACAGGTGCACAAGGAACTCAAGGTCCACAAGGTGATACTGGTGCCCAAGGAGCAGTAGGTCCACAAGGAGCAACTGGAGCGCAAGGAGCAACAGGAGCTCAAGGGGCAACAGGTCCACAAGGAGATACAGGAGCCCAAGGGGCAACCGGAGCGCAAGGAGCAACGGGAGCGCAAGGTGCAGCAGGCCCACAAGGAGATACAGGAGCCCAAGGAGCAACCGGGTCGCAAGGGGCTACAGGAGCACAAGGTAGTCAAGGTCCGCAAGGCACAACTGGAGCACAAGGCGTAGCAGGATCTGGTGCAATAATCCCATTCGCGTCAGGGAATCCTACGACACTCACCACTATAGCGGGGGGATTAGTTGGTACTACGAGTCTCGTCGGGTTTGGAAACTCAGTTACCGGTGTATCCATTCTTGGAGGGGGAACAATTGATCTGACAGGAGCCGCTGGCACACTTCTCGACTTCTCATATTCCGTGCCACGCAGTGGGACAATTACTTCGATTGCTGCATATTTCAGTGTTACTGTAGCTTTGACTCTTGTTGCTTCATCAGTAACGATTACTGCACAATTATATCATTCGACAACGCCTGACAACATTTTTAGTCCAATCCCAGGGGCTGTTGTTACATTAGCTCCTGCACTTACTGGTGCAATTGCAATTGGGGCAATCAGCAACGGAATAACAACTGGATTGAATATACCTGTGAATCCTCAAGATCGGCACTTATTGGTATTTTCCGCTACAGCATCAGGAGTAACACTAATTAATACGGTAGAAGGCTATGCAAGTGCGGGTATAGCAATAAGTTAAACGTAAATGGTTATCTCTGTAAATTCCAGCGTTCACATTGTTATAACAAATAATGGGGCTCTCCCTCAGGTCTATGGCCTGATGGGTTTGCCCCATTTTTATTCACCTATAAAACACAGGAGCTTTGTGAATTTAATCCAAGGAAGCTAATATAGTTTCAATCCGCTTGATATCTTCTGCAAATTGCTCATAACCACTTACACGTTCAAGATAAGAGTGCAGAGCCATTTTGAATAAATCGTTCGTGTCAAGAAATCCGCCATCACGAGAAGCGATTATAATATCTAACCATTCGCTATACGCTTTTAGACCTAATGTATTGTTATTTTGATTTGGATGTCTTCGAAAATAACTAAGTGCTTCTGGAATATATACTGCCTTTCCTTTGGATAGCAGCAGCAACCAGGCAGCCATATCATTGATAAGAGAATACTGTTTCCCTTTGTATACTCCATACAGCTCGGTAAGATCTTTTTTTCTAAATAAGACGGTTGTCGGTTCACCGATGACATTGAGACAACGGGTTAAGGCAACGTCTCCCAGCAGCTTTCCGTCCATAATCCTTGTTTCATCATAAAGCTTGGCGGTTGCATAAATCGGAGGGAGAAACTGACCGGATTCATCGATGGTTTGCCGATAGGAAGTAACAAGTGTAATATTTTCGAATTCATTAAAAAAATAGATCATTTTCGCGATTTTTTCTTTATGAAAAACGTCATCATCCATCAAGTAATTAATATACTCTCCAGCTGCCAGATCAAAGCATTTATGCCAATTTTCAAGAAATAAATTCCGTTCGTTTTTATGATATTGGATCTGAGGAAATGATTCTAAATAAGGGATTATCATCTCGTGCACACGATCGTCCGTGCTATCATCGCAGATAATGATTTCGATATTGGGGTAGGTTTGCTCTAACACGCTGTCGATAGCTATTTGAAGAGTATTCGGTCGGTTATACGCAGGTATGACTACACTAACTAACGGAAGCCCCATATTAATTACTCCTTTCTATAATTTATTCGATTCGAAGCCATTGCCTGCTCCCAAAAACCTGCATTTATACAGCCTTTGGCCAGTAGATCCGAAGTATCTTATTGAATTCATGCAAATGTGCATTTATTTTTTCATTCTTAGCTGAACCAGAGCGTTTTCCATGAAAATTGCTGTACTTTTGCAGGTTTGTTCTCTCTACAGCAATTCCGGTAGGAAAATAACTGCGTTTTTGCAGGATTTTGTGAGGACTAATGGTCGGGGGAGGGTCAAGTACTGGTTTTGAGGTTGAGCCTCTATAATATAAGCATTGATCCTAGGTTTTATATGGACGAACCGTTTCTGATGCATGGTTAGCTTCTCACTTTACCTAAAATATATATGGATACCGCTTAGGCAATAGACTTCGGATAATAAAAATAATGTGGATATTCCTTGTAAATGAACACTCGTGACTTAGAGCTTGTAAGGAGTAATGTTTTCCACTATATTCCACATATATATATACCGATGTTCAAAATGAAATGATGATGAAGTAATGGATAATAGTAAAGGGGGTTGGCCATGGCATCGAATCATACTCCGCTTTTGACAGCTCATCTATTCGTTTCAGAGGAAATTTCTCGGGATGGATTAGAAGAAAGGATTGCGTTACTGACTGAAAGCGGCATTACTGTGAGGCTGTATGGACCTAATGAGGCTCTGTTGCATATAAATCCTAAAGATCCGCGAGTCTATGTTTCATTAGGAACGGATTGGAAGGAATTCACAACACTGAATGCCTTACCTATTCACGAGAGACAAAGGTGGTTGCATTACGGTTCCCCAGAAGAAATTAAACCGTCCGACTTATATTACTGTTGGCTCAAACGGACTGATCCTCTCCCCGAAAATAAACCAATCCTTCCGAACCGTTTTTCATCTGATTTTCCCTTAATATCCGTGTTCACAGCGAGCTACAAATCCAAAGATAAAATTCAGCGCCCGTATCGTTCATTATTGAATCAGACCTACTCGAATTGGGAATGGGTTATTGTAGATGATTCCGGAGATGAGGATGAAACATACAACCAAGATCTGCTTCCTTTAGAAGATCCGCGTGTAAGAAGGTATCGTCAGGATTCCCGTAATGGCTACATCGGGGCAACCAAACGGTATGCGGCCGGCTTATGTACAGGTGAAATTGTAGTAGAAGTGGATCATGATGATGAGCTAACTCCTGACTGTCTGCAGAAGATCGTGGATGCTTTTCAGCAACATCCTGAATGCGGGTTTGCTTATGGGGACTTTACAGAGGTGTATGTAGGGAGCAACAATGCTCACTGGTATGGTTGGGATTGCGGATTTGGATACGGTGTGTATTACCGGGTGTGGGTTCATGAAATGTGCCGATGGCAAAATGTGTTGAAGAATACGGCTATTAACAGCAGTACCATTCGTCATTTGGTCGGTTTACCGAATCATCCCCGTGCTTGGACGAGGGATTGTTACCATTTGATTGGAGGCCACCGCGAAGAGCTGTTAGTTGCAGACGATTATGATATGCTCGTTCGGACGTTTCTTTGCACAAAGTATGTAGAGATTCCGGATTTGCTTTATATCCAATATCGGAATGAAAATGGAGATAACTCTACGTTTCAAAGAAATGGACAGATTCAGATTCTCGTAAAAGAACTAAACCAGTTTTATGGCCAGAGAATTTCCGCAAGAGTGAAAGAGCTCGGTTTGCTCGAAGATTTACCATACAATCGGGTATGGGAGACATCGGTAGATAACCCTGCTAGGAAAACCGCGCATATCATTGATGAAAAGCTATCTAAGGTTTCAATTTTGTTTCCTATTCCCTATTCGAGTCCGATGGTTGAACATTCGCAATTATTTAAGACGCTTCAAAGGGGTGCAGAAACCAATTTCAATGAGGTAGAAGTAGTAGTAGTTGGCCGCATTCCTGCGGAGGTTGAGATCTTCGCATCGCAGGCGCCTCTAGGGGCCATCAGATGGTGGCCGATGGAGCTGAATGATTCATTAGAAGCTTGTATTCAATATGCCAAGTTTTGCTCCTCATGTAAGGAAAAAGTAGTAGTGCTGCCCTGAATATCTAAAAATGATAACAATAACGTGGAAAAAAAAGGCGACTATGCCCCGAAATTGAATCGGGACATAGTCACTTTTGATTCCAAAGCTTATAGAGGTGGCTGCAGTTTGTCCCGGTAAAGTCTAAAGATCATTAGGCTCATTTCTTGTGAAGGACGTTGTTGATCCGGTACTAGGTCAAGACTTTGCTGAATCATTGCCAACTGGTCGTTGACATAGTTAATGAATTGTACATACTTATCAGTTGAACTCATCGGGGCAGTTGTTTCTTTGTGGTTAGTTTCAGAGTTATCCGAATCACTTAATATAACGATGTCTTTTAATTTATTGTAAGTGGCTTCATTGTTATCGGCAATGGGGGAGTTGACGATTGCCGTAGGGTGAATGACAATGCCCCAACGGTTGTTTTTCAGTTCATTTTCGTACATAAGCGTGTTTGGCCCTAATATGTAGAACCCTGAGCCGTTGATCTGACTAAACGTTACATTATTCATCATTGCATTATGTGAGCCATTGTAGATAGTCACACCATCGAAGCCATTCGCACTTAATCCATTATCAACGATCCAATTATTACTTCCGTAAACGGATATACCCCCGAAGGTATTGGTTGTTATCTTATTTTTCCATATGAAATTGTTAGTTGAGTTAAGTCCAATCCCATGCAGTCCGTTCATTTCACATGAATTTTCCAAGAGGCGATGGCAGCCGCCATCATGCACAAAAATCCCGGTTTGAATGTAGTTTTTAATTTTAAATCCACATATCTCCACGTCCGAGGTATTATCCAGGATAAAGCCATTAGAAAGCAAGCTACCTCCTTCCAGAACAGCTTCGTACTTGTCATCTGCAACGATGCGAATAGAACTGCTTGTAACATGTACGACTTCTTTATATACCCCTCTATGAACCAGTACAACATCACCTGGCTGCGCAGCGTTTACGCCCGACTGGATCGTCGACTGATCTAGGGGAACACGTATGACAGCCATTAGAATCACCCCAAAGCCTCATCATAGTATTTATTGTTATGTTTTATATTAATTCCTCCAGCTTCAGATAGCTCGCTGGATTCTGCATTTTTTGTTGCACTCTTACCACTAGTTTATTCCGTAAACAGCAATATGGTTACTAAACGGAGGTCAGTTTCTGAATTTAGGCATAGTTACTTTAAGGTTAGTACGGATTGACCGGATGCATTTTTCGGAATACAATAGGGGTGATTAGCACCGTAAGATTGGAAATGAATGCGTATTCATTGGAGGAGCTGTATGTTAGAACGATGTGGGTTGTATGTTCCAAGTAGGCGAGGCCTCTAAATGACACAGATTAAGAAGCTCGGATTATTCGCCATAACTTGGCCATTATTTATCGAATCCTCTTTGCAGATGTCGATGAGGACAGCGGATACGTTCATGGTCAGCCATGTATCGGATGCAGCGGTAGCCGCTGTAGGTGTTTCCAACCAATTGATTATGTTCACATTTTTGCTGCTGCAAGTAATATCTGCCGGTTCTGCAATCGTTATTTCACAGTATTTGGGCGCGAATAAGCCGGATGATGTTAGAAGGTTTGCGGCTGGTGCGATAACGCTTAACTTTCTTTTCGGGCTGATGATTAGCGCTATTATGGTAGTGTTCAGCAGGCCATTGCTTGGTATGTTCGGGTTGGAGCTTGATTTGCTTGCCCAGGCCCAAATGTATTTGTCTATTGTAGGTGGAGTCTTATTTATTCAAGCCGTAAATTTGACGATTTCTGCGATTACTCAGGTTCATGGTTACACCAGGTACACCATGCTGGTAAGCATTGGAATGAACCTTCTTAACCTGGCGGGTAATTATTTATTCATTTTCGGGCCATGGGGATTTCCTAAGCTGGGGGTTCCAGGTGTTGCGATCTCAGCTGCGATTAGCCAATGTCTGGGGCTTATTGTATATGTGTTCATATTACATAAGGTGGTCAAATTGAATTTGGGCTTGAAGGACCTGGTGAAATGTAAAGTCGAACATATGAAAAAGATACTGGGAATCGGCGTTCCTACAGCCGGCAACCAATTATCTTACGCTGCGAGCCAAATTGTGACGACTTATTATATTACATCGCTTGGAGCGGAGATGCTCTCAACCCGTATTTATACCCAGAATATTATGTATTTCATTATGGTGCTTTCCATATCCTTGGGCAGGGGGACACAAATCATTATCGGGCGTCTTGTCGGTGCAGGGGAGAAAGAGGCGGCATATCGGCAATTGTTCAGAAGCTTGGGGCTGAGCTTGCTGCTTTCGATGGGATGTGTCACGCTGATTGTCTTTTTTAGAGAGAAGCTGCTCAGCCTGTTTACAAGTGATCCTAAGATTATTGCATTAGGAGCAGCTCTGCTTACAATGGGGTTTATGTTGGAGCCTGGCAGATGCTTGAATATAGTTATTGGAGAAGCCCTTCGGGCGTCAGGAGATGCGCGTTTTATCGTCTTTACGGGTATTTTTGTCATATGGGGAATGTGTATTCCGTTAACCTATCTCATGGGGATCCATTTCGCGTATGGACTTATCGGGATATGGGCAGTGTTCATTCTTGATGAATGGGCACGGGGATTAATTCTGTTATATCGATGGAAAAGTCGAGCATGGGAAAAGAAAGTATTGGTTCAACCGGATAAAAAGGGTGCTCATGCACCGATTTAGGAGAGTACTAGGGAGAAAGACTGCAGCGGCAGTGCTTCTCACGGAACATGAATGTAGAGGGTGTCCAGCAGGTTGTATTTGACCTTGCTGAGACACCCTCTCTGTATAGATTTGCGAATCAAATCTATCAGAGCATAATCATTTCGTAAAAGGTTCGATCACCTATAGTGAAGGATTATTGCATATATCCATGATTTCAGCCTTAAGTCCTTGGCGTAAATCTATTTTGGGCTCGTAGCCCAGCAGCGACTGTGCTTTACTGATATCTGCCCATGTATGACGGGGCTCACCATAGGCTTTGCCCATATATTGACGATCCGCTTTTGTACCGAATATCTCCTCGATGATGGATATGCACTCTAAGACTGAAGCACGTTCTTTGCCGCCAATATTAATCGTTTCACCTATTATCCCTTCGGCTGTGGCGGCTGCAGCAACGGCTGTAACGCAGTCCTCTACGTAAGTAAAGTCACGAGTTTGATTGCCGTCCCCGTAAATAGTAATGGGTTTATTTTGCAGAATGTGATTAATAAATCGATGAAAGGCCATATCTGGACGCTGTCTTGGTCCGTACACGGTGAAAAATCTTAAGATGACAACGGGAATGTTATCGTTATGAGCATAGACCTTGCATAGCTGTTCACCTGTTAATTTGCTGACCCCATAGGGGGAAAGAGGTTCTGTAGAAGCTGATTCGCTTACTTGGCCTGTTTTTTCACCATAAACCGATGAAGTCGATGCGTAGATGAATTTTTTGACAGGGAATTGGCGGCAGCCTTCAAGCAAATGCTGAGTAGCTTCGATATTATTCCTAATGTAAGTTTTAAAATCTTTTCCCCAGCTCGACCGCACCCCAGGTATCCCTGCCAAATGGTAGACGACATCGATATTTGGAAGTAGATTCTCCCAGTTGATTTTCAATAGATCTTGTTTAATAAAAGTAAACCTGGGATGTTGGAGGATACGAGATAGATTGTATTTTCTTGCCTTCACAGGTGTAGAGGATTTGATGTAAGCATCCAATCCTATGACGTTATTATTTTCATTCTGAAGCAGTCGCTCACAAAGATGAGAACCGATAAACCCTGATGCGCCTGTTACTAGTATATTCAATGAAGATGCCTCCCGATACCATAGTAGTGATAGCCAAGAATCGTCATCTGGTTGCCATCCAGAACGTTCCTTCCGTCAAAAACGAAATGCTGGTTCATTAAAGCTTTGAGTCGGGTCCAGTCTGCTTTCTTGTAATGCTCCCATTCCGAGCATAGTATAATGGCGTCACACTGCTCTAGTGCTTCTTCCAATAGATCAACCTGCAGCAATTGTTCAGACAGCAGGTCGGGGGGCAGCTTGGCAGCAGGATCGTGGACTCTGATCGCAGCGCCGCTTTCGAGCAAGTGCTCAATGATAGATATGGAGGGAGCTTCCCTTAAATCATCCGTATCCGGCTTGAACGAAATGCCAAGAATGGCAATCTTTTTATCCCGAAAGGTGCCTAATTTCTGCTCCCAAATCTTCAAATAATGTGAATATTGGGTCTGATTGACGTGGATAACCTTTTCAAGAATACTCAGCTCGGCCCCATACTGTTTAGCCATATAGAGCATCGCATTAATGTCTTTTGGAAAACAAGACCCCCCGTACCCAATGCCGGCTCTTAAGAAATGCGGGCCTATCCGATGGTCCATTCCCATCCCTTCAGCAACATCGGAAATATTCACTTCGATGTTCTCGCATAACCTTGATAATTCATTGACATACGAAATTTTTGTTGCAAGAAATGCATTTGATGCATATTTGATCATCTCCGCGGTTTTCGGCTTTGTAACGAAAAAGGGAGATTGTATTTTCTCATATAAGGTTTTCATTACATCAATCGCATGATCACTTTCGCAGCCAATGATAATTCTGTCAGGGTGAAGCGCGTCATGCAAGGCAGAGCCTTCCCGAAGAAATTCCGGATTGGAAACAACATCGAACGGAACCGGGACTGCTTGAGCGTTTGCGATCCACTGCGATAATTTATGATTAGTTCCTATGGGAACTGTGCTTTTGACAGCAATAAGCTTATATTCTTGCATATACCGGCCAATGCTTTCTGAAGCTTGGCGAATAAATTGAAGATCCGCATTTCCGTCTCTATCCGAAGGAGTACCCACACAAAGAAAGATTATGTTACTGTCGCGTACAGCCATCTCAGGTTCGGAGGTGAAGCGGATTCTGCCCGATTGGAGATGCTCCCGCAATAACGTATTTAACCCCGGCTCATAGAAAGTAAGCTCGCCTTGAGATAACGATTGTATCTTATTTTGATCTGGATCAAGTCCGGTTACATTCCACCCAAGCTCCGCAAATACCAGACCTGTAGTTACGCCGACATATCCTGTACCCATGATTAGAATGTTCATCCGTGAGACCCTCCAGTGTTTTGAACGAAAATGGACTGTGGGCTTATAATCGCATTAGATATAGTTTCCAAACTATGTGTGAGTTGGGACCCATCGAGTAAAATACTATTTTCAATCGTACATTTCTCCAGTCTTGTATGGGGGCCAATGGTCACATAGGGGCCTATGACACAATCTATTAATTCACTATCAGTTTCAATTAATACTGGAAAGATAAAGGTGCAGCCCTTATGCCGATCATCGATGGTAAGCTGCCCAGCATCGTCTAGGAGCTGCAGCATCCATCGATTGGCTTCAAGCCAACGTTCCATAGTACCGACATCCGAGTAGTTTTTTTCCGTAACTTGATAGGCTACAGAATATCCTTTATGAATCATCCATTGAATCGCATCCGTAATTTCATATTCGCCTCTAGCTGAAGGAGAGATCGAATGAATAGCTTCGAATATGGATGGTTTAAAGGCATACGCACCGAGAATGGCGAGATTAGATTTGGGTATGGCGGGCTTTTCCTCTAACCCAATAATCTGATTTTCATGGACCTCAGCGATGCCAAAGTCACGTGGGTTCGATACTTTTCCCAGTAAAATTGCCGCATCACGGTTATCCTGAAGAATAGAGTGGCATAACCCCTCCAGAGATTGAGTTATTAAGTTATCTCCCAGCAGCAGAACGAATGAATGATTATTCAGATAGGTTTCAGCATGTCTTACCGCATCGGAAATGCCTAAGGATACATTCTGATAGATATAGGTAATTTTTACACCCCAACGCTCCCCTAAACCAACTTCTTCCATAAATAGAGCCGAATGATCCGGACGTATAACAATGCCAATCTCGTAAATCTCCAATTCAACAAGCTTTTCGATACAGTAGTAAATAATGGGTTTATTCGCTACGGGAAGCAGCACTTTGGGTTTGTGATTGGAAAAGGGTTGGAGCCTTGTGCCCTTGCCAGCACAGAGAATTAATCCCTTCATAAGTTTTTACCTCCTTGTCTATATGAAGACATTATTAATTTATGATGAAATTTTTTAAGTGTAAGGGCGATTATCAGCTAATAGGGAAAATAATCCGCTATATATGTGCTTTCTTTCTTGGAAATTAATATATCCGCTTATCTACTCTATCAACGGCCTATAGCATGATGTTTAGGAAATTCATAGTATGGATGGAAACCTGAAAAGTTTCTAAACTTAAACCGAAGGGATTGGTTTTTTTGTCAAATGTAGATAATTTCAAAAAATTTCTGGAAGGCAATGCTGAGATCGTAGAAGTTCAAGTGGAGTATCTTAACGGTGATAAGAAAGATTATTCTTTGGATGATTCTAGAGAAGATGCAATCAAAAGCTTGATTAAGGAAGTAGATTGGGAGCAAGTTGATGAAATTGAACTGGAACATGCAGATGGATCCAAAACAGAGTATGAGTTAAATGAAGAAGAAGAAGACGGAGAAGAAGAAGAAGAAGAAGAAGAAGACGGAGAAGAAGAAGAAGAAGAAGAAGAAGAAGAAAACTAAGAAGAAGATGATGATGAAACAACAGACAAATCCAGTTTTATTGTAGACATAATGTCTCACCTCATTCAGATGTGTTGACTAAAGTAAATAATGAATAACCCGGTACATTTACCGGGTTAAATTGTTTTTGAAATGATACGATTTCAGTATTTTTCTCTTAGGGTACAAGCCAAATTCGGTTTAGTGAATAGAGGGTTATCCCTGTTCCCATACGGATAGAATATCACTAGCCACACGTTCCCATGTGAAATGCTGCTCGGCTAAACGCCGGCCATTAATTCCCATCTGACGTGCCTGCTTCAGGTCTGACAGCATAGTATTAAGATTTTGTGCGTATTCAGTTGGGTTTTCCGGGTCGGAAATTAAGATTCCATTATTATTTCTTACAATTTCCGGATTGCCTCCTCTTGCTGTTGTGAGAAAAGGAAGCCCGGCTGCCATGGCCTCATAATGAACACGAGCCAATGGCTCTTGCCAGATGGAAGTGCAGACAAATATATCCCCTGCACAAAACCAACGGTGCACATCATGAGCTTGCACATACCCGGTAGTGATGACCGGCAAGGGTGCACGCTCAGCCAGCGCCCGAACGTATGCAACATAATCGCTTACGGTGTTATCGCTGAACCAAGCGCCTCCTACTACGACAAGTACAGCGTCCGAATGCTGTAATTCGGACATCGCACGCACCAATACATGCGGACCTTTATTACGAGAAAGTCTACCTACAAATAAAATGATTTTCTTATTCGATAGGTTATATTCGGATCTTAAGCTTTCTCTTGCTTCCAGTGCGCTTGACGACTCAACCCAAGGGGCAAAACGGGCCAAGTCCACCCCTGAGTATATGGTTCTTAATTTCGGGCCGGCTTGAGGGAAGTAATCAAGAAGAGCGCTGCCTATATAATTGCTTATTGTAATAATACGTTCGGTTTGCTCCAAAACCGCATTGCCTTCACCTCTGCGGAGTTTGGCAGGATTAAACATATCGTTATGCATACTTAATATAATTCTGGAGTTAGGGGCAAACTTCCTGACAGGAAGGACCAGCTTAGGGCGATTAAAGATATGAATGATATGATATTGCTCCTGAGTGTTTTCAAGAAATTCGATCACACCTCTGGAATAAACATCTAATAACCCAGCAGAATCAATACGGATATAGCGGATACCGTCTACAATTTCCTCCAGTGGTAAATCGGGATCGGTTCTGCCGAGAATCGTTATTCTGTGATGCTTGCTTAAGAGAGAGGCCACTCCGCAGATATAGGTTTGGATGGCCCCGCCTCTAATATTTGGGACTGGCAGCTTTTCCGTACAAATCATCAAAATATTCACGAATTAACACCTATCTTTCCTAAGCAGTCTTTGGTCTGGGGTTATTCTGCCTTTTCAATGGATGTGAGATGTTCTTGTTGCCTTTTCCCTTTATGCGCTTCGAAATGCTCTTTTTTGATTTTAATAACGGTTTTACTGATTTTTTCAGAAGCGGTTTCTTTAGCTTCCGCACTAGTTTGACACGGGAGCCTGGTTTGGCTTTGAGAACTCTTTTGCGGATTTTTTTCTTGGTCTTGCCTGTTTTTTTACTGTTCTTGGTTTTTCGTTTGGGTATTCGAAGCGTGAAGCGGTTAGGTGCAGGAGCCGGTATGTGGATTAAGGCAGCAGGTACAGGATCTTGGTTAACAGCCGCTTGCTGTGGCATCTCAATTACTGGAACAGTTGGGATATTTACAGAAGCCTCCGAGTAGACAGGCAATTGTACTACCATTCTTTCTTCTGAAAATTGGGGTGCAATTTCTTTAAATGCCGGAACAAGATCAGGCTGCTGTATGAGAGGAGTATCCTTATTTGCAGAGACTAGATCGGGCTGGAAGGTGAAAGGAGTACCCTCCTTGGCAGATACGGGATCAGGCTGCTGGGTGAAAGGAATATCCTCATTGGTCGGTACAAGAATAGGCTGCTGGGTGAAAGGAGTATCCTCATTGGCCGGAACAAGACCAGGCTGCTGGGTGAAAGGAGTATCCTCATTGGCCGGTACAAGATCGGGCTGCTGGTTAAAAGGAATATCCTCATCGGCCGGTACAAGATCAGGCTGAACAGTGAACGGGTCATTCACAGCAAATGGCGTCTCCCAAAAGTCTTTTTGTGGAGGCAATAGAAGAGAGCGGTCTGGATGATCAAAGTTGTATAAGGTTTCGCTTTCCTCCATCGTGTAATCTCCAACCGGGTAATTCGATTTATCGTTTTCGAGCTCGGTTAAAACCTGCCATTTACTCGTTTCTGTTGCCATAACCCTTTGCAGGATCGCTTCGAGTTCAGTTTGAAGGAATAGAGTCGGCTCAAACACAATTTCTTTAACATGCTTATAAAACTCATTAGGAAAAGCCATATCTAACCATAATATTTCGAAGGTTTCCTGATCTATTGGGTTAGCTTGATGATAGGCGTCGATCATGCCGCGTATCCAGGTTATGTCCCAAGTTCCCATGTCATCCATCGTACTGGTCATCAGTTTGCGTAAATCGCGAATGGGCAGGTCATAGGATACTCCATCCAAATCTATAACCCAAATACCTCCCGGACCCATTTGGCCATTGGACCAACCGTAATCCTGGTGGGCGAGTCCCCAATGAGCTTCACCTTTGGTTAGCATTTTGGGGTAAGGGGACTGCTTGAAGCGCTCCAATATTTCATTAGCCTGCCTATCAAAATCATCAACGACAGCGAGTAAGCTTGCACTCGCAGGAGAGTCTCCATAAGCTTTGGCGATATCCCGAAACCAGCTGATTTTGGCAATGATTTTCTCATAGTATTTAGGCCAGCTGTACAGCCGGGACGATACCTCCGAACCAAATGGAGGAACATAGCCCTTGGAGTTTTTGTGGAACTCTCCCAGTCCGTAGCAAAGTGAAGCAGCGCCCTCCAGGTCGATCTTGGATACAGGCAGCAGCGGCTCTATCCATTCGGTTACGATCCACATCTTTCCGCCGGCTTCAACATAGTTATTGCCATCCTTGGTTGGAATGAACGATGGGACCCGTGCTCCTACACCAGCCATATACTCCTGAGCTCCGATACTAAAGAGGCTCCTTTGCGGACGACGGTGCAGGACCTTAATACTGCGGTTTCCTTTATTAGTACCGATTTTCCAAATAGCCCCGCCCTTGTCAGGCTTCGATGTAATCAGAATCATTTCATTAACCTGCATATCGTAAAGCTCCATCACCTGTCTGGCCAATATCTCCAATTCAGGTGGGACATATTGCTCATGAACTATTTCCGGAGATAAAATATGATCGATCCACGGAACGATTTGATAATTATCCACCACCATCACTCCATAACATGGTTTAATAAAAGATTACTTCTGCTGTGCAATGCGCTTGTGCGCATCTTCCATATCCAACTGAATAGACTGCTGATAAATATCGATAAGCTGCTCTACCATTTGTGAGATTTGAAACCTGTCATTGACGAATTTTTTGCCGGATTGCACTAAATGTGACTTGGCTTTGGGCTCCATATTAATAATTTTCCTCAAGTGGGCTGTTAACAAGGCTCTCGATAATTTTTTGTCACTATCATGATCCCCAAACCAGCAATCCCACGCTTTTTCATAATTATCCGGCTTGACGATCCCAAGAAGCCCTCTGCTTCCAGAAGCAATTAACGGCCGCTCACATGACATAGCCTCGAGTGCGACTCTCCCTGTACCAATTACACAATCGCTCAGCGAATAATAGGCGCCCATGTTCATTACCTCGCCGACATAATGAATGTACGTTTCGAAGCCGGGCTTCTGTTTAGTTGTAGCAAGCTTAATAATATCTTCCTGCTTGTTTCCTCCTCCCGCAATAATAAGATGCAAATTCGGATAACCATTATTCCTCATCGCATCAATGGTACGAATGATCTCCTCGCCAATCTCCCCTTTCTCCCAAGATAAACGTCCTGCGTACAAGATAATAGTCGCGAAGTGAGGAATGCCTAGCCTAGCTCGGAAATGGTCCAGATAAGAAGCGCCATACGCATGATATTCATGTGTGTCGATCCCATTGGCAATTACTTTGGAGTTGATCCCCTTCGATTTCAGCAGCCTTCTGATAGAAGGACTTACACAAGTAATCGTCGAGCTTTTTTGAGTAGCTTCTAAAAAATCCCTATCATAGTAAGCACCATGGACGGTAAATACGAAAGGAATGCTCATTTGTTCAGCGGCTGTCCGAGCCAGGCTGCCGGAAGGGATTTGATGTCCGTGCACAAGGTCGATTCGCTCAGATAGAATGACGGATTTAAGCAGCTGCAAATTTTTGATATGGTTTTCACGATCAAGCTCATAATTATCCAGGACAAAATCAATTTCGTAGAAAGGGCATCCTAAACCTAGAAAATGCTCTAGCAGCTTCCCTTTTTTACAAGCAATAACTACAATAGCGCCTTTTTTTATGAGTTCTCTTGTTATAGAAAGAGTATAGGTTTCGGTTCCACCTATGTTTAACTGATCGATCACCATTAAGATACGCATGGGTACTGAAAGCTTCGAAAGGATAGGGGGTTCCAGGGTTGCAGGGCTAGGAACGTGGATTTTTTTAAGCGTGACTGCGGTTTGTTTCTTCTTCTTAGGCAGTAAGGATTGTGCTCCCCGTTTTTTCTTTAGCATGGAATCACCTCCATTAAGCAGGTTTGGTTTGCATCTAGTTCTAAGCATATGTCATTAGGTGAATGGATGATATGTACAATAGTGGATTTTAGCCAAAAGCAATTTAAATCCGTCATAATCCCATATTCTTTTTCCGTTTCACGAATAATGTGTATAAATGTGGAGTTTAAATAATGTTGATTATGAGGTGGGAAGCTTGGATATTAATCAGCTGCCTCCCGGCGCGGTTCTAATAGGGCGGGGAAAACAAGGGTCGGTTTATAAGCTTTCATCTGACCGATGCATTAAATTTTATAACAACGAAAAACATGCTCGAATGGAATACAATTCATATCGCCTTGCCGAAGGCTCCCCGATTATTCCTAAACTTTATGAGAATGGGCCTAATTATTTGATTATTGAGTTCATTCAGGGGGAGCCGTTAAAAAAAATACTATCCAAAAGAGGAACTATTACAAGAAGCGATTCTGAGCAAATTTTACACATTATTTATGAGATGCAGCGCTTGGGCTTCACAAGAATTGATGCTGCATTATTTCACATTTATATTCAGCAGGGGCAGTCTGGCAAAATTATCGATTTGGTCAATTCCTACAACAGGGAGTATGATGTTCCCAAAGTTATGCTCAAAGGATTGTCGAAAATGAGTTTGCTGGCTCCATTCCTGAGGCATATCAAAGAGCTGGACCGTGATATGTACACAACATGGATGGATCATATCGTGACAAGGAGCGATCGTTATGGGAACCTCCGGGCATTTATCGAATGACGTTTTATTTGCGGTCAAATACTTGTCCCAATGGTTCCCGATAGGGAAGCTTAAAGGGATAGGGCGTAAATTAGGGGGATCCTACAATATCAATATCAAGGTGGAAACGAGCCAAGGTGAATTTGTAGTTAGAATCTTGAATCGGTCCAACACGGAGGAGCATTTGCATTATATTCAAAAAGTATTTGCAACGCTGAGTGAATATGGAGTACCGGTTTTAAATCCTATTCTTACATCAAGCGGAGATCCTTTTATTAACTACAAGGATAAGCTGCTACAGGTAACGCCCTTTGTAAAGGCAGATGCTTTTCAATGTCGGCATAATCAAGTCAGAGCAAGCGCTCGCACCCTTAGCGTCTTTCACCAATCGCTGCAAAACACGAGACCAGGGCCCGAGCCTGACTGGTCTTTCTATCGCTCACGCCATTACTTTGTGAATACCATCGATCTATTGAAGAATATAGAGGGTATTCCGAAGCATGAGCTTAAAAAAGTAGAGAAGCTGGCCGAACACATATTGGAAACCTGGGAGGAGTCTCAGGATGATTTACCAACTGGGATTATACATGGGGATTGGCATTTTTGGAATCAGCTGTATAAATCCGATGAAGTGTATTGTGTAATGGATTTTGACTTTATTCAGCAGGGAAAACGTGTTCATGACATTGCGTATGCGTTGTGGGCGATTTATATATTGCTGCCGGATTACGCCAAGACCTTTGATGAAATTTTTATTAAAGGCTACGCAAACCTGACGGAGGAGGAATTAAAAATTCTTCCCATCGCTATTGCCAAGGTAAGCTTGTTTTTCTTATGCCAAGCTGCTTATTCTTCCACGCCGGCTGAGAAGTGGCGCAAGCAGTATCGCAGACAGATGCCATTGATGGAATGGCTGTTAGCGGACGGTGAGCGAAGGATGTTTGAAGCGGTTCACGGTAAAAAAGAAGCGCCAATTCTTGATCCGGAGCTTGATCCGGAGCTTGATCCTGAGTCCGAGTCTGAAGAATCGGATCCGGATTCTAATATCGTGGCTAATCCTGAATCCGATTCACAGTCAGAATGGACTGAACTAGAATGAAAAGGCCGTAACCCTAATGAAGCGGTCACGGCCTTACCTACAATTATTTCAAGTAGCTGCTTCCGGTCGTAATGACTGTATCCTGAAAGTTTGTAACCGAAGCCTTCTTCTCGTAAAAGTGAGTTGCGTTCGCCTGAATGCCCTCACGCGTATAGAACGGGTCGTCTGGACTCAGCGGAAACTGTACCTTCACTCCAGTGCTGGCTGACTTGTAAATTCCTATAATTAATTCAAGCGTATTGCGCCCGCTCGCGCCATCAATGAGTATGGGGGAGCCGGTTTCAATAGCGGACATGAAGTTATCGATCTGTCCGGTATGTCCATCGAACTGTACCTCAGGCAAGGCGTCGTATAGCTCTTGTATTTGTTTCTCCAAATCCGGATAAGGCTCAGGAAATCCATTGCTCCTTGAGCTTGAGGCTTTTAGCTTCCACGGGGCAGAAATTCGTGCATCTTTCCCTTGGAAGATGAGCTGTTGTTCTTCACCGTGATGAACGACAGAGCTTGTAATTTGAGCTAAGGCGCCTGTTGGAAAACGCAGCATAGCGATCGAAAGATCCTCGACCTCGGCATTATCATGCGAGGTGTTGCTCATAAATGCCTGCAGTTCACTCGGCCGTCCCATCATCCAAAGGAACGCATCGATATGGTGAACGGCATGGTTGAGAGTGCAGCCTCCGCCTTCTTTCTCCCATGTGCCGCGCCACCATAGGTCATAGTAACAATGTCCTCGCCACCAGAAGGAATCCACCTGGGCGTGAACGATAGGACCCATTAAACCGCTTTCGAGCACCGATTTCAGCTTCATCATCGGTGTTTTGAAGCGGTTTTGCGCTACAACAGAGAGGATTTTCCCGCTTTCTTCAGCTGCTTGATTCATTTCATCACATTCCTGCAAAGAAGAAGCCATAGGCTTTTCTACCAAGACATGCTTGCCTGAACGAAGAAAATCTACTGTAATAGAAGCATGGGTATAAGGTGGGGTACATACGGATACGAGATCAATATCCTCTTGCAGCAGTTCTTGATAATCCTTTACCGCTTTAGCATTCAGTTTGTATGTATTAATGCGCTCCAGTGCTTTGTCTTCGTAGATGTCAGCAATCGCAACAATTTGACAGCGTTCAGGAAATTGCAGATAAGCCTCGATATGAGCCCTGCTTATCGCACCTGCCCCGATAATAGCTACTTTTAACATCGTATAGAACCTCCATGTATTTGGATTATTCATAAACCCGACTATCCAGAGTATACATGTGTACTTGTATACAAGTCAATCGAAAATTTCTTTTGTTTACTCGTTAGGAAAGCTGGGAAAGCATTATGCAAATGAATCAGTAAAGGATATAATCAAAAAAATGGAAGCTGATGAAAGGCATGAACTGATTCTATCATTCGTACATGAAATGGGGATGCGGCATGTATAGTGTATTGATCGTGGATGACGAGCCTTGGGTATTAAAGGGAATACGCAGCACATTTAAATGGGATAAGCTTGGGTTCCAGGTCATCGGGGAAACGACGGATTCCCTGGAAGCTTTCGACATCATAGTCCGTCAGAAGCCGGATGTTATATTGACAGATATCAGAATGCCGGAATTGTCCGGAATCGAATTGATGAAGCAGTGCAGAGAGCAGGGGATAAGGTCGGAATTTATCATCATAAGCGGTGCCTCCGATTTTCATTATGCCCAAGAGTCGATCCGTCTCGGCTGTTTCGATTATTTGTTGAAACCGCTTCAATTTGAAGAAGCAGAAGCATTGCTTGAGCGGCTATTGCGGCATCTGGAGCGGGTCAAACATCAGAAGGACATGGATTTCCTGGACACACTGAATCATGCGGATGATACCATGATCAAACAGCTGTTAATAAGCAGGGGGGTTACGTCGACCCAATTCCAAACTGTTTATTTATCAGCCGCTGCACCCGAACAGCTGGAACAGGCCGCAATATGGGTCCGGAATATAGAGCACATCATTGTCCGTGCAGACCCTAATAAAATGATCCTAATACTCGGCTGCTCCGATAATCAATATCCGCTGCTCGCTGCCCAATATGAAGCGGCTTCAGCCCATATCAAGGATCGCTTCTACATAGGAGTCAGTGAAACCTCCTCTTCACGGGAAGAAATCTCGAAGCTTATTGAGGAAGCTCATGTTGCTATGCATTCCTCCTTCATCTACTTAACCGGCGGTGTGTACAAGCAGAGCAAAGAAATTCACCCAGTGGTACGAAAGGTCGTACAAGTCATTTGTGCCGCTGTACATCCTTCTTCTCCTGATCAGGTCAGCATGCTGCTAGATGATATTCCCGAGCTTTTTAGAAAAGAAGGGGCGGGTATGAAGGATGCGGTATATTTGTGGAACCAGATTATCTCTACATTTAACAATAAATATAACGGAGGAGAGGTTCATTTTCATGAGGAGCTAAGCTTTATGGATTACGGAGCCCTTGTCAATAAATTCGATAACCTGCAGGAGCTGTGTGAATGCTTGAAGCATTTTATTCAATCAGGCATTGAATCTGCCTTGCCTGAGCCGGATCCGACGGTTAATGAGAATTTCAAGGAGCTGCTTGAGTTTGTAAACCTTCATTATGAGGAAGACCTTCATCTCAGAGAGCTCTCCAATAAATTTTATATCAATTATACCTATTGCTGCGATTTGTTCCAGAAGACGGCCAAAGTTACCTTTACGGATTACGTAACTCGTCTGCGTATGAAAAAGGCGGGGCGCCTCCTGAGGGAAAGCGATTTAACGATTTCGGAAATTTGCCGGGAAACGGGTTATAAGGATTACCATTATTTTAACAAAGTATTTAAAAAGTGGTACGGAATCACACCTACAAATTACAAGAAGAGCCAGATGGATCCAAACTATGGAGAGGGCAGAGGATAAGATGAGAATCATCTCCCGATTGAACCTAAAGAATCAGCTGCTGCTGCTCGTAGCAATTTCTACGTTGATGATATTTTCATTGCAGATTTTTTACTATAGTAAATTTTACAGTTTGGCTGAAGATAAGGAGAATGTGCATACTTCAAGAATTATAAGGCAAGTAGAGGAGAATATTATCTCCTTTACACAGGATATTAAAGATGCCGCCTTGGCCTCTTCCTACAACACAGTCATTCATGATTATATGGGCTCGGATGATCCTATCTACAGGCTTAAGCTGAATAAAAATGTGCTGGAGATTATTTCGGGGATCAAAGCTTCCAACAAAAATATCGAATCGATTATTTTAGTAGATAAAGAAAGGAATATTGTCGGCGCTTCAAGTCCGTTTGATTATCTCATTCTTGGGGAGCTTGAGAAGAAGTACCATCCCGATATGCGCTACCCGGAATCGCAATTTTTCGGTAAAATTTATAATCCCGAGAAGATGGAGAAGTTAGCCTATATCTATGTTCATCCTGTATTTTCCTCCTTAAATGAAACGAATGGCTTTACTGAATTGGGCATGGTTATTGTTGTTTACAAGACGGAAATTATGGACCGGATATTGACGGATATCAAAGCGACTCCAAGCTCGCTGCTGCTGATTCTCGATAGCGAGTACAATGTCGTTTCGGCTGATGAGCGTTTTATGAAAGGCAGCTTGTTTGATAGTGAGATTCTTAAAGGCATTGATAGCCATATTAAGGATCAGCAAATACAATTTCGGGAAAAGCTGAATCATGTTCAAGCTAAAGATATCGAGCAGTTGAATTGGAAAATTGTAAGTCTCATTCCTGTGAATGAGATGACAGATGAGCTTCGTTTGGTCCGAAACATTGGTTTTATTATAGGTGCTGTGATGACGCTGCTAATTTTAATTATGGGCCTTATTTTTATCCGTAGTGTAACCGTTCCTTTTGGCCGAATTGTCCGTTTTGTTAATTACATAGGGAACAATGGGGGAAAGCAGAGATTGCAGCTGCCTGTAAAAAATGAAATAGGAATATTGTCCATAGAAATTAATAAGATGCTGGACAAGCTGGATGAGACGAATGAGCTCTTCATTCAAGCCCAAACCTCTCTGTACCAAATGGAAATTGCCAAAAAACAGGCGGAATTATCGTTTCTGCAAAGCCAGATCAACCCGCATTTTCTTTATAATACATTGGAATGCATCCGCAGCATCGGTTTAGCCAACGGGGTGATGGAGATTGTCGAGATTTCCACCTCGATGGCCAAAATTTTCAGATACAGTATCAAAGAGGAAAATTTCGTCCGCATAAGAAACGAGCTGGAATGTATTCAGGACTATGTTCGTATTATGTCGATTCGTTATATGGATAAATTTAACGTCTCTATTAGTGTGGATGAGGATATTCTGGAAATGAGAATGCCCAAAATGATTTTGCAGCCGATTGTGGAGAATGCTATTTATCATGGTCTTGAACGGAAAAACGGAAAAGGAGTATTGACCATAACCGGTTTGGTGACAGCCGATCATACGGTCAGATTCGAAATATCAGACAGCGGCAAGGGAATGAAGGCGGAAGAATTGGAGAAGCTGAGGCATTCTCTGCGCGCAGTTGATCCGACCGAGGGAGACATCGCTTCAAGAGGGCTGGGCTTGCTTAATATTCATCAGCGCATTCGGCTTGCTTTCGGAGAACAGTATGGCATTGAGATTTACAGTATTGATAACGAGGGTACACAAGTCATTTTACATATCCCGCTTGTATCAAACCGAATGTAAGCAAGTTCCGAAAATAGTACCCTATGTTCCGAAACGAATCCGTAGCGCAATTTTAGAAAGCGGTTACAATTAATAGTATATGTACGCAATCCGCACATGAATGGTTAGATGATTTTCTCCGGTACTAAAAGGGAGGGACGTGTATGCGCCGAAAGCTCGTATTGCCACTGACTATAGTTCTGCTTACAGCGATGATGTCCGGGTGCAGCACTGTTGACCGGCACAGTTCTGCCGACAAAGCGAGTCATGGAAGCAAAAGCGATGAGGATTTGCTTGTTGCGGAAAGGATGCCAGGTCACCATGAGCTGTTTACATTGAAGGCATTATCGAATACTCCGCTGGAAACGCCGGACTTGAACAACCGCTTTTGGACCCGAATACAGGAAATGTTTCAAGTAAAGCTGCAAGCTGAATTTATTCCACTTGACGACTACGACAGAAGATTGAGAATGGTGCTTTCATCTGGAGATTTGCCCGAGGTTATGGTGTTGAATACGATTGATGACAGTGTGTTTAATAAAGCTGTCAAGCAAGGGCTGTTCTGGGATGTCAACGAATTGGCGGGGAATTTGGAGAGCTTTCCAAATTTGAAGCACAATATTTCAGAAACCGCTTGGAAATATACGAAAATCGAAGGTCGGAATTACGTGATTCCCCGTGCACGCCCGCTGTTGGATGGAGGGCTTCATTGGCGTCCCGATTTATTTAATAATTTGGGGCTGCCCCAACCGATAACATTGGATGAATACGTAAATTCCTTAAAGAAAATTATGGATGCTAATCCTGACAAGCGTTATGTCGGGCTGCATTTTGAAGAAGCTTTTTTCAATGCATTTGGCGGGTTTGAAGCGGTATATAACAACGAAGGCGGGCTTATCTACAAATATTTTACCGACAGCTATACGGAATTTGTGAAATGGTATCGTCATGTTTACAGCATGGGATTGATGTCGAAGGAATTTGCAATTTTAAAGGGGAGTGATAAAGAAAATATGTTCCGTTCGGACAAAGCTCTCACTTATTTCAGGAATATGTATCACAGCTATACGTACGAGCAGGAATTGAAGAGGATCGACCCTGGCTACGAGGCTGGCGTTATCACCTACTTGAATGGACCCAAAGGACACTCGGGAGAATATGGAATGGCTTTCACTGGAGGGTTCGTCATTGCCAGAAGCGTTCCTAAGGATAAGGCGCTGCGAATTTTGCAAATGTACAACCAGGCTGCCGCACCGGAAGTGACGGATCAGCTGCTTCGCGGCTTTGAGGGTGTTCATTACAATAAGGTAGACGGTAAACGAATTCCAACCGAGCTGGCTAAAAAAGAGCTTAATAATGCGGTGATGCAAATTTTTCCAAACGCCGATGACGAATGGCAGAAGGTCGTGAACTACACCGCACCGAAGGAATGGAACGATAAAATGAAAGCAGTGGCCCAAACTCTATATGAAGCAGAAGAAAAAATAGATCCGTTCCGCGTCATCAGGTCGGAAACCTGGTTAAAGCAGTGGCCCAAGGTGCAAGACGATTATATATCGATACGAACCCAGGCTGTAATGGGCTTGATTCCGATGGAAGAATACGAGGACTTCGTGAAAAAGTACAGGGAGAAGCCTGAGTTCAAGAAGGCGTTTAAAGAGTTTGCGGACAGCTACGAGCTTATGATGAATTAAAGGACAAAGAATTAAACTTTGAAGGGGCGATGTATATGTTGGAGCTTCAATCATGTTATGTGAAGGATTTGGACAGTAAGTGGACCATGAGCCATTTATCCAATCCCTACCATTTACTGCTGTTTATTACAAGCGGCCGTTTAATTTATTGGGTTGATGATGAAACTATACCGCTACAAAAAGGAGATGTTTTGTTTGTTCCGGCCGGCTCAGTACGCAGTGGAAGCGCAATCGAATACCATCAAAGATATGCCACTTTTTTCGGTGTGCAAGAAGATGAGCTGACTAAACTGGGGCTCCCAATACTGGATAGGCGGAAAACCTTCAAATTGAAAATTCAAAATTTTCCTTACTTTAAACAGAGATTTTCCTTACTAAATCATCATTGGCTGATGAAAGGGGCTTATCTTGATACATTTTGTAACGCTATCCTGCTGGAAATGCTCAGTATGGTTAATTATGACTTGGATTATGAGGAAGTGAGCTCTAAAAAAATGAAGCTTGTAAAGGATATTAAAAATTATATTCTTAAGCATTACAACCAGTCCATCAAGCTGCAGGAGCTATCGGAATTCGGCGGGAAAACCCCTAATTATATTTCCTGTATTTTTAAAGAGGTGACAGGCTTTACCCCTATTGAATATCTTCACGATGTACGGATATCGATGGCCAAGGATATGATGCTGTCCAAGGGAATGTCCATTCGCGAAATATCGGAGGAAACCGGATTTTGTGATCAGGCTTATTTTAACCGTGTGTTTAGAAAGCTGAGCGGCTGTTCGCCAACAGACTTTTTAAATGAGAAATCGGGCTGAAAAATTTTTTTGATTTTTTGTAGGATTATACAAATGTACGGGGATCGTTAATGGTGCACAGTGGAAAAAGAAACTATGCTTACGGTGTAGGGATGAGCTCTTGGTTCCCGGATTGGGCTCGCTCACCTCGCTAAAACTATTCAAACGGAGGTATCACCAATGGAGCAAACTTGCTTGCAGTACGCTTTAACCGAGGAAGAACGCAAGGCTTTTGAGGAAACCGGATATTTGATCGTGGAGAATGCTTTATCCCCCGAGCATGTGGCAGCGCTGACCAAGGAAGTTGACCGTATATTCGATGAAAATGTTCAGGCAGGTCACGATACAACCAAAGCTTTATTTCATCCCAACTTTATTCCGGATCATGAGATGTTTCTCGATCTCGTTGATTATGAGAAAATACTGCCGAAGGTTTGGGGGATTCTGGGCTGGAATATTTATCTGTATCATGCACATATGATTGTGACGCCTCCGACCGGGCAGCAGCCTACGGATAAGACGTTCGGGTGGCATCAGGACAGCGGACGGATGAATGTGGAAATGGAGTCGGAGCCGCGCCCGCGGATGTCGATTAAGGTAGCTTACTTCCTCTCCGATCTGTCAGAAGCGGGACGGGGCAATTTCTGGATCGTGCCGAACAGTCATCTGAAAAATTCGATGAGCCGTCCGGAAAGCGGATTCGGTCAGCTGGAAGGGGCGATTCCGGTTTGTGTGAAGCCTGGTACGGCCGTATTTTTTGATCGGCGCCTATGGCATTCGGCAAGCCCGAACTGGTCGGATATTACTCGGAAAGTGCTCTTCTACGGATACGGCTATCGTTGGATCCGGACGAAGGATGATATGACGGTTCAAAGCCTGTGGTCCAAAGCCGATCCGATTCGCCGTCAGCTGTTGGGAGCGGGAACGAATTGCAACGGGTATTATACACCTACCGAAGAGGATGTTCCACTGAGAGAATGGCTTAAGGAGTATTCACCCAGTCAGGTAAAATAATGGTGAATATAAGGCAAAGGAGGTGTAGTAGATGTCCATCAATGAAGAAACTGTAAATCCGGCGGCAAGACAGAATAAGCGGACAAAGCCGGGTATTATCGATTGTGATGTGCACCCCATTCCCAAAAGTTTGGATCAAATTAAACCGTATATGCCTAAATACTGGAGGGACCGTTTCCGTGGAGGCGGGAGAGGGTTGTTCTATGGCAATCCATTCCACGGCATGCGCCAGGATTCGCATCCGCCGGGTGGAGGTCCGGCCGGCTCCGATCCAAGCTTTGTCAGGAAACAATTAATAGAAGAAAACAATATTAAGACGGCCATTCTGATCCCCCGGGAAAACAGCTGTCAATTCCCGGATCTGGACTACGGCAATGCGATAGCCTCCGCCTATAACGAGTGGATCGCCGATACTTGGATCGGGCCGGATAATTATGATGGGGTGTTCAAATCATCAATTGTCATCAATCATAGCGATCCGGTTAATGCTGCCAAGGAAATCGACCGTTGGGCTGATCACAAGCACAACATTCAGGTAACGACCGATTCCGGCGCCAGATTTCTGATGGGCCACCGGAATTTTCACCCGATCTTCGAGGCTTGCTGCCGCCATAACTTGCCGCTCGCGCTGCATCCTGGATTAGACGGAATCGGCATTAATATTCTTCCGTCGCCTGGTAATCCGAGCCATTATATCGAATGGCATACCTGTATGTCGCTCAGCTTTCAGGCGCATCTGGTCAGCCTGCTCACCGAAGGAACCTTCGAGCGCTATCCCGATCTACGGATCGTGCTTGTAGAGGGCAGCTCCACATGGCTCGTTCCTTTAATGTGGCGGCTTGACATGGAATACAAGGCGCTTCGGGTTGAGATTCCATGGGTGAAGAAGCGCCCGAGCGAATATTTGCGTGACCATATTCGCCTTACTTCACAGCCGCTGGAACGGCCGGATAACGATGAGGATATGCTGCATATGCTTCGGATGATGGATGCCGAGCATCTGCTGATGTTCTCCAGCGACTATCCGCACTGGGACTTTGATAATCCGAAGCTGACCTTCCCCAAGCTTCCGGAGAAGCTGTATAACCGCATCTTTTTCGAAAATGCGGAGGAGTTCTACGGCTTGAAGTAAATCATCCGGCTTGAATTAAGGAGGGAGGAAGGCTTATGGCTAAACATATTGTTGGGAATACAAATGAAATTTTACCGGGTCATAAAAAAATCGTATCGCTAGAGGGTCTTTCAATCGGTGTTTTTAACGTACATGGCAAATATTACGCTGTGAAGAACAGCTGTCCGCACCAGCAGGCTCCATTATGTGTGGGAAAAGTGTCGGGGACAACGCTTCCGTCCAAGCCAGGCGAGTTTCTGTACGGACGAGAGGGTGAAATATTGAGATGCCCTTGGCATGGCTGGGAGTTCGACTTGACCAACGGTCATTCCCTCTTCGATCCCAACCGCTGCTGGGTGAAGACGTACGAGGTTGAAGTGGGGCAAGCAGAAGTGGAGCTTCCGAAGCTGGAAACGTATCCCGTCAATGTGGAAGAAGAGCAAGTGATCGTATCTATTAACAGATAAACGGCAAGCTTGAAGGAGGTCGCGTACCATTGACACAGACCAAACAAGGCATTATCGATTGTGATGTACATCCCTATCCCAAGGACAAGGATGAGATTAAAGCCTTCTTGAGTCAGCCTTGGAAGGATAGGTACAACAGCGGTGGCAGAGGTTTTTTTGGAAACCCGGTTCATGGCGAGAGACTGGACTCCCGTCCACCCGGCGGAGGTCCTGGCGGCTCCGATCCTGATTTTCTGAGAGAACAGCATATTAACAAATTCGGAATCGACCATTGTATCTTATTGCCGCGCGCTTTTTGCAACCTGCATCCCGACCCTGATTTTGGAACAGCCATTGCTGCTGCCTACAATGAATGGCTTGCAGCAACATGGTTAAGCAAATATAACAGCGATGGCGTATTCAAGGGGTCCATTACAATTGCACATCAGGACCCTGCGGCGGCGGCCGCAGAAATTGAGCGCTGGGCCGATCATCCACATTTTGTTCAAGTTATGACCGACTCGGGCGCGAGGGCGCCTTTTGGGCAGAGACAATACTATCCTATCTACGAAGCATGTGAGAGGTATGGACTTCCTTTGGCGATTCATCCCGGTACGGACGGGATGGGTATCAATATTCAGCCAACACCAGGATATCCTACCCACTATATTGAGTGGCACACCTGTTTGTCGCTAGGCTTTCAAGCGCATCTGGTTAGCTTGCTTACCGAAGGTGTGTTCGAACGATTTCCCGGTTTGAAAATCGTGCTGGTTGAGGGTGGAGTGGCCTGGCTGCCGGCATTGATGTGGCGGCTTGACGCCGAGTATAAGGCACTGCGATTTGAAGTGCCATGGTTGAAGAAGAGGCCAAGCGAATATCTTCGCGAGCATGTGAGGCTTACCTCCCAGCCATTGGAGAGACCGGAGCCGGATAAGTTTTTACTTCAAACGCTTGAGATGATGGACGCGGAGCATATCTTGATGTTTGCCAGTGATTATCCGCATTGGGATTTCGATTCACCGCGGTTTGCTTTTCCCAAGCTGCCGGAAGCGCTGCATAAATCCATATTTTCGGATAATGCAAGAGCTTTGTATAGGCTGTAGTTAGGCTAAAGGAATCGTTAGGAAGGGGGAGATAGGGATGTTCATTAAAGAAGTAGCGGCAAGCCTGTATCCATGGGACATTCATGACGAGGGCGCTGATCATTGTATCGATACATTAGCTGAGCATGCTAACGTCAACAGCGTGTATCTGGTAGGTATTATGCATAAGGAGAAACGCCCGCTCAGAGAGCTGTATTATCCGCATAATCCAAAACGTAAATTTTATATGCCGGAAGATAGCTGTGTGTACTATAGGCTGGATCAAGCGGATTTTGCGAATACACCGTTAAAACCCATATACAGTTCTGTAGATTTTCTCAAGGATACGGATTGGCTCGATGTGCTGATTGAAAGCGCCAGAAGCAGAAAGAAGAAGGTCGGTGTAGAGATTTCCCACACGATTTTTGATGCATCGATTGCAAAGCGAGATTTTCCTTACCTGCTGCAGCGCAAAATAGACGGTTCTCTGCTATCGTTGCTATGTCCTAACCATGAGCATGTCCGAGAATATATTCGAGGACTGTTTCACAGCTCGGTCAAGCAGCATGATATTGATTTTATTCAAAGCTGCCTCATCCTGTTTGCTGAGGGAGGGAAGATGGGCTGGAACAATCAAGCCGTTGCTGATGAGAAGGAACTGCATGTGCTCCTGAGTACGGTCGATGCCGGTTGCTTTTGCGGAGCTTGCAGAGCTAAAGCAATGGCTATGGGGTATGACTGGGACCGAATTGTCTCGGATCTGCAGCAGCTGACCAGAATTCGCAATGGTGTGGAATTGAGTGACGGCTTAGGAAAAAAATTGCTGGAGCAAAGTAATTTATCGGTGACAGCATTGCTGTTGCAGGTGCCGTCTTTGTATCAATGGCTGGAATTCCGGCAAAAAAGTATAACCTCCTTATTCAAGGATATCCATCAGGCCGTCAAGTCGGCTAACCCGCGAGTCGAGTTCCGTTATAATACTTACTTGAAATATCCGGAGCTGTCCGGACTTGATTTTGCAGCCATTCGGGATTATATCGATTCCATTCGCGAATCAGATTACTCGGAAATGTGGGGAACAACGGAACAGCTCGCTGCCAAAAGACAGAAAATTCTGAAAATACGCAGTGGAATAGGCTACGACAAGGATGTCATTGCTGCAATCGATGTAAGGCCGAATGTCAAAGGAGAGAGTAATGAAGACATCATTAAGCGCAGCGTAAAGCTGATTAGTAACCTTGGGGTCGATGGTTTATCTTTGGGACATTACGACGAGGCTACACTTTCCAGGCTGCAAGCGGTGAAGGCGGGGATGGAAGAATCGGAAATGCTGCTTTATTGAGGGGGGCTCTGCTTGGCTGGTTTACGTATATCTTTGACGGAGTTGGAACGAATAACGGTTCAATTGCTTCAAGCATCGGGATTAACTGAAGATAATGCGGCTATTGCAGCTGATGTATTCATGAGGGCCACTTACCGTGGAGTCAATCATCATGATATGAATGAGCTCCCTGGGCGTTTAGCCGGTCTTGCTGCCGGCAAGGTGAAGGCCAATCCATCCATTACACGGATTAACAAGTTTGGTGCATTGGAAAATTATGAGGGGGATAACGGATTAGGGGAGCTTTGCGGCATGTTCATTATGAGAAGAGCGGAGCAATTGGCTGATGAGCATGGGATCGGTCTGTGTGCGATACGCAATACCCATCATCTGTTAGCTTCAACGCCCTATGTGGAGACTGCTGCGGAGCATGGCTATATCAGCTATATCGTAACGAGGGGAGCACCAACCATGGGGGCTCCCGGCAGAAAAGAGAAGGTGATTGGCACTAGCCCAATGGGTTATGCGATACCTACCGACAACGATTATCACATCATGTTCGATGCTTGTCTCGCGTATGCATCCAATGGGGTGCTGGCTGAGAAAGCGGCGGCGGGGGAAAGCGTCCCTCCGTATTGGGGGCTGGACTCGCAGGGAAGAGCAACCGGTGACCCGGCCGCAATTTCCAAAGGAACCCGTCTTCCTGTAGGTGCTCATAAAGGCTTCGGGCTTACGATACTGGGCGAAGTCATCACCGGAATACTTGCAGAGGGGCAAATCATTGATGAACCGCAGGCAGGCAGCGGTCTAGTGGGCATTCCCTCGCATACCGCAATTTGCATCAAGGCGGATGGGCTTCTGGGTCAGCGGAAATTCAGGCAGCGGACGACTGAAATGGCAGACAGGATGGAGGCCAGAGCGGCTGGCTTGCAGCTTCCGGGACAGCGATCCGCCAGGAGTAGAAATGAGATCATTAGCGCAGGTGCTATTGACTTAAAGGAAGAATTGGTCGCTAAACTCAATGAGTGGTCCGGTAAGCTTGGTATTGCTCCACTATGCTAATAATCCGGGGAAGACGATAACCATAAGGAGATGAATGGGATGCAAATAAACGGTTTTAGAAAAACAGCCCCATTGCTTGCCGTTGCTTTAATGTCATCCGTAGTTAGTGCATGTTCGGGGTCGCAGCCGGCCAGTGACGGGAAGGGCAGTACGGATGCTCCGGCGGCGACTAATAAACCTTTTAAATACAGCACGATGGTATCTACTTTCGCCGAAGTTCCGGATATGAAAAATCAGTTCTGGTCGCGCTTTCAAAAGGAAAATAATTTGGAAATGGATGTTCAGTGGATTCCCGATCCTGAGTTTCAAACGAAATTGAATTTAGCGATTGCCTCTGGACAGCTGCCTGACGTAGTTTCAGCACAAAATCCTCATGATGTTAACACGATGAATGCGGTTGACAAAGGCGTGTTCTGGGATTTGGGCCCGTTTCTGGGTGATTTGAGCAAGTATCCGAATTTGAAAAAAAATGTGCCCGAAGCAGCCTGGAAATATTCCAAATATAAAGGGACCTATTACTTTATCCCGCGAGCGAGGTCACAGATTAATACGGGTTTCTTGATCCGCAAAGATTTACTGGACGAGGCAGGGTTAGCTATGCCCAAAACTACCGATGAGCTGTACAACGCGCTCAAGCAAATCAAGGCCAAGGATACGAGCGGCAAGCTAATTGGGACTCTCTTCTTCGATAACATGGCCTCCGCCTTCGGTTCCTTCACTCCACAGTATAACGCTGAAGGAGGTCTTTACAGAAATATATTATCGGATGCCTACACCGACATGGTGGACTGGTACCGCAAATTATTCAAGGACGGTCTAATGTCTCCGGAATTCTCAGCAGTGAAGGGGGCAGAGCCGGATAATTTCTTCGCTGCAGGTAAAACGGTGTTCCACACGAAAAATTACTGGCATCAATACCGGATGGAGCAAGAAAATAAAAAGCTGAAGCCCAATGCGCAAGTGGAGATTGTTCCCTTCATTAAAGGGCCGGGAGGTGCGGCTGCCTACCTGGAGCCAGGCTTTACGGGAGGGCTCTTTATTCCGAAAAGCGTTCCGGAGGATAAGCTGAAGAAGATACTGGAGGTATTCAACACTGCTGCTGGAGATGACAATTCGAAGGCACTGTTTTATGGATACGAAGGTGTGCATCATAAAGTTGAAAATGGCAAATACATTATGACCGACGTCGGTTTGAAAGAAATCCAAAGCTTTACGAATGACCCGTTTACGATCAAAAGAAATGAATGGGATAAAGTAGACAGCCCGCTCGCACCTGTTGAAGTCGATAAAGCAAATCGCGAGAAAGTGAAGGTAGTGTACGATACACTGACGGTCGATCCTTTCCGAATCATTCGTTCGGCTACCTGGACGGCGGAATGGCCGAAATATTCGGATGAATTCGAGAAGAAGAGAACCGAAGCCATTATGGGAAAAATCAGTATGGAAGATTACAAGAAATATATTGATGGGCTAAGAAACAATGCAGCTCTCAAGAAAGCTTTTATGGAGCAAACGCAAAGCTATAAGGAGTATTTCGGCAAATAATTGGAAGCCTGTGGAACAACAAGTCAACCTGTACGGGCGGCTGTAGCCTCGTGCGGGTTGACCCTCGCTATTTTCTCAATGAAAGGAGCATGCGAATGAAAACGGAAGAGGCCGTTTTGAATAGCCATGCAGTCAAAGAGCGACCGCATACACGTACACGCTCGTTTTGGTCGGACTATGTTAAATATCGCTACATGTATCTGCTTGTTATTCCTGGCTTTCTTTATTTCGCCGTCTTTAAGCTCGTACCGATGTGGGGATTGCTCATCGCTTTTAAGGATTACAATCCGATTGTTGGATTTGCTGAGAGTCCCTGGGTAGGCTTGAAGTTTTTTAACGAGATGTTTGCCGATGAGCATTTCTACATCATGCTGCGGAATACGCTGCTGATCAACATATTCGGGCTGGTGTTTTTCTTCCCGCTGCCTATTTTATTGGCGATCATGTTGAATGAGGTGCGGCATGAAGTTTTTAAACGGATTAATCAATCCTTGGTCTATATGCCGCATTTTTTATCTTGGGTAGTCATTGCGAGTCTTACTTTTTTTATTTTATCGGTCGATGTAGGTCTGCTCAACAAGCTCATTCGGCTTTTCGGCCTGGAGCCGTATTCCTTCCTGAATGATGTGAATTTATTTTGGGGCTTGCTGACTGCTCAGAGCATATGGAAGGATGCGGGCTGGGGGACCATTATCTTCTTGGCGGCCATCGCCGGCGTGAATACGGAAAGATACGAGGCGGCAGTTGTGGACGGGGCGAACCGCTTCAGACAAATCTGGCATGTTACTTTGCCGGCCATACGGCCAACCATCGTCATTCTGCTCATTCTTCGGCTGGGGCATATGACGGATGTCAATTTCGAGCAGGTTCTGCTGATGATGAATCCGCTGGTGCGAGATGTGGGAGATGTTTTTGACACGTATGTATATAACAACGGTATTTTACGGGGAATGTACAGTGTGGGCGTTGCAGTAGGATTTTTCAAAGGTCTCGTCGGCCTTGCGCTTGTGATGGCTTCCAATTACGTTGTCAAAAAGATGGGACATGAGGGCATTTACTAAGTAATGCTTACGAAGTAAACTTTGCTAAAGCAAAGTTCAGATCATGCTTACGATGCTAGTTTTTGCTAAACGCAAAAACTTTTAGGAGGAGTAAACCCGTGAGCTTTGTACACCAGAAAAAGGTTACTGCATTTGATGTCATCAACTACACGCTGCTGGCAATCATCTCCGCGATGTGTTTGTTTCCATTTCTTTATGTGTTAAGCGTGTCATTAACTCACAGATCGGTGTATATTCCATATGCGCTGCAGCTGATCCCGGAAAAATGGTCGCTCGGGGCATACACTTATATTTTGTCCTCCAACAGCTTTGAGAACGCATTGCAGAGCACCGTATTCATTACGGCTGTAGGCACCTTATTAAATGTTGCCTTTACCTTTACTATGGCCTATGGACTGACGGAACGCAAATTGCCTCACCGCAGATGGATTTATGGGCTTGTTGTGTTTTCACTCGTATTCAGCGCCGGCATTATTCCGAGCTTCCTGCTTGTTAAGGAATTAAGCTTAATGAACTCCTATTGGGCATTGATCATCCCAACGCTCACTAATGCGTGGAGCTTGATCGTTGTAAAAAGCTTTATGGATTCCTTGCCGGCAGAGGTGATCGAATCGGCCAAAATGGATGGCTGTACGGAGCTTGGCGTCTTTTTCCGAATCATCCTGCCTTTATCCAAACCCGCTTTGGCAGCCTTCGTGCTGTTTTTCGCCGTATCTCATTGGAATACTTATTTCAATGCACTGCTATATTTAACCGACGCCAAAAAGTGGACGCTCCAGGTTTTGGTTAAATCTTTAGTTCTTGATAATAGCGCCAAAACCGTTGGGATGGAAGCATCTATAGGCGATGCGTCTCCACCGTCGGAAACCGTTCGCTCAGCCTCGATTATTCTTTCCATATTGCCAATTCTTGTCGTCTATCCATTTCTGCAAAAGCATTTTGCCAAGGGAGTTATGATCGGTTCTGTAAAGGGCTAGGTTTGAGATAGTGGACACTAATACGGTAAAGATTTGGACGGTAAATAAAAATAAGGGGCTGTCCCAAAAGTCATTTTGAGACAACTCCTCCACCATTTTATCCTGAATAGATGGTTGCAAAAAAGCCCTCAATTCCACTTTAATAATTGAAGGCTTTTTTGCACATTCTTGTGTATTCTTAGTGATGAATAGGATGAGGTCGCTTTCCAGCGCGTACTCATCGCGGGTATCGGGTTCGTGGTTCGGTTACGGCATTGCATGGCAGTCTGGCGCACTTCGTGCAATTATCAGGAAAATGTCAGGCTGTCGAGAAAGTCTCGGCAGTCTTTTTTTTCTTTAATATAATTCACCAATTCACCGCGTTAATTTGATATAATATAGTAAATAATTTGG